>JABHBJ010000014.1 GCA_018673955.1 Chloroflexota bacterium | reverse complement strand
GTCGAGTCGGCAGAAGATCCACCACCGATATTGTCTCCAACGTCCATCAGAACGATCGGTCCGAGATGCGAATGTTCACTCTTCTCGGGTTCAGCAAGGGCAGAACCATCGGTTGGCATGAAGTTCTCAACGCCTTCAGGTTTAGGCCCGACGTAACGTTCTTCAGCCTGAGTTAGTGCGTCTGAAATGCTGGCAACCGGCTTGTTGAGATCAATTCGTTTGGTCCAAGCTGCGGCTGCAAGGTCTTTCGAAGTCTTCTCAGCGAGTTCAGCATCGCCATCGGTTATCGTGATCCACGACATGCCCATTTCTTCAACGTCGGCGTATGGGTAGCCTTCGGCGATCGATGTGTCGAGCACGTTTTCGATTTCGTTGGCTGCGACACATTCGTCGACAAGGCTCAGCATCGGCTCTTGGCCTGTGAATTGCTTGACGATGTTTACGAGCATCGGGGGCATCTCGATGAATTGGGTAGGCTTGATTTCGCCCAGGGCAGTTCGATAGATAAGTTCGGCTGTTTTGCGACCCCGCAACTTGGTGTCGAGGTGCGGGCATGTTCGCCAAACGATGCAGACGTCGGTGTTAGCGACGGTGTCTTTCGAGATATTGGCGTGCATATCGAGAGTTACACCAACGGGTACGTCAGGGCCGACAATTTCTCGTACTACACGAGTAAATTCGGCATCCATGTCAGGGAATTCTTCCGACACAGCGGCACCGTGATTGCTGATTAGGACGCCGTCCCACGGGCCTTCATCACGGAGTAGTTGGTGCATTTCGCCGGAGAGCCGGTCGTAGGCATCTTTGGTGATGGTTCCGATAGGGCCTGTGTTGGCGTACATCAGCGGTACAGCTTCGAATCCGAGTTCTTCGGCACCCTGTAGATAGCCCGAGATGGTGTACTGAGATTCGCCGTACATATCGACAATTTCTTGTCCGCGGGCGATAGTCGCCTTCTCGAATTCTTCGTAAGTAGCTGGGACCTTGGAAAAGGTGTTGGTCTCGTGCGAAATGCCGAGGATGGCGAATCTCATTATTCTCTCTCAGTGTGATCGTGCCAGAAGGGTATTGGTCGACTCGGTAGTCGTTCAGACTATTAGCTGTCTGCCGGTCGAGATAATACCTCCACCCACATGGGTTTGAACCCCGCAGCGAGGGCAGTTCTCATAGAAGGTATGTTCGTTGCCGATGTGCCGTAGTAGGGAAGTTTGCCATCATCGAGCACGGCTTCTGCCACTGCCGACGTGAGCGCTGGAGCTAGTCCGCGCCCTTGATGTTCTGGTGCGACGTCGATTCCGAGTTGCCACATGAATGGAGAATCGGCAGAAGCTCCGCACACGCCTACGATTTCACCCTCACGTTCGGCGATGGCCGCGATCATGGTTGGTCGTGCCGATTCGGTTGGATCTTTGTAGATAGCGTTGTGCCATCGAGCACGCTGGCCAATGGCATCGGCGCCTTTTTGATCGACAACCCGCACGCTGTAGCTGGCGGGTGCTTCGACGTGAGTCACAGTGCTGTGCGATACGGCGAATCGTGGAAAGGGACCGTATAGAACGATCCCTTCTGGCCTTACGAGCTCTGCCATCTTGCCCATGCGATCGGGCATGAACAATTCGTCACGATCCGATGTTGGGGCGGGTCTGAACACTTCTTCTGCCCATGCAAGATGCCCTTCATCTACACATACGATGCCGCCTCGTCCGAGCGATGCAATACCGATTTTGCCGGGGTGGGGGTCGAATAATCGATGCGCTTCATCTTTGTGGGCGTCGGGTTTTCGGACAGTGATGTGAACCTGACTATCGGTGAGTTCAGATTCTGAACATGAGAGCTCTGCGCAGAGCATCGCTATTACGGTCTCTCGAACGTCTTGCAAAGTCTCGATCATACTTCGGCCAACCCCTTACGATTTATCTAACTGACTGTGGTCAGGACGCCTCGAACGCAAAAGCAATCATATAGGGGCGATCAAATCGAAGGCGAAAGCGTGGCGTAGTCGGTGGTTGCTGGCGTGATTCAGGACGTGGGTGTAATCAACGTGGGTTCGGCAGGATTTTCGTTGTTGATAACGATATCTGCGAGTGATTCTGGGTCGATTTGGTCCAGATACATCTGCTGCCCAGCTATGTACCGAACGTTGTGACGAGAAATAAAGTCTTCTTCCGTTTCTGCTTTCGAAGAAGTCTGGTTGAAATCTCGAACCACAGTTCGTTTGGTGTTTTCGGCGAAACTCACCCGCAGAAAAATCGACAAATCCCAGAAACTTCGAAGTTCGGGTCGCATTAGGAATATTCCGTCGAACACCAATACGGCGCTTTCTTTCACCAAGATTTCTGAAGACAATCGAGCCGAGTCGGTCGTGTGGTCGAATGCCGATAACACGCACTGTCGATTCCCACCTGAATTCAGCGGGTCGAGGACGAGAGATTTGATCTGCTCATAGTTGAACGAATCTTCGTAAAACCCGCTTGGAGAATTTTCACCACGACGATATCTATAGGATTTTGGATTGTGAAAATTGTCAGTGCTGGACTGAATAACTTCGAGCCCGAGTTTCGTAAGCGTGTCCGACAATTCGGATGCGAAAACCGTCTTGCCTGCACCGTCGACTCCGTCGACCGCTATCAGTAACGGTTTCGATCGTGGACTGCGCACTACTTGCTGACCGATTTCATCAAGAAGCGTACGGCGTTTGTCGCTTATTTCAGGGCGTTGATCTGGCATTGCCGGCTACTCATAGCGCTGTAGATTGTTGACTCCAACCCGTCGCTTCGTCGTAGGCGTGGGCCAATTGGAGAAGCGACAGATCATCGTGCGTTTCGCCGGTGAGCATTGCCCCAACTGGTATTCCAGCCTCTCCGAATCCGGCCGGAACGCTGATAGACGGGTGACCCGAGATGTTGAACGGTGCCGTGTAGCAAGCGTTTATGCCGCGGGAGTGTTCGCCAGGTCGGCGCGAACGTTCGGCTGTTGCAAACGGAGAAGTTGGTGTGGCGATCGCTTTCAGGTTTAGATCAGCTAATTTCTTTGAGAAATAGGCTTTGAATGCCCGCCCAACATCGCCAGCGTTTATGAGATCGGTAGACGACATGAACGCGCCTTGAAGCAGGTTCACTCGAGATTGAGGGCCGTAGGTGTCCCAGTCTTCTTTGACTGTTTTCTGATGCCGTTGGTAGGAGTTCGAGAAGAGAGTCAGGAACGTTGCGGCCCGCGCTTCTGCCATCCCTTGAATGTCGAACTCAACCAACTCACAGCCGAGCTCTTCGAGTTTCCTTAGGAATTTTTCGAAGCCCTCCATTACCTCAGATTCGTTTGGCACTGAATCGATAAACGCTCGCGGAACACCTATTCTCCAACCACTGATATCGGCATCAATGTTTGCCGCGTATTCGGGAACGTCACCCGCCCAACTTAGATCGTCGGCGGGTTCGTATCCGATCATCGCTTCGAGCATCATCGCCGTATCGAGAGCGGTGAATCCAAGCGGGCATATCTCGCTGTGTTCGCTTCGTCCGACACCAATCCGACTCACCAGTCCGTGGGTGGGTTTGATTCCGTATAGATTGTGCGCTCCCGCGGGCAGCCGAACACTTCCGCCGCCATCGACACCGATCGTGCCACTTGCCATTCGTGCAGCAAGAGCAGCACCGGAGCCACTTGATGAGCCTACCGACATTCGTTCAGGGTTCCACGGATTCCACGGCGGAGGGTTGAGATCGGATTCGGTAGGCCGAGAGAAGAATTCGTTCAGGTTGGCCTTGCCTATGATTATGGCGCCGGCATTTTTGAGTCGGGCAATCGCTGGAGCGTCATTTTCAGGCACTCGGTTCTCAAATATTCGAGAATTAATTGTCCATGGCATGCCTTTTACGGGTACTGCATCTTTTACACCGATGGTGACGCCAGCGAGTGGCCCAAGCTCTTCGCCCCTGTCGCGGGCGGCATCGATCTCGGCGGCTTGTTCGAGAGCGCCTTCAGGATCGACTGCAATTAGCGAGTTCAGTTGTGGGTTGAGCTTTGAAATTTGGTCGAGATGAGCTTGAACCAGTTCGACCGACGTAATTGAACCTTCGCGTATTAGACGTGCCTGCTCGGATAGCGAGAGCAGCAGAGGGTTGGCGGCCATTACGCATCACCGTCCATGTTGTGCGACATCTTTGTGACGTCGATATCGCCGCCAAGTTCGGGCATCAGACTTTCCATTAGATCGCAATACTCCCTCACACCGTGGACGAGGTTAATCAACGGCGGGAGATCGGCATCTGCGAGGGGTGCAATCTGGCGGGCGCGAGCGATTATCTGCTCGTCTGTTCTGAATTCCATCTAGTTTTGTAGTCCTGATCTTGGTTTCGAAGAAGCTTACTCCGAGTAACATATCGCCGAGCATCGTTCACCCGCTGAGAGAAGGATTTTTGCCTTCGAACTAGCGCTTCTCTGTGTAACTACCTTACGACCCCCAAGCAGAGAAGAATCGAAAGAGAAAAACATGTCCGAAGGAAAACTTGCTGGCAAAGTGGCGCTTATTACCGGAGCAGGTTCTGGTATCGGAGCGGCGACTGCACGTCTGATGGCTGCCGAGGGGGCATCGGTTGCTATTACCGGAATTCCCGCTGAAGGCGTGATCGCTGTGGCTGCCGAGATAACGGCGGGTGGCGGATCGGCTGTTGCGATTCAAACTGATGTTACTGACCCCGAACAGGTCGAAGCAGCGGTTGCTCAAACCGTCGAGTCATTCGGTCGATTAGACATCGTCGTTCCGAACGCAGGTATTCAGATGCACAACGAAGATCGTAATTTGCACGAGCTTCCCGAGGGAGTTTGGGATCGCACCCACGATGTGAACTACAAAGGGCAATACTTCGCATGCAAGTACGCCCTTGCTCAAATGGTGAAGCAGGGCGAAGGTGGGGTTGTGATTATCGTTGCTTCGGTAACCGCACTGACCGGAACAACGCCAAACGTCTCGTATTCAACCGGCAAGGCCGGACTCGTGAATTTGGCACGCCATATCGCCGTCCACTACGGAGATGAAGGCATTCGAGCCAACAGCATCTGCCCAGGAGCACTCGAACGAACGCCCGATCATGAAGATCATCCCGATCCGCAAGGTCGAGAGGTGACTGCCGTGAATCGTGTGCCGCTAAATCGCCTCGGTACGCCGGAAGACATCGCACCGTTCATAACGTTTCTTGCTAGCGAGGATGCTTCGTATGCAACCGGAGCGAACTTCGTGATAGATGGCGGACTGACAGTTATTTAGTTTACTGATTGGGACGTTCGATAGTGCCAATCAGGCGGCTACCTAACAGGGGATGAACACATCGTCTAGCGCAGATTTGTCGAGCGTAAATAGCGTTTGGGAGCATGTACAGTGTTGCCGCTACCCATCGTCATCATTGGCTGGTTGCGAATCTATAAGGATTTACCCTCATGCTCGAACGCTTCAAAGTTCCCGAAAAAGATCGTGTTTATGTTCCGCAAGAGCGGATGCGAGCCGTGACCGAGGCGATATTCAGGCACAACGGTGTTTCGGACGAAGACGCCGGAGTATCAGCCGACGTACTGATGAAGAACGATCTGCGCGGAAACGAATCGCACGGTGTGTCGAACGGCATGCGGCGGTATGTTCGGGAGTACGGTACCGAGACGATCAACCCTACTCCCAAGTACAAGGTGATACGAGAATCGAAGACGACCATGACCGTCGATGCAGATGGTGCGCTCGGTACACATATTGGTCCTTGGGCGATGCAGCAGGCGATCGACAGGGCGAAAGAGTTCGGCATGGCAGCGGTGGCAGTTATCAATTCGGGCCACCTTGCAGGCTGCGGCTACTATGCAATGATGGCTGTCGATCAGGGCATGATCGGTCATTGCATGACGGCAGGAAACACTCTTTCAACAGTGCCGACATTCGGGTCGAGACCAGTCATGGGTACGAACCCAGTTGCATGGGCTGCACCTGCGCGAAAAATGCCACCTTTTCTATTCGATATTGCAACCACGCAGGTAGCTGGAAATAAGCTCGCCCTCGCCCGACGCACTGGAGCGAAAGTTGAGCCGGGTTGGATCACCGATTCCGAAGGAACGCCGATCATGGAGCCGGTCGACACTCCTCCACCGGGTGAGTACTTCATGCTGCCGTTTGGCGGAACCCGAGAAAACGGTTCGCACAAGGGCTACGGTCTCGCGTTGATGAACGAGATTATTTGCAACGAACTATCTGGATTTGGTCCGGGTCCGGTTCACGGTATTCCGGGTGGGCACTTCTTTCAGGCGTACGACATTGAGGCGTTCACCGACACTGAAAAATTCCTGGATGACATGGATTCACTGCTTCAGTACATTGTCGATGTGCCGCCTGCCAAAGGATATGAACGTGTTTTGTATGCGGGTCTCAAAGAAGATGAGGAAGAGAAATTGCGCCTAAAAGATGGCATTCCCTACCACTTTGAAGTAATCGACTGGTTCGAGTCGTACTGTGCCGAAGCGGGCATCGAATGCCACCTGCGCTAGGGCTTTTCAAGTAAAGTGGTGCCGCCGCCAATATCTCTTATCAGACATCTGTTGATCAAAAGGACTCAACTTAATGCTCGAACGCTTTAAAGTTCCCGAACAAGATCGTGTGTACGTTGCTGTAGAAGGCATCAGGGCCGCAACCGAGGCAATTCTGCGGCACAGTGGTGTGCCAGCTGACGAGGCTGAGAGTTCAGCCGATGTTCTGATCAAGAACGATCTTCGCGGGGTGGAATCTCACGGCGTTTCGAACGGACTCCGTCGATACGCGGCTGAATATGGTTCGAAAGACCTGAACCCGACGCCTAAGTTCAAAGTTGAACGAGAGACGAAAACGACCATGACTGTCGATGCAGATGGTGCGCTTGGGATCCACGTAGGTCCGTGGGCAATGCAAGTGGCAATCGACAAGGCAAAAGAGTTCGGTATGGCGGCCGTTGCAGTGAAAAACTCAGGTCATTTGGCTGGCTGTGGCTACTACGCAATGATGGCAGCTGAGCAAGGAATGATCGGCCACTGCATGACTGCTGGCGGATCTCTCCAGACCGTTCCGCCGTTCGGTTCAAAACCCGTTATGGGCACGAACCCAATCGCGTGGGCTGCTCCGGCTCGGAACATGCCGCCCTTCTTGTTCGATGTTGCGACTACTCAGGTTGCAAACAATAAGATCGGCCTTGCGCGTCGTATTGGTGCGGATATTGAAGGTGGCTGGGTTACTGATCTTGAGGGGCAGCCGATTCTTGAGCAAGTTCCGCCACCCGATACCGGGGACTATTACTTACTGCACATCGGTGGGACTCGCGAGAACGGATCGCACAAAGGTTTCGGCCTGGCGCTGATGAACGAAATTATTTGTAACGAACTATCTGGTTTTGGTTCAGGGCCTGTACACGGTAATCCCGGGGGACACTTCTTCCAGGCGTACGACATCGAAGCCTTCACCGATACCGAGAAGTTTAAAGACGATATGGACACTCTACTGCAGTACATCGTCGACGTTCCGCCAGCAAAAGGATTCGAGCGGGTCTTGTACGCAGGTCTCAGGGAAGACGAGGATGAGAAGGAACGCCTAAAAACTGGTATTCCGTACCACAAGGAAGTAATCGAGTGGTTCGAATCGTACTGCGCCGAAGCGGGCATCGACTGCGACCTGCGGTAGATCAAAGCCAGGCAACTTACGATTCATTACGCCTGCGCCATTCGCGACAAATGCATGGTTTAATACATCTGGATACCTGAGATGATCGTTCAGTTGATTGAGCTGACTAGAGTAACTCCACTTTATTTAGGAGATGATAATGGAACAAGCCACGATTATTCCCGGCGATGATGGTCCGTACCACGTCAAAGGCGATTTCGTTTTGATCGACGGTGAAGGCAACAAGCTGGAATTGACTGACGAAACTTGGTTATGTCGCTGCGGCGAATCGACCGCGAAACCGTTCTGCACGGGTTCCCACAGTAGTTGCGATTTTGTTGATTCTTCGAGGGCGGCGCAATGACGGTAGAAATTCGTATTCAAGACGACGACTCTCTTATGATCAGTGGCAAGTTCGATCTCATCGACGAAGATGGCAACGCGTATAGTCATCACGGCAAACTTCGATTGTGTCGATGTGGGGCCTCGAAGACGAAGCCGTACTGTGACAATACGCATGTAGAGATCAATTTCGAAAGCAAAGTTCGAGCGTAATTCCGATTGGAACGCCGGGTGAAGAGTGCACAGCGATGTACACTCACCCGGCGTTTTCGCGCTGGAAAATAATCTCAGAAATTCACGGAGTGTGTTCGTTGCTCAACGCCGGAGTGGCCCGAGTCGATATCAGCCCTAAAATTGGAGTCGCCCACGCCGGTTGGGGGGCACAAACTCATCAGGTTTCGCTTGGCAACGACATGCCACTACACGTGACCGCTCTGGTGGTTACCAAAGACGATGTTGAGCTTGCGATTGTCGATGTTGACATTGGAATATTCACGAACCAGCAAGATAAAGATATTCGAGAGTTGATTTCGAAGGAGTCAGGAATTCCGTTCGGTAATATACGGCTTGCTTACACGCACACTCACTCGGGTCCGATTACGTTTGGCCAGTGGATAAAAGACGGAATTGGTCTTGCGAACGAATGGTGGAACACGATTCCAGCCGCCTGTATGAAGGCTGTTGTCGAGGCAAAATCGACAGCGCAGCCCGCACGTACGGGTTTTGGGCGTGGAAGTTGCGACGTCAACATCAACCGACGGCCTGCCCGAGATAATGGCGAACTGTTCACGGGTCGAAACTGGGACGGTGCTGTCGATCATTCCGTCGATGTTGTTAGCTTTGATGACGATGACGATAATCCCATTGCGACCATCGTGAACTACGCAATGCACCCAACGATTATGGCTCATGAGAATCAGTGGGTTACCCCGGATTTCCCAGGTCCAATGCGATCGGTGGTTGAGCACACCGTTGGTGGGCTTTGCTTGTTCCTGCAAGGAGCAAGCGGTAATCAGGGGCCTGTCGATGGATTTACTGGCGACCTGCGGGTTTACCGCAAGGCTGGATCGAAACTAGGTGCCGAAGCATCTAGAGTTCGTCTGAATATCGATCCACGCGAGCGAGAGGAGCACTTAGATCAGATCCTTGCTTCCGGTACTGATCTTGGAATCTATTCAGACGTGCCTACAAACGAGGCTGATGACACAGTTGCCGTGAGCAACATTACGGTAGATCTTCCTGCACGAGACGTTCTCTCGATTGAAGAAGCGATGGCGATGTTCGAATCTGGCGAGAACGAATTAGAAAAAATAAGGGCGTCGGACGCTTCCGAAGAAGAGGTTCGACGAGCGGTTTCTAAGGTTATGAGGGCGAATATTCAACTCAGCGTCGCCCGACTATCCGAAATCAACTCTAAGGACGACCACATAGAAATCACTGTCCAGTCGATGCGTATTGGCGAGACGATTCTCGTGTCGATTCCAGTCGAGCCGTTTGTTGAACTTGCTCAGGCTGTTAAAGAACGATCTGGTTCTGCGAATACGGTGTTCTCCGGGTTCAGCAATGGTCATGCTAACTACCTCGCCACCGACATAGCGTTTGAAGAAGGTGGCTACGAAGTAAGTGTGAGCGTGTTCGCTCCAGGATCGGCTGAACTAGCGATTGGTGCATCGGTCGAAGCTGTAAACGAGGTTTTGTAGGTGGAATTCGCGTACTCTCCGAGTAGAAATCTGCGTTCGCTGGCAAAAATACCTCAGCGGGTAGACGGATGTAAGCTGTTGACGACCGAGACTATTGACATGACTTACAAGTACAACCTATTCGCCGCTGCTTATCCGTCTGATGGGGGACCGATTAGCAAAATATTTCAACCGGTAGTCGACTTTCGCACTTACATGCGGGCTGGCCACATGGCCTTAATGTTTCCGCTTGGTATCGCCTACTTCGTGTTATTTGTGACGACACTAGCGGTTGGCGGACCAATGATATGAACTCTTGTGTGACCAATAGTTCTCATCGCCACATTCGAAGTTATGCATGCGAGATCGAACGCAGGTTGTTGAGTTCGCCTACTAGAAGTGACTAGCGTAGGTGGGGAGGCATTCGAACAGTGCTCCTACGGTGGCTAACCCACCGGCATTGTGCGTTTCGAGTGCTTGCGCCCTACCTCTGCGGTGTCGGTCCGGTGTCCTGCGATAACCCGCACCCCCTCGTCGATTTTGTCGGCGACGTTTTCGGGTGTGCAGCCGTCAAGGAACGCTAGTCCGTTTTCTTTACAAGCATTTTTTACTCGCTCACGGGCTTCGAGCAAACGGGGATCCATTGGCTTGCCCGGATCTCGCTTGATTCCGAACGACATGTGAAGATCGCCGGGTCCCCATTCTGCGAAACCTAGCCCGGGAACTGCCAATGATTGTTCGCAATTGGTGAGTGCCCGAACTGTTTCGATTTTTACTCCCAAAAGCAGCTCGCCTTGAGGGTTGAGCGGCCATGGTTCTGCTTTATCGACATATGTGTCGGCATCGACACCCCACACGGGTGCAGACGTTGGTTGCGAACCGACACCACGAGTGCCTCGTTCGAGTCCGTAGCCGACGCCCTTCATGTTGATTGGGTAGCGGCAGGATTCGATGAACGCTCGAACTGCGTCGGGTGTTTCGGCTTGGCAAAGAAGAATTCCGTGAACCCCGCGAGCTAAGATCATTCGGAACTGCCATGCGTTGAATCGAATGATGTCTTCTGATGAACCTTCCACTGGCGTCTCGACGATGACCGGGGGGGTGCGGTGCCCACTCGCCGTAGGACCGCCGTCGATTAAACCGTTCATGTAGTTGTCGAGTCCAGTCATGTCAAAAGCGCCGTGCTCCATGCCTACGTTGATGTAATCGGCCCACGTGTGTGCGTCTTTGAGTCCTTGTTCATAGGTTAGTACGTGGCCGGTGTGACCTCCGTCGTAGTAGATCGGTTGGTCTTGCTCAAGGAGTTCTATTGCGCGGTTGATGCGTTTTGCCATGGTGTTCCTGCTGAGAGGTTTTGCGTGCCCGAGTAGCGACAGTAATTCAATCTTGGCGAATCGTACCGTCTAAAAAGAATTTGTGCAGCAAGTTCTATCGCCTGTGAATCGGTCGTGACTTCTGCGGCGGCGCTGAAAGCTATCGACGATGCCGTAACATTACTTGCCAATGCCGAGCGACAAGTGATCGTCGCTGGAGGCGGGGTAACGCTCGCCACAGCAGAACCGGCTCTACTCGAACTTCCCGAACGCACTGGCGTTCACAATAACTGAAACTGTAACATCGCCAGATTCAGCTTGAACGTCTATTGGTAAGCTGATGAACGCTCGGTCAGGGCGACCCGTTGTCATTTGCTCAAACGTATTGTTCAGATCGTAGTGTAGAGCTTGATGTGATCGAGGACGATAACTGGCTTTAGCCAGCGGCTCTAGCGCTGAAGGAATATCCGCAGGTCGTTTTCGTTCTAGCTCTTGAAGAACGCCTCGATCTTCCATATACGTATGAGCTTCGCCAGAAATAACCGAGACTGCTGTCGAAGCGACATAACTCTCACCAAGACCTATTGCCGTGTTCAATGCACCGGATCCTATCGATGTAAACACCGGGAGTGATTTAGCCGATACGCGGTAGTAGCCATAGGCGGGATGAACTGCGCTTTGTTCGTGACCAACCTGAAGGATCTTTATCTGGTCTTGAACCGTAATAAATCAATCGAGCATGGCGACTATGCCATGACCAGGGATGCCAACTAAATACGGCGTTTTCTCGGTGAGTAATTTATCTCTTACTATTTCGCCGCCAGTTCGATTAGCGACTTCTGCGAATCCTCTTTTATATTTATGCAGCGTCGTTGCTCAGGCGCACACAGAGCGTACATCTTTAGTTAGTCTTTACACTGATGAGTGCATGAAGTGCCATCGCAACGACTAAATGGGCTGAAGGTTTTTGGCGATACGGGCTCAACATAGATTCAGACGAACGGTTTTCTCGTTTGGGATGAGTCTTGTGCCGGTTGTAATGGTGCTGGGATTATTGACGCCGGTTTTGGGACCTGCGATGGACCACCATTACGCTGATCGTTCACCTGCGCACGCTCACGTGTTCGTTGGAGAAGATACCAATCTCCACGATCATTCACTGGATCTCCACGATCACACATCTGGTGAATCGACTGGTGACGGATTGTCTGTCGCCAGCACGTCCATTACGGGGTCTTATGGCCCGTTAACGCTGGTCGGTGCAACTCTCGAGTCGCACGTACCGAATTTCAACACGCACATGATTGATATGCAGGTCAGAGAATCGACTGTCCCCGACAACCAACCGATCGCTCCACTGAATAGACCGCCTCGACGCGCGTAATAACGCAATTTTTGGTTTATTCGAATCGATTCATTTGAGATTGATTCATAGTTGGGAGTTATATATGTCTGTGTTTTCTTGGCGCGCGCGCTGTGCACTTTTACTTACTGTTCTTTTCGCTGTTCTCGGCACCGGCACCGTACTTGCTCATGAGGGGCGAGACGTTGGTGGTTACAACTTCGTCGTAGGGTTTATAAACGAACCAGCTGTCGAAGGAATGTTGAATGGGGTTTCACTTCGGGTGACATCGCTAATCGTTGACGACGACGATCATGCCCACGACGATGGTATGGATATGTCTATGAACGATCGAATGGCTACAGAAATCGATCTCGTGTCGCATGGTGGAGTATTCGTCGATGAATTAGCTGCTAGTGCTCACTACGAGTTTACTTTCGGTCACGAATTCGAAAATCTAACTGTTCCGTTCCATGCGCACCCAATTGAAACTCAAGGTTCGATTACGATCGGTGACAATAATCCGGTAGCGACCGAAGTTGTTGTTGAGATTCATGAAAACGGATTTGTGCCGGCAATGTTGATGATTCAGGTCGGCACGACGGTCGTATTCGAAAACCATATGGCCGAACCAACGGTTGTAATGAGCGGCCCTCTTGGTGATGTGGCTCTAGAAGCTGATGTACCCGCTGTGCTGAACGCGGTTGTCGGTATCACAACGCTTCAAGTTGAAGTAACCCACGTTGCATCATCTGTAGCGCAAGTTATGGAATTGAAGGAAGCTTGGAATGCACCTGGGCACTATAAATCGGAGTTCATTCCGACATCCCCCGGTGCATACAACTTTCGATTCTTCGGTGATATTGATGGGCAGACAATCGACGAGAGATTCGAATCGAGCAATACAACGTTCGACGAAGTGACACCAGCAACCGAGATTCAGTTTCCCGTTCAGTTGGCAGCTCCCAGAGAAACGGAGAACGCTGCACGCGGAGCTATGGAGGCTGCTAACACTGCCGGAACAGATGCTTCAGATGCAGCTGATTCGGCTTCAAGTGCGAACACCTTGGCGGTTGTCGCATTGTTTATAGGCTTTATCGGATTAGTTCTCGGCGGATTAGCTTTTCAGCGTTTGGGTAAAAAGCCGTAGTTCACCGCTAAGAGATTGAAATGACACCGATTCCGATTGAAATGACTCGTTTGCTGCTTCTTCACGGCGCTGGAGGGACGTACGACGAGGCAATTATTTTTGGCGGGATCGGTGTGCTTTTAATTGCACTGGGTTTCCTTTCATGGAAGGCTAGTAAAGGCAAAGAAGAACGACGGAAAAAGAGAAAGGCGCGACGTAAGCGTTGAGTCGATTGCTTGAAAATAACTCGTTGGTTTTTCGATTATTTCTTGATCTGTTCGCCCTCGTATCGATGTTCTTTTTGTTCGTCTCTCTGAGCGAGGGCGTCGATGCGCACGCCAACCAGATCAATTCGATACCTTCGCCAAATAGCGAGCTCGAAATTTCGCCTAGCCGTGTGGTTATTTGGTACAGCGAGCCGATAGAAGAATCGTTCAGCGTTGTGACTGTTCTGAACGCGGCTGCCGAGCGAGTTGATCTTGATGATTCGACTCGTGATGGGACCGAACCTTCAGCGATGTCGGTCGGTTTACCCCAACTTGCCAACGGTACTTACACAGTCATTTGGAAAAACCTTTCATCCGTCGATGGTCACAAAGTCATCGGGTCGTTCGTGTTTGCAGTTGGTGAACCGCTTTCTACTGGTGCGCAGATAGATGCAGTTGAGCAGCCGTTGTTGCAAACAGTTGCCGACCCATGGCTACGCTGGCTTGTATTTGTTAGTGCCGCAGTCGTCATTGGCGGGCTAGTGTTTGAATTAATTATCGACGTCCCAGTTGTCTACGGCGTGTCGTCAAAGGACAGCTGGCAAGTTGCAGGGATAGTGGCATCCAATGCATGGTCGAGAGTCGCAGTTATTTCGCTTGCTGTATTGATTCTCGCAATGCTTGGTCAACTGCTTCAGCAAGCTAGCGTTTTATCTGGCAATTCGCCGTTCGCTCCTAACCTAGAGATTATTAAATCGGTTGCGCTGGAAAGCGGCTGGGGCCGGCTCTGGACGTATCGTTTGATCACAGTTATCGGCATCGGAGTTTTGTATTTCGTCGCCAAGCGATCGGCAGCCGTCGGCGATGGGGATGCTGGATCAGAGAGGCAGTCGGATCAGGAAGGTTCACTTCTCGGAGATTCGATGTTTGCTCAGGCAGCAGCAGTACTTGGCTTGGTTTTTCTCGGATTAATCTCCACAAGCAGCCACAATGCTGCATCACCGTCTGAGATAAAAACGTTCGCTATCGTTACCGACTTTGTTCACCTCTCTGCATCAATGGTCTGGCTCGGTGGCGTGATTTATCTTGCAATAGCAGTTCCTGTTTTCATCAAAAAGCTATCTAGGTCGGACGTTTACGATTTACTTAATTCGACGATCTCCAGATTCACAGTGCTCGGCTTGTTGAGTGCCGGAATTTTGGTTATTACTGGAATTTTCTCTAGCTACATGCAGGTCACAGTTCCCGCTGCGGTGTCCACTCCTTACGGCTGGTTCTTGGTTGGGAAGTTGGCGCTGATCGTTCCGTTGTTCGCTTTCGCCGCTTACAACGGATTCAAGCTAGCCAAAAGTTTAGGAATCGGTGGAGAACGTCGTCTTGGACGATCGTTGGTTATCGAGGCGGTCCTCGCAGCTCTAGTTTTTGCTGTGGTTGGCTGGCTGGCAAGCTTGGAACCTGCTCGACAGTACGCCGGTCGAACTGGAATCGGGGCTGTCGAGAATGTGGCTTTTAAGGCTCAGGCAGAAGGCACAGAATTCGATATCAAGATTAATCCTGCCGAAGTTGGATCGAACGATGTAATTGTCATATTGACCAAACCGAACGGTGAAGTGATCGATAACGCCGTAGATGTGCGGGTACGGCTCAAGTTCGTCGATGACGATCTCGGTGAGCCTCTTGTTTCGCTGAAAGATACCGGTGCTGGTGTTTGGCGTCTCAACGATGCTCGCCTCAATATCGCTGGCGAATACCAGGCAGAAGTTGTTGTTCAACGACCCGATGCGTTCGATTCACGTACTGCGTTCCGTTTCGATGCCCTGTCGGTTGCAACGGCCGCCAGTACGATAAAACCCGATAGTGACAGAGCGAACTTGCTGTTTGGATTGCAGTTACTAATTATCGGTGGAATAGTCGTTGTGATCGGTGTGCGGGGCAAAGTTGCACCGAAGATTTTCGGAACTGCTGGCGTCCAAAAAGCTCTCATGGCATCGGGCGTTGCCGTAGCCGTGCTTGGATTGTTGTCTGTACTGAACGCGCAG
>JABHBJ010000038.1 GCA_018673955.1 Chloroflexota bacterium | reverse complement strand
GGGGGGGGGGGGCTCACTTGATCTCACGGCGAACCGCGGGTACATGAGGAGTGATTGGCTAATTCATATGACGATGAATCAGGAGAGTCTGTAAAGTACTTCGGATATGCCAAACTACATACTCGCAATTGATCAGGGAACGACATCGACACGGGCGATTGTGTTCGACTCCATGGGTTCACCAGTGGGGAGTGCGCAGGTCGAACTTTCACAACATTTTCCTCAACCGGGCTGGGTTGAGCATGACCCGATCGAGATCGCCGAAGCGGCCGTAAGTGTGGCTAAGCAAGCCATTGGACGCGCAAAGCTTGGACCGGAAGATATCGCAGCAATTGGTATTGCCAACCAGCGCGAAACAACCGTCGTATGGGAGCGCAGAACGGGACGACCAGTTGCGAATGCGATCGTGTGGCAAGACCGTCGAACGGCTGAGATATGCCGGGATATCGCCAAAACCGATCATGCTAGAAGTATTCGGCAGATAACCGGGCTCGTCATCGACCCTTATTTCAGTGCAACCAAGCTGATGTGGCTTTTATCGACCATTCCCGATGGGCAGGCGCGAGCTCAAGCTGGGGAGTTGTGTTTCGGCACTGTCGATTCATGGCTTTTATGGCATCTGACCGACAGAGAAGTGCATGCCACTGACGCCACGAACGCATCTCGAACAATGCTGCTGAACTTGCACGATCTCCAATGGGACCCGGAGATGCTTGAGCTATTCGATATTCCAGAAGTGATGCTTCCCCAGGTCAAAAACACCGCTGACGATTTTGGTGTTACTTCGAAAAAGGTGTTCGGAGCTGAAATACCAATCACAGCGATGGCGGGTGATCAGCACGCTGCGTTGTATGGTCAGGCGTGTTTCAAAAATGGACAAATCAAGTGCACGTACGGCACAGGTGCCTTTGTTCTCGCGAACAAAGGCACTACGCCGCCAATTCCAAGTTTCGACGGAAATGACGCTGGATTGGTTGCGACTCTCGGATTCCGCATCGGTTCGAAAAAAACTTACGTCACCGAAGGTTCTGTATTCGTAACTGGCGCGACAGTGCAGTGGTTACGAGATGGTCTTGGGGTAATTTCTAACGCACCTGAAACCGTCGATTTAGCAACGTCGGCTGGTTCGAATGAGGGTGTGTACTTTGTGCCCGCATTTGTTGGTCTTGGTGCTCCTCATTGGCAACCCGAAGCCACCGGATCCATCACCGGACTAACTCGTGGCAGCGATCGTAGTCACATCGTTCGTGCCGCACTCGAATCGACTGCTTATCAAGTGAAAGACGTTGTTGATGTGATGGAGACTGGTCGCACACGTTCTAAGCAGCCAATTCGTGCCGACGGTGGCCAGAGCGACAATCCTTTCGTCATGCAGTTTCAGGCAGATATTCTCGACCGGCCTGTCGAGGTTGCGAACATTGCTCAAACGACGGCGCTTGGTGCAGCATTTCTCGCGGGCAGAGGGGTTGGTATGTGGAGATCAGACTCTGAAATAGAGTCGTTGTGGAAGGCTTCAGCGATTTACGAACCGTCAATGAGCGAGTCGGAGCGCAATTCGCTGTATTCAGGCTGGCTCGAAGCGATACGGAAAACTGTGCCGCGTTTCTAAAGTATGGAATACCAAATGAAAGTTCTCGTCACTCGCGTGACCGCCTTCAGCGGTGCGTCGAGTCGCTGAATCACTCGTGAACCGCGGTGTTGGTGTGCGGGCGTTGGTTCGTGATATTGAACGTGGCAAGATGGCGACCCTTGGTATGGGAGTCGAACTTGTATTAGGCGATTTTGATGATCCTAAATCGATCGAGACTGCACCGAAAGGATGCGATTCAGTCTTCATCGTTTCGGTCGATAACGAGCGGCAAGTTGAACAGGAAATTAGTCTGGCGAAGCTAGCGAAAGAAGCGGGTCTTCGACACATCGTGAAACTGTCGTCGAGCGACGCAGGTGATCGACCTTATGCATGGTCGGTGGCGCATGCTGAAATCGAGACTGCGATCTCCGTATTAGGTGTCCCGTACTCATTTCTGCGACCTCACTATTTCATGCAAAATTATTTTTCTCTGTTGAAAGTTGAAAGTGCAGGTGTCGTGACTTTAGAAGCGCCATCTAATGACGGTGAAATAGGTGCAATCGACGCTTACGACATCGGTGAGTGTGCGGCGGTGTTGCTCGTAAACACTGGTGCACTGAACAGTCATGCTTTGCTCACCGGATCAGAAAACATATCTATGGAGCGAGTTGCGGCAGCTTTTTCTAGTGCTATCGAACAAGAGATAAGTTACGTAAATCTTGATTCGAAAGCGTACCTAACCCAATTGGAAACTGATGATTCCGGCAGTGCCAAAGATATTGCCGATGTCTATGAAGAAGTCTGTGTCGGAACGATCGCAATAAGTTCCGATAACGTCGAACGAATCACGGGTAATAAACCTCGGTCAATTGAGCAATTTGCGATCGAAAATAAACATGCTATTAAATCGATAATCGAACGTGTAGCCACTTCTTCTAACTGAATTTACTGCTAACCTTCCGCCCACTTGAACGCAGGAACTGTCGGAGGCTCGGTTTATGTACGTTGGAACTCAGGTAGCGGCGCGAAACGACTCGGATTTTGAACAGTGGGCACAGCTTGGCGTGATGAACGTCTGCTCTGACCCGCCGGGAGATCCACATGATTGGACTATCGATGACTTAAAGCGTCACCGTGAGAAGGTCAACTCATATGGAATCGAGCTCGACATGGTTCAGATTCCGCTTTCATCTACACCACTTGATCGCTCACAGTCGCCGAACGTAATGCTAGGCAAGAGCCCTGAGCGTGATAGAGAAATCGAATCGATTCAGAACATCATTCGTATGTGTGGCGAAGTCGGAATTCCGTCTGTCAAGTACAACATGAACATCATCGGCATCCCTCGTTCAGAGCGAGAATTGGGTCGTGGTGGTGCATCGAACTCGACGTTCCGCTGGTCGAAGATGAACCCTGACGATCCTAAGACAATCGCAGGCGACGTTACAGTAGACGAGTTTTGGGAACGCATAGATTATTTCTTGGAGCGAGTTGTTCCGACTGCAGAATCGGCGAAGGTTCGAATGGCGTGTCACCCGCACGATCCATACACGCCCGATGGCTACATGGGTGTGACCAGAGTGCTTGGCACTATTGATGGTATGAAGAAGTTCGTGCAGCTGCACGAGAACGAATACCACGGTCTGAACTTCTGCCAAGGCACAGTAACCGAGATGCTCAATGACCCCGGTAAAGAAATCGCTGATGTGATTCGATGGTTCGGTAGCCGAAATAAGATTTTCAACGTTCATTTCCGTAACATTCGTGGTCACAAGCTCGACTTCATGGAAGCATTCCCTGATGAGGGCAGCATCGATTTCTCGGAGATCATCAAGGTCTATCAAGAGGTTGGATACAAGTACATGATGATGCCCGACCATGTGCCGTGGATCAGCGGCGACGACCCTCAGGGAACTGCGTTTGCATTCTGCTACGGCTACATTTCAGCGTTGCTGCAGGCAAATGGCGAGCCACGTAAGCAACCCTGGGTAACGAAGGCTCCTAAGGGCGATGGCGCCTGGTAGATCGGCGTTTAGGCTACTGTGAAATATGATCGTTCGGCAGTGTGATTCGAAAAGGTCCGGGTAGTTGAACGTTTCTGCTGAATCAATAGTCGAAGCTCTGCTGTCGATCGGATACCAGATCGAACAATGGAGCCTTCTTGGATCCGGTCATAACAGCATCGCTATTCTTGCAAACGATGAGTGGGTGTTCCGATACCCGCTTCATCGTGTTGCAGCAGATTCTATGGAACTCGAGGTCGCCGTGTTACGCGCTGTGCACGGTCGGCTCGCAGTATTCACGCCGGATCCAGAAATATTCGTAGAAGTAACGGGTCTTGAATGGCGCGTGATGGCATATCCGTTTATTACTGGCCAGATTTTAGGCGTAGATCAGGCAAGCGAGTTGAGTGGGGCAACGCTTTCGCGGCTCGGCAAGGATCTTGGCAGATTTCTAACGACGCTTCATTCCACGCCAGTATCTCTCTTTGGTAGCTCGAAAATACGAGACAACGACGGAAATCAGCGGTGGGTTAGTTTCACGGAAGATGTTCGTAGCATTCTGAAACCCCGAATTACGTCTTCGGACTGGAATCGATCGAATCGAAAGCTCAGCAAATCAGTCGAGAAGATAATTCGTTTCCAATATCACTCCGTCTTACGTCATGGTGACTTTGGGTTCGGGAATTTTGTTTTCGACGATCGTTCACGCTTGGCTGGAGTAATCGATTTCGGTACCGCTGGACTTGGTGATCCTGCTGTGGATATAGCGGCGGTTATTGCGACGAACGGCCCTGGCGATTCGATGATCGATCACATTCGCCCGGCATATCCGCTTATCGACGATTTACTGCAGCGAGCATGCATATATCGCGACACGTTTCCACTCCAACATGCGTTGTTGGGTGCAAAAAGTGACGATGAACTAGCGATAAAAGAAGGTATCGATAGCTACTTGAACGATTGACGTCATAGTTACGATTAAACGTAATCATTTTGTATCTGCCCAAATTCACAGATATAAAGTTTTCACAGTGTTTCGTTAGTCGTCAAAACAAAGGTGACTTAATCGGAATCACACGAGAGAATGTTAAGCGAGATGTAATCGTGAGATTGTTCAGTGTGTGTTGAATGCATTCGGGCTGGTTGGTACAACAAATGCCTCTTATTCACGTCAGGTGGTTCCATGATTTTTCGTTCTTGGATTCCTGTTGGTCATCGGACTTATGGCGCTGCTACTTGGGATAGCGATCACTCTCGTTCTGTTCACAACGGCACTCACTTTCGGAAAAACCGGAATTGTGGGCCATACGATCATTCACCCCGCGTTGATAGTATTTTTGATTCAAGGTGAATCTAGCTTTTACAAAACTCCAATTGACGTTCATCGAAAGCTTGGCTTGAGATTCCCTCTTGTGTCGCTAAATTTCGTTATAGTTTCGGCAGTAATTTTCGCTGTATTCGTAACGTGGTCTAGGCTTGTGTTCGAGAATGCTGTTAGCTAACTGAGAGCCATACACATTGATATGCAAAGATATTGGGAGAAGTAGAGTTGGCTGATAATAACGAAGGAGACCGAGTCGCTTATAGATCGCATGTGCGGATCGAGCGAGTAAAGGGTCCGATCCGCCGGGCGTTCGTTCCGGCTCACGACGGCCCTGTGATGCTGGGCGTTCACTCCGAAGTTGCCGAGCACTACGGAGTCGACAACAACGTCGTTGATCCATACACAACGACTCTCGATTACGTGATCGCTTCAGCTGCTGGCTGAATGACCGGAACATTTGGCGGTGCCCTTGAGGCCCGCGGGATTCCAGCTGGCGATGGCTTCCTTCACTCAGAGAGTGTTGGAGAGCTAGAAAAAGAAGGCGGTGTGTTGGTAATTAAGCGCGTGCACGTGAAGTACACCCTGAAGGTAGATTCAGCTTTGTACGCCGAAAAAGAGGCAGCTGTAACGCGAGCGTTCGAACTGCATCCTGACTCCTGCCCTGTGTATCGAAGCATCCACACCGCTATCGACATCACTAAGGAGCTTGAGGTGGTCAAGGGGTAGGCGCTTCGTGTTGTCGTGAGGAGTATCGAGACACTCCTCACTCCTCCGATATCCTGTATCCCATTCAAATTGGCTCAGGACAAGCGAGTTCAGGTTGGCGGATTTGTCGATCGCCCACGACAACATACGTGACGTTCTACATCTTGGCGTCGACCTTAACTCGAACTTCCATTTCTTAGTGGATATTCAAAATCCCTTGTTCGACCAGTGCAGGGCCGTCTTGGTCGTATTTGACTACGATCTCCCAATCTTCGAAGCTTCGTCGTCCGTCGTTAGTTATTAGGACGTGAAGCAGTGTGTGTCCAGTTGATTGCCCGATATCAACGATATTGAATGAACTTTCGAGTTCTTATACGACTGACTGGTCGCTGATTGCGATGGCTTCGGATCCTTGGGTTTATCTTCGACGTGCTGCTGTTGCTACTGAGGCAAGGTCAGGTCTGTTTTATTCGAAGGCGTAGATCAAGTGAATCACTGCCTTGTGGGCAAGCAATTGATCGTTCGTGCGTGCGTGCAACGCCGTGCTGCAAAAAAACAGCCCACTGGAAGAAATTCCAGCGGGCTGTTTCGTATTTAGCAATTTATCTTCGGCTAAATCAAACGACTATGTCGCCGTTGGATCTTGCCGAGAAAACGTGCCGTCAGCTCCTATGGCTTGACCATTGATCCGTCGGCTCGGCGAACGGTGTCCCATGCTCCACCAAACTCACGTTCCTTGAACGGGAACTTAGCGGCCATATCTTCATCAATGTCGATGCCGAGACCCGGCTTGCCGTTCGACCACATCATGCCGTCCTTGAGAGTAGGAGTTCCAGGGAACATCTCCCGGGTTCGTTCTGACGGAATGTTGGCTTCCTGAATACCAAAGTTGTAGGTGTTCAAGTTCAACATCATGTTCGCAGCGTGACCAACCGGTGAAGTGTCGCCGGGGCCGTGCCAAGCAGTTCGAACGTTGTAGAGCTCGCCCATTGCAGCAAGTTTGCGGGCCGGTGTGATTCCACCGATTTGCGACATGTGGATTCGAATGAAGTCCATTAGTCGGTTTTGAATCATCGGAACAACTTCGTGCGGGTTGTTGTGTAATTCACCCATAGCGATTGGAGTAGCGCACTGCTCTCGAACCATCTTGAAGTACGCCTGATCTTCAGGGCTGAACAAGTCTTCGAGGAAGAATAGTTGGTACTTTTCTACTTCTTTGGCGAACCAAACACCGAGTATCGGTGGAATTCGTTCGTGAACGTCGTGAAGAATTTCTAGTCCGTATCCGAAACGACCTCGGATGTATTCAAATAGACCCAGAGCCGATCGCATATACGGCTTAGGTTCGTAGACTCCGCCCGGGTGAGCGTAGAGCTTGTTTGGATCGTACTCACGTTGCCAATCGGTGTTGGCGATAGGCCCTTCAAGTACGTTGTGGTTTCCTCCCGAGTTTGTTCCGGTTGCTGCACCCTTGTTGCCGTAGGTTGCGTAGCCAGGAGTTGACATCTGCACACGAACGTGGTGGAAGCCCTGTTCGACGAACGCCTGAACCTTGTCGCCCACTTCTTCGTGACTTTCGCCTGAAGTGTGAACGTAAACAGGAGCAGCTACACGTGCTCGACCACCAAGAAGATCGTAAACAGGCATGCTTGCCATCTTGCCCTTGATGTCCCAAAGCGCCTGGTCGACACCAGAGAGTGCGTTGTTTAGAACGGGTCCGTTGCGCCAGTATGACGAAACGTACGATGACTGCCAGATGTCTTCGATATCGGCAACATTTCGGCCGAGAAGGAAAGGTCGGAGATAGTCATCGACGGCAGCTGCAACTGCAGTTGGTCGCTGGGTGAAGGTTGCGCAGCCGATGCCGTAGAGGCCGGGCTCAGAAGTTTCTATCTTGACGATAACGAGTCGGATGTTGTCCGGCTCGGTCATAATCGTCTTGATATCTCGAATCGTTACATTGCTCATAAATGGGTCGGCCTGAATGCTTACATCAGTAGAAGTCGTGGAATGGGCGCGTACACCCAACGGCAAAGAATTGTACTCGCGGATACGACGCTGTGAAGGTGTTAGGCAATTTCTATCCGACAGCGGCGAATTTTTACTTTAATTATTCAGATCGAGTTCCCACTCGAGATGCGTTTCGGCTGACTATCGAAAGTTCGAAACGAAGCGGTGACGAGGCTGACTAGCTGTCGACTATTCGCCATTTCCTTAGGGATGCCTGTTCTTGACGCGGGTTCTGATGGCGACCCCATTCGACGTATGACACCTCTGCGACGTAGACGTTGCCTTGGGAGTCGATAGCCATGCTGTGTGGCCACAGGAATTGATCGGGCTCGTTGCCAAACGTAGTGCTGCCGAAGCGAGTTAGGCGATTTCCTTCTCGGTCGTAAACAACCACTCGGTTGCCGGTGTTTTCGTTGCCACGAGTAGGCGAACCGTTCGTAGGCCCTTGTTCCGCAACGTAAATTCGAACATCGTCGCCGGTGCCGGTTACTTCGACTGCCACTGACTTGTGAGAGAACCATTCTCGCCTAAATTCACCGTCGACAGAGAACACCTGAACCCGGTGGGTCTCGCGGTCGCAAACGATTACTTCTTCATCGTCGATCAAAGCAAGGTTGTGCGGCAGGTTGAATTCACCGGCGTCGGTTCCGGGAGTACCCCACGATAGGATGTGATTGCCGTCTTTATCGAGTCGGTGAACGCGAGAGTTTCCGTAGCCGTCTGTGATGAAAATGTCGCCGGTCTTCTTGGAAATCGCAACGTCGGTCGGCTTGTTGAACATTTCGCCGCTCTGTGGTTCTGCGGGCTCACCGGTGCCGATCTGCATCAGGTATTTGCCTGACCTAGACATTTTGTTGATCTGGTGGCCAGTATCGTCGACAAGCCAAACGTTATCTTCATGATCGATAGTAATGGCGTGCGGGCGCGAGAACCAAGTGTCGTAAAACTGCATCGAGTTGCCATACGGGTCGCGGATGATTCGCACTGCGTCGGGCGGGTTGTCGTTGCCCCACATATCGATCACATTACCGTCGGGGTCAAACACTAATATCGGCTGGTTTCCGCGGTTGAACACGAACACGTTGTCGTTGCTATCAACGGCAACCGCAGTCGCCTCACGCAGCCAAAGTCCATGCGGGACTTTGGCCCAACCGGCTACCGGTTCGAAGACTGTGTTTGATGAGACGAGTGATGGCATATGGGATTCGTTTACTGGCTACTCAAGTGGCAAATGGCGACTTCCTAAATGTCGCTGAAAACGCATGGTACTGCGATTACGGGGTTATTTGGAGTTCATCGTAGCCAAAATCAGTTCGATGTTGAGTGAAGCGTTGAGTACGAGCAGCTTTTCTGCGTGTTGTTATTGCTTAGCGATAAGCCGAGCAAGTGTGAGTTTCGGGTCGTCGTTGTTGGAATCAAAATCTTCGATGTACGGGTCTAGGTTCGCCTTGAAAACAACTTTCATGAATTTGGCGAAATTCCTCCAGCCCTTGTGCCGATTGTTGCGCCTGAGCTCGGCCTTCAGGCGGCGCGTGAGGAGACGCCACATCACGTCATAGAGTTCGATAAATGCAATGTCGATTCGATCAGAAAGCAGCTTTGCGAAAGTCGTTTTTCTGACCCTGCGCCACCGGCAATAGAGATTTTGCGAATTTATGTCATGCGGAAAGATTAGACGGAATACTTTCTCGGCGTATCACTATTTTTTGGTAGATTTGGGTGTCTGATTTTTTTTATCAGCACACGCCGCACCGTAAGCATGATTTCTACATCGAACTATCGCTGCGAACGACGACGGAATCTTATTCGAGAGCAGGAAGAACTACATGTTTGCAGATTTGAGTGGAAAAGTTGCGCTGGTTACCGGTGGTGGTCAGGGTCTGGGCCTTGGCATCGTATTGAAGCTGGCTGGACAGGGCGCTGACATCGCTATTGGTGACCTCAGCGACGAGAACGCCGCCGCTGCTGCAAAGCAGGTTGAAGCGCTGGGTCGCAAGGCGTACGTTGCGAATATGAACGTTACCGACAAGGGTACGATCGCCGCTGCCGTTGAAAAATTCAATAGCGAAGCAGGTCAGATCGACATCCTAGTCAACAACGCTGGCGTTGCTGGTGCGCCGGGTTCAACCGGAACCGGTTTCCGGGACGTTGACTGGGATTTTACTTGGCAGGTGAACGTGAAGGGGCTTGCGGATGTCACCGAAGCCGTTCTTCCTCAGATGCGTGAGCGCAAGAATGGCAAGATCATCAACATCTCGTCAGTTGCTGCCAAGGCTGCGAAGTACCAGACTGCCTATTACGCAACAACCAAGATGGCTGTCGTTGCTTACACGCAGGCGCTGGCTCGTGAGTTCGCTATCGAGAATATCAACGTTAACGCCGTGGCGCCGGGTCGAATTTGGACTCAGTTTCACCAGGATTGGATGGCTGAGCGTGAGGCTCTCGGTGATGAGGCTGTTGTCGGTAAAGATAAACACGATGTGTTCATGGGCGCTTTGAAGGAAGTTATTCCTATGGGACGACCGCAGGAGCCTTCGGATATTGGTGCTTTGGTTACGTTCCTTGCTTCCGAAGAGGCTCGCAACATCACAGGTCAGACCATCCAATGCGATGGTGGCCAAGTAATGGTGTAGCGAGGTTACTTTTTATGGTGTCGTAGGGACGTTTTCTGCGAGGCTGGGTGGTGAGTGGCTGAAGAGTTGCGATCGCTCTGCTGAGCATTGGTAGTAGTGATTTTTAGAAGCGTCTGGCTTTCTACTCAGCCGCTTTTTCGTTTAATTCGATTTATGCGGCAGGCTACCCACACCCTAGTCCCGACCGAAGCGAAGCGAGGGGATCTGTATTGGACTTGCTATCCGAATCTTCTAACATGAACGATAAGATCACGTCCGCTGAGCAACGTGGGTTACCTCAATGATCAAGGTCTCTCCGCCAAGGTCGGGAAGAGGACTCGTCGTGTTAGTCGATTGTGGGTAATGATGTTGGATTCGCTGTTCTGTACGAGTCGGCGAGTGATCGCGCAGAATTGGTTGCCTTCAGGGCCGGCAATGATGTACCACTCGGCTCAACTGAGTTTGCCGGAAGATGTTTCTAGCATCGATCGCTAGTAATGCCTAGAGCGGCCAGCTTTTGATGCCGTCGATTGGTTCGTAGCCTAGTACATCTTTTGAGTGGCTTAGGTCGCGGAAACGGGTGTAGTTGTCGGATACGCCGTAGAACACGTCCCATTTCAGTGAGTCGGGCGCATCGACGCACTTTTGGAAGAATTGCCTAATGTCGTTGTGACCGAAGTGAACTGCGACTTCGCGCTGATTTGTGGGTCGGTCTTCCGCGTGGACACGTCCGATTCGAGCAGCGATTGCGGATCCATGGTCCTCTGAGAATAAACGTGCCATCGCTTCACCAGCGATTTTGGCTACGCCGTACATTCGTTCAGGATGCGGCGGATCGGTGTGCATCATCACAGGTCGAAGAGTTGGCAGATCGTCCATTCGACCCTCTCGGAACGACTTATAGGGCTCGTAGTTTTCAGAAGCCATAAGCGTTGCGCCGGAAGAGCCGAATATCACTCGCTTCACCCCGGCTTCGCCCGCCGCCTTGAACACGTTGTAGGTGCCTTCGATATTGATATAGAGTTGAGCCTGATCGTCGGGGCCAAGATAGGCAGCGAGATGAATCACCGTGTCTATACCATCGAAAGCGGGTCGGATGGCATAGAAATCGGTGATGCTGGCCTGAGTGGTTTTGTAGCCTTCGACTGCCTGTCGATTTAGGGCAGTTATCGTATGACCGAGTGAATCCAGATGCTTGCCGACGATGCCGCCGATAAGCCCGCTCATACCAGTGATTAGGATGTTTTTAGTTGCTGGCATGTGTCGCCTTCTGCTGGGTCAGATTTGGTCATTAGAATTCCACGCCCTTTTGGGCCGGAATTCCCTGATCGGCGTAGGGGTGTTTGATCTCTTTCATTTCGGTCACGAGATCAGCGACTTCGATTAGTTTTTCGTGCGCGTCACGTCCTGTGAGGATTAGGTTAAGCATCTCGGGTTTGTTCGCTATCACCTCGAGAACTTCATCGACGTCGATCCAGCCCCAAGTGATGGGGTAGGTGATTTCGTCGAGCATGATAACGTCGTACTTACTAGAAGTGATTTTTTCTTTGGCGATTCGCCATCCGTTTTGAGCAAGGGATTCGTCTTCTGTTAGGTCCTTAGAAGTCCAGCTGAACCCACGACCTGCAGGAATCATTTCGATGCCGATTTTTTCGGCTGCCATCTGTTCCCCGTATTTAGATTTTTCGCTTTTGATGAATTGAACTGCCATCGAGTTCATTCCTCTACCCCATGCCCTGAGCATCATTCCAAAACCGGCAGTTGTTTTGCCTTTTCCGTTACCTGTGTTGATAACTACGAGTCCTTTTCGCACACGCTTCAGGTTCGGAGGCGGGGTGAAATCCGTAGGTGGTTTGTTGGTTGGATTGAGTGGCATGGAAGGGTTGTCCCGTTTTACTAGTGCGGTAAATGGCACAAAAAACCCCGTTCTGACGAAACGGGGAAGCTGTTGATCAATATCGACCTAATTTATTAGGTGGATATTAAGGTGGGCTGCCCTTTTTCGCGAGGAGTCGATGTGCCCATGTGTCCCTGGCAGGTCTCCTGGCTTCCGGTTCGACGATTTGCATTCGTCACAAGCGCAAACCTTCCCAGCGTTCTGACGAAGCCAGTGGATATTTGCGCACTCTAACCGGTAACAGTGGCGCTACCGCAGCGGATTCTCACCGCTTTCCCTTTTCACCCCAATTACAAACTGTTCGTTCGCTCATAAGGCACCGGGGACACGTTATTCAATTACATGGAAGGCTATGTTGCAAAATCGGTTCAGTCAAATGCTTTGATAAATGGATTTTCGAGTGCCGGCCTAGATTCCGTCAGCAATGCCCCGGAGCAGCCATCCTATTCCGTACGCAAGGACTGCAGCCATTCCGCCGACTGCGACAGTCTCGAGCCCAGCTTTGAGGGTGCTTCCGCCAACGACTCGCGCCTTGTAGATGCCGATTGCGAAGAACGTTGCTGCAGTGGCGATCGAGCTCCATAGGAACGGTGACGATATTCCGCCATCAACCAATAGATTTACGATGAAAGGGGCGACCGGGATGATTCCAGCGACTATGAACGCAACAAACGTCCACCAAGCGGCTTTCTTAGGCTCTGGACCGTCGAGCAAGAGTCCGTGCTCTTCGAGCAGCATAGTGTCGACCCAAACTTGCTCGTTCGAAGTAATCACATCGACTACTTGTTCGAGCAGTTCGCCCTCGAAGCCTTTCGCTGCGTAGATTTGGCGAATTTCTTCTCTCTCACCTTCTGGGATGAGATCAATCTCATTCTCTTCTTCTTTGCGAATCATGTGCAAGAACTGTTGTTCCGCCTTGGTTCCCAAAAAATTGCTGACAGCCATCGAGAAGCCGTCGGCGAATAGGTTGGCGAGTCCGAGAATGACCACGATTCCAGGAGCGAGTTCAGCCCCGACAACACCCGAAACGACAGCGAACGTCGTTATCGTGCCGTCGATACCGCCGTAAACCATGTCCTTGAGATAGCTTTGCGGGGTGCCATTTTCTAACCTCTGCTTCACCCTGTCGGGGGTGTGCATGTCACGAAGGTTGTCAGGTCCGCTCCGGCTTCTGCCCATTTAGAAAATATCTCCTAGAAACCGTGGTTTGCTGCGCTGTCTTGCGGCACAAAGCCTAATAGGTTCTTTGCGTGTTCGAGGTCTCGATATCGAGTCGGATTATCAGAACAAGCGAAGACAACTGCGTATTTCAAATCGGCTGGTGCATGAACGGCTTTGTCGATCATTTGCAGAATGTCGCGGTGACTGCACCAGACTGAAGCGTTGCGGGCGTTCAGGGGCACATCGTCGATTTCGACTTTACCGACTCTTATACAGATTATCGACATGTCGTGCTGCTCCGAATACATCCGACCTAAGTTTTCGGTGAACATTTTGGATACGGAGTACATGTTGCGTGGTCGCACGGGCGAATCGATTGTGATGTTGAGGCGCGGCGAGGGCATTTCGAAGCCGGGGTCGTGCACTAACGATTTAAACGGTTCGTCCTTTTCGTAGCCTGCTATTACCGCTCCGGTGCTGGCAGCTACGATCCGTTTTACGCCTGCGATTCGGCAAGCTTCAAACAAGTTGTATGCACCTGTTACATTCGCTTTGATGTGCGTTTCGGCAGGAACGTCGCCACGCGATCCTGCCATGTGAATAACCGTTTCCACACCGTCAAGAGCGGGTAATATATTGTCGATTCCATCGCCAATATCAACTATCGAAGTTGTAAATCCCTCGACATTTGATCTGCCTAGAGCCGAAACATCGTAGTTTTCGGCGAACTGCCGCCCGGCGAGTCCACCGATCAATCCACTCATGCCTGTAACGAGAATTTTGGAGTTTTTCATTTGATTTCGTGTGGTTTCGTAAATTACTTAGTCGGCTAACCAGTAGTGTTGGCTATTTAAGAAAATTCAGTGAAGTGTGCCGACATTGCTCTTTCGAGTTCCTGGGCGAGAGGCTTGTTTGCGTTGAGAGAATCGAGCGTGCCGCCGGCTAACAACTCTGATGCTTCCCTGCGCGCAATTTGTAGTAAATCGACGTCGTCCATGGTCGCAACCTTTAGTTCGTCCCAACCGCTCTGGCGGGTGCCCAAGTAGTCGCCGGGTCCTCTTATGCGTAGGTCTTCTTCCGCAAGCTCAAAGCCGTCGCTGTGGTTGAGCACGGCGGTGAGTCGTTCGTTTGCCAGTTTTCCCTTTGTGCTCGATTTAAGGATGCAGTAGCTTTCGTGTTCACCACGTCCCACTCGACCCCGCAACTGGTGCAGCTGGGCGAGTCCAAAACGGTTAGCGCTCATAATCATCATGACGGTGGCGTTAGGTATGTCGACACCGACTTCGATCACGGGGGTAGCGACGAGAACATCGATGTGATTGTTGCGTACTCGATCCATCACATCCTGCTTCTCGGCTAGTTTCATGCGACCGTGAAGAAGCCCGACCCGTAAACCCTTGAACTCCTCTTCAGAGAGCCGTTCGAACTCTTCGAGTGCAGACGCTGCTTCGATCGATTCAGATGGCTCGATTAACGGGCATACAACGAATGCTTGCCTGCCTTCTGCCACTTGACGGCGAATCAGTTCGTAAGCAGCGTTTTCGGTTGACTTGGTGTTTGCCAGAGAGGTCGTGATCGGCTTGCGACCTTTCGGAAGCACTCTGAGAGTCGTGATATCGAGATCGCCGTAGACGGTCAGCGAGAGCGTTCGAGGGATAGGAGTTGCTGACATTGCCAACAGGTGCGGCCGGGGCTCTCTGCGGGTGAGTGCTCCCCGCTGTTCGACACCGAATCGATGTTGCTCATCGACTACGGCGAGTCCTAGATTCGGAATTGATACCTGCTCCTGGAGCAAGGCGTGAGTTCCGATGATGAGATCGGCTTCACCATCGGCGATCATTTGTTGAATCCGTTTTTTGACCGAACCCTGAAGGCTTCCAATTAGAAGCACCATTGTGATTCGTCGATTGCCTTCGCCGGGGAGGCGGGCATGTCGAACGGCATCTTTCGGCTCGCCGGGGAGTGGTTCAGCTTGAAGCTGAGTTGAAATGCTCAAAAAGTGCTGTTCGGCGAGCACTTCGGTCGGGGCCATCAACGCTCCTTGATGTCCTGATGTGTTCGCTGCCAACAGAGCTGAAAGCGAGACAACCGTCTTTCCACTTCCGACTTCACCTTGAAGCAAACGTCCCATCGGAACACCTGTCGACATGTCTTCAAGAAGACCATCGAGTGAACTTTGCTGATCGGAAGTTAGTTCGAAATCGAGTGAGTCGAGAAATTCCTCTACTACGGGTCGCCCTCTACTTTGATCGATCACGATGCCTTTTTTACGTTCTTGCCATTCCGTTTTTTTCTTCAGTGCCGCGAGCTGGTACATAAACAACTCGTCGAACGCCAAACGCCTGCGAGCTTGGAACTGAAGATCTGGCGAATCGGGGTAGTGCATAGATTCGACTGCTTGCTTCAAATCGGTGAAAGCGTGGCGCTGTTTTAGATCGTCATCCAAATATTCGTCGAGCAATGGTAAGCCCGTGTCTAGAGACTTGCGAGTTGCCGTGCGTATCGATCGCTGGACGAGCCCGTCTGTGGATGGGTAGACGGGTAGTAGATTGCCGGCGTGTGTTAGCTGGAGTTCTTCGTCTTGGGCGTGGCTTCTGGCAGCCGAGTTGGCGGGCAGCTGATCGTACTCGGGATTCTGCATTTGGGCGAGATTATTGAACGCCCCGACTTCGCCCGAGAATGCAATGATATCGCCCCGCTTGAAGCGCCTTGCAAGGTACGCCTGCCTGAAAAACGTTGCTTCGAGCACGCCACTGCCGTCGTTGATGAGGATTTTTGCGGCGCCCGGAGGTGGTCCTATTTTCGCGATTTCAGAACGTACTATCCTACCGGCGACGGTCATTTGTTCTCCGTAAAGCACTTCCGCAATTTTCGTTACTTGTGAGTAGTCGACGTGGCGATTCGGAAACAGGCGAAGCATGTCGCGCAGGTTTGTGACGTTTAACCGAGCAAGCTTTGGCCGGATTGTCTTGTGGATAAATTTCAGTTCGTCGATAGGCGTGTCGAGTGTATATTTGGCTCTCGTAGACGATGTTCGGGCTGGTTTTTTTTCAGGCGGTTTTTTTGCGAGGATTGGTGCTTGTACTGGTGTTGTAGCAGGCGCTTGCTGATCGCCAGATTCTGCTTTTAATCGGCCCATTACCGCCGATGCCCAACGATGTCGTTGTCCTGGTTGAAGAACTGCGTAGCTGGTTCCCCGTAGCGGTTCGACGTCTCGAATCCACGGCAGGGCTTTTGCCGATTGCTCGATGAACTTGTCGAGTCCTCCCATCACGGCTTGATCAGTGAATTCGCGCGACCGTTCAAGCTCGAGAATGTTCCGCAGCGCGGTTATTGCTCGCTGAGAATCCATACTTCGAGTAGATGAACGTTTCCCTGAGCGACTATGAGACTGTCGACTTGCTTCCCGTCCTCCAGCATTCATCGTCGGCATCCCTGGGTCGATGTTGTTTTCATGGAGACTATTCGGAACGAATCAGGCCGAGTCCGAGAGTTCCAGGCCCGAGATAATTCCCGACAACGGGCCCAAGTTGTGCGACTACGGGTTTGCCGTTTTTGCTGTACTCGGCAACAGAATTGGCGATTTCTTCGGCGTCGTTTTTGTCAGTCGTGTAGAGAATCGCCAGTTTGTCGAGTGGTGATGCTTCGGCAACCATTTCTTTGAGTCGAGTGATGCCTTTCGTGCGATTCCTTGCACGACCTGCGGGGTGGGCTACACCTTCAGTCAAAGTGAGGATAGGTCGGATTCTTAGTAGCGAGCCGACGAACCCCTGCGCTTTTCCGATTCGTCCTCCTCGAACGAGATATTCCAGTGTGTCGACCATTCCGGTGAACGACGCACGCGTGCTCGCACTTTTTGCTAGCGCAACAGCTTCATCCAACGAACCGCCTGAAGCTATTTTTTCGGCTGCCTGAACGGCGATCCAGCCCAGCGCCATCGAGGCCTGTTCGGTATCAATGACTTCGATCTTCGCGCCTTTTTCGTTCAATTCTGAGGCTGCTTGTACCGCTGAATTATGAGTCAGGCTGAGCTTTGAGCTTAGGTGAATGGAAATGATCTCGTCATGGGATTCACTGAGCTTTTCGTATGCCTCGATAAATGATCCCACGGACGGTGCTGACGTAGTAGGGATGACTTTTTGGTCGGGCAGTCTTCTGTACATCTCGTCGGCGGATATTGTGACTCCGTCAAGAAATGTTTCGTCTTCGATGTGGACATTGAGTGGAACAATAGTGATTCCGTGCTGCTTAGCGATATCGACTGGAAGATCGGACGTGCTGTCGGTTACAACGGCGATGCTCATTTAAATCCTCTACTGGCTATGACTAGATCTGGCAAAATTTGGTTGCGTGCATTGCCAACAACGGCTCGACTGTTTTTGTGGCCGAGGATGCTCTAGCGGTCAGGCTACTCTACTGCAACCAGATACTCGTAGTGAGGTTGTCCGCCGTAGACCACTTCAATTTCGATGTTTTCGAACTTGGTTGAGAGTGATTCAGTAGCGGTATTTACTTGCTCTTGCGAGAGAGATTCCCCAGTGTAGATGGTGATGATCTCGGCTTGGGGGGCGTGCTCTTCGATCATTTTTGTGAGTACGAACAATGGATCGCGACCAACCGCTACTATTTCATCATTAAACGTAGCGAATGCCATTCCTTGTCGAATGTCCTGACCGTATACCGTTACATCTCTACTGGCTTTGCAAACTCGTCCATCGCCTACATCGCTTAATACACTGGTCATGGCCGATTCGTTGTCGTCGAGATTGAGCGTCGTGCTGAATTCTAGAAGCGCTGCTATTCCTGTTTGAACCGATCGTGTTGGTATGACTCGTACATCCTTTGAAGAAAGTCCTGGAACTTCTAACGCTGCTGGCACTACGTTTTTATTGTTAGGTAGAAGTATCACTTGATATGACGGTGCCGCTTCAATAGCAGCTAGTAAATCGGCAACAGACGGATTCATCGTGTCGCCGCCTTCGAGGACGGAGGTAGCACCCATTCCGGTACTTATGATCAGATCGTTCAAACCGTCACCGGCGGCAACAGCAACCACGGCGATTTCGACCGGTATGACTGGAGGTGCTTCTGTTGCATTCCCACTGACGCGCCGAGCAGATGCCCAATCT
>JABHBJ010000090.1 GCA_018673955.1 Chloroflexota bacterium | reverse complement strand
GGCGTACATCAAAAGTCATTGGCTGCCTGAAATTCAGGCGCGTCAAAACGAAGGGTCAGTTCAGTACGAGGCTCAGGTTGTTGAGTTCGGGGCGGAATGACTTCTGAACGTTCGCGACTGGAAGCGGATATTGAGCACTGGATATCTTCGACAGAGTCGATCGTTCGGCGTACCCCCCCCTAAGAATGAATCCGGAGAAAAACTGCTGCCGAAGATCGGGTGCTTGTATACCGCCGACACGATTTCGCCATGCCTGTTCGAGCTCCCGGAGACGGTTGACTTGATTGGTCTTCCACCCGCCGAATTTATATTCGTGGTTGCTCCACGATCGATTAATGTAGATGGCGGTCACCAATAGGATCGCTCCGGCCACAGCGTCGAGAACGTAGTGGTTTGCAGTTGCGATGATCGCAATGAACATTAGGGCTTGGTAGATAACACCGCTGACTTTTAGCCAAGTGCCGCCAGCCTTGAACATACCGATCATCACAAGCAGCGCCCAAGCGTAGTGGAGGCTCGGCATAGCGGCGAACCGGTTGTAGCTAATCGTTGAATCTGAATGAGGTGCGGGGTCGAGGCCAAGCAATGTCACAGTGTCGGTCATTCCAAGTCCGGGCATGAACCGAGGTGGTGCGAGGGGGAACACCGCAAATACGATGGCGCCTAAGATCATCGAAACAACGAACGTTCTTCTGAGATCGATATAAGCGCTGCGATCTTTGGCGAACACAAATATTGCAGTTGCGATTAGCCCAGCCCACATACCGGCAGCGTAGAAGTACGTTGTAACGACTACCGCACTGTGCGAAATGCGACCGATAACTTGCTGTATGAGCGATTCGAAATGGATAGCGAGGGCATCTTCAAGTCTGAGGACGCTCCAGCCATTCGAAACGGCCTTGAACACGGGTGATGGATCGGTTAGATTTTTCACAAGTGCGAACGCTAGGTAGCAAGCCGCAATTAGCGCAATTTCTTTTGTGATGGTCTTCAACATCACAGTTCACCAAATTCGAACTGTCTCTCGCAGCGAGAGTTAATTTTTCCTGACCGTTAAGTTACATTTTTTTAAATTAAGATGTTTTAGTCAAGTATCTGAAGCGTATCTCTACTATTAGCGCGCCGTTCCGATTAATGAATTACGAACTGAGGGCAGGCTTAATTTCGGGTAGTTATTGGCAATATGCGGCTAAATAGGCGTGTCGAATCAACAATCTCTCTTAATACTTGCATTGACAGTTGGGATGGAGTACGGCTAAAATTCGAGGCTGTCAGAGAAATGTCCATCTCTTTTCGTCTCGTTCTGGTTCATATTTTTTAAATCCCCAAAACACCGAAAGCACGTGCGGTAGCCCTGCGCGTACTTCGGTCTCTTCGCGTTTGAGGTTTTTTTCCTTACACGCGTGTAATCCACCTTTCATCACCCTTAATTGTGGGAGTGTGTGTGCATGGTCATCGCTGATCGTCGGTTGGCTCCATCAGAGCAGCCCGGTTACAAAGGCTTCAACAGCATTGCAAACAATGTTGACGTTCCAAGTCTGGTTCAAGTCCAAGTCAATTCATTTGAATGGCTTAAGACCGAGGGGATAAAAGACCTTCTCGGAGAAATTACTCCTGTAGAGGATTTCTCGGGTGGGCGCTTCGATCTCAAATTCCTCAGTCACGAGGTTCGTGAGCCAAAGAATACTGAGCGTGAATGCAGGAAGCGTGAAATCACGTATTCTGCACCGCTCTACATCACAGTTCAACTTCTTATTAAAGAGACAGGTGAAGTCAAAGAGCAGACGTTGTTCTTCGGCGATATACCTATGATGACTCGCAACGGTACATTCGTTATCAACGGTGCTGAACGTGTTGTCGTATCACAGTTGGTGCGATCGCCGGGTGCGTATTTCACAACCAAGTCCGATCCCGCAACGGGGCGCAAGCTTTGTAGCGCCAAGCTTATTCCTTACCGAGGGGCATGGGTCGAGCTTGAGACCAGCAACAAGGACTTGCTGTCGGTTAAAGTCGATCGAAAGCGCAAAGCCCCAATTTCGACGCTACTCCGAGCACTTGGCTGGGAAACTGACGAAGAAATCCTTGGTCTTGTCTCGGACGTCGATGATGACCCTGTTCACAATTTTATGCAGGCCACACTTGCCAAGGACACCGCAGCGTCTACTCAAGAAGAAGCGCTTCTCGAGTTCTACCGTCGGCTCCGCCCTGGCGAGCCGCCAAGTGTCGAAAACGCACGAGAGCTCATCGATAACTTGTTCTTCAACGATCGTAAATACGACCTCGGTCGTGTAGGCCGTTACAAGCTCAACCGCCGGTTGAGTCTTGACGAGGCAACTCGAACTCTTACTAAGAACGACATCGTCGAGCTTGTTCGACGGATGATCAACATCAACAATGGTCGAGCTTCGAATGACGACATCGACCATCTGGGTAACCGACGAGTGCGAGCCGTTGGTGAGCTGATTCAGAACCAACTTCGTGTTGGTCTTCTGCGAATGGAACGCGTTGTAAAAGAACGCATGACCACTCAGATGGACCCATCGACCACAACTCCTGCTGCCCTGATCAACATCAGGCCAGTTGTTGCGGCAGTTCGTGAATTCTTTGGTGGATCTCAGCTTTCGCAGTTCATGGACCAGACCAACCCGCTTGCCGAATTGACTCATAAGCGCCGCCTATCGGCTCTTGGACCTGGCGGACTTTCACGAGAGCGTGCTGGATTCGATGTACGTGACGTACATGCATCTCACTACGGTCGGATCTGCCCAATTGAAACTCCAGAAGGGCCGAATATTGGTCTTCTAGGTTCGCTTTCAAGTTATGCACGGCTAAACGACTACGGATTCATTGAGACTCCGTACCGAAAGATTCTTCGGTCGATGTCGAGTGAGAACCCTGACATTCAGGGTCGAATTCCGCTTGAAGACATCGTCGACGACTCCGGCAAGGTTGTCACAGAAGCTGGTAAGGCGATCACCATTCCTATCGGTGAAGTTGTCAATGCTCTCCCTGCACGCGAAGTAAGAGTTCAGGCGTATGTGACGTCTTTGGAAGGTGACAGTGATTACCTGTCGGCCGACGACGAAGAGGTGAACACCATTGGGCAGGCAACTACGCCAATGGACGCCAAGGGTCAGATTACGACGGATCTCGTTGAGGTTCGGCAGGGCGGTAGTGAATCGTACACATACGTTCATCCCGACGACGTAAACTATCTCGACATATCGCCGATGCAGATCGTTAGTATCTCGACATCGTTGATTCCGTTCCTTGAGCATGATGACGCTAACCGAGCCTTAATGGGATCGAACATGCAACGTCAGGCGGTGCCGCTAATCAAGCCACAAGCACCACTCGTTGGTACTGGCATGGAATGGCGAATTGCTACCGACTCCGGTCAGGTAGTGATGTCTGAAACCGACGGCGTCGTTTCTGAATCTACTAGCGATTACGTAAAGATTCTCAGTGAAGACGGTGAGACTACCGAGTACCCACTGACTAAGTTCCGTCGATCGAATCAGGGAACCTCGATTAACCAGCGCCCGATCGTCCACAAGGGCGACAAGGTAATTCCTGGTTCTCCTCTTGCTGACAGTTCATCTACGGACAACGGTGAGCTGGCGCTGGGACAGAACCTTCTTATTGGTTTCATGACCTTCGATGGTTATAACTATGAAGATGCGATCATCCTTAACGAAGACCTCGTAAAGGACGACCGATACACGTCGATTCACATCGACAAACACGAGGTTGAAGCTCGAGATACGAAGCTTGGGCCTGAAGAAATTACCCGTGACATTCCCAACGTCGGTGAAGAGAGTCTTCGTGACCTCGACGAAGAGGGAATCGTTCGAATTGGCGCTTGGGTAACACCTGGTGACATTCTGGTTGGAAAAATCACTCCTAAGGGTGAAACCGAACTAACTGCTGAAGAAAAGCTCTTGCGGGCTATCTTCGGTGAGAAGGCACGTGACGTAAAAGACACGAGCCTCCGAGTTCCGCACGGTCAGCACGGCAAGGTTATCGACGTACGTATCCTCACGAAGGAAAACGGCGACGACATGCAGCCTGGTGTCACTAAGACCGTTCGTGTTTGGGTTGCCCACACACGAAAGATCAACCAGGGTGACAAGATGGCTGGTCGGCACGGTAACAAGGGTGTTGTTTCGAAGATTCTTCCAAGGGAGGATATGCCGTTCCTGGCAGACGGTACTCCGCTCGACATTATTCTGAACCCGATTGGTGTTCCTTCTCGAATGAACTTGGGGCAGCTGCTCGAAACTCATTTGGGTTGGGGCGCGAACACGTTGGGCTTCCACGCTCGAACCCCGGTCTTCGACAGCGCACAGGAGAGCGTTATCGAAGACCAGCTAGCACGTGCTTGGTTCGTTACAGAGTCGCATGCCAAGGATCACCGTGAGTTGGATTCGAGTGATATCGACTGGGCCAAGGTTGATGCGTACTTAGAGGAGCGCGGTTTCGACCGTGACCGACTCTGGAGTGATGCACAGTCGAACAGAGGTGTGGCTCGCGATGCCTGCTTGCGAATTTGGATGAAAGAAAATGCTGGAGTCGAAACTGAACACTTGAAGCCTTCAGAGCTCATGCAGGAGTCATTGAAGGTATCGCGAGAGCGAAATCTCTCTGCCCCTATTTTCGGTAAGCAGGTAGTAATGGACGGTCGAACGGGTCTGCCGTACGACGCACCGATTACTGTCGGTAACGTTTACATGCTGAAGCTTATTCACCTTGTTCAAGACAAGATTCATGCTCGTTCAACCGGACCTTACTCACTCATCACACAGCAACCGCTTGGTGGTAAAGCTCAGTTCGGTGGACAGCGATTCGGTGAAATGGAAGTTTGGGCACTGGAGGCGTACTCGGCAGCTTTCACGCTGCAAGAGATGCTGACGATCAAATCTGACGATGTGATCGGGCGCGTTAAGACTTATGAAGCGATCGTGAAGGGTGAAGAGGTCATCCAGCCGGGTGTTCCTGAGTCATTCCACGTTTTGCTGAAGGAACTTCAGGGACTTGGACTATCGGTCGAGCTTCTGAACGAAGACATCGAACGATTCACCCAGGTTCAGACTCAGGCTCAAGAAATGTCGGCAACGCTCGGGGCACCGTTAGATTGGAATGATCTCAACGATGAACCTTTCGATGCTCTAGACATTGAAGAATTGTCGATAGGTGACGAGCTGGTTGACGCAATTGTTGAAGACGATGATTCCGATGAAGAATATTCTGACGCTGAAGATTCGTCCGGTGACGACGAATCCGATCGGCCAACTGAAAACTCGCTTCAATCTCTCGCCTCTGAAGAGTCAGACGATACCAATGATGAAATTCTTGGTGTTGAAGACGAAGAGAACTAACAAAACAAATATCGTCCCTATGAGCTTCATATCATGCTCATAGGGATAACTCAATTTGCTGACTTAGCTAGTCAGCTCTACTACATAGGGTTAACCGCCCACGAGGGAAACCTCGAGAAGGTGAAGGAAACGGCTACATATGACTCAGTCGGGCGCCGATTTCAACGCAATCAGAATCTCACTGGCATCACCAGAGCAGATTCGAGCTTGGTCGTACGGAGAAGTGACCAAGCCAGAGACGATTAACTACCGCACGCTGCGGCCGGAAAAAGATGGCCTGTTTTGTGAGCGCATCTTCGGTCCTACTAAGGACTGGGAATGCTATTGCGGTAAGTATAAGAAAATCCGCTACAAAGGCGTTATTTGCGACCGTTGTGGTGTAGAAATTGCGCGTTCCAAGGTTCGCCGTGAACGTATGGGTCACGTCAAGCTTGCTGCGCCTGTAGCTCACATCTGGTTCTCGAAGGGCACGCCTTCTCGGCTTGGTCTTCTTCTTGACCTTTCTCCTCGAAATCTAGAACGAGTTCTCTACTTTGCGCAATACGTAGTCACTTCAGTCGACAACATGGCCCGCCAGAACGCTATTGAGCAGCTGGAAGCTTACCGTGATGCAGAAGTCAACCGCCTTAGCGAAGATCTAACGGAAAGTCTTGCTGGTAGCGAAGTAGAGTCAACTCTGGCTTCGACCATGCAGACACTGTTCGAACAACGAATAGAAGCCGAACGCATCGCTCAAGAATTCGCGAACGCCGACAAGCCTAAGAAAAAGCCCACAAAGGCACAGACTACTAAGGCTGAAAAAGAGGCTGCGGAACAGATAGCAATTCACCAATCCGAAATTGCTAGCTTTAAAGGAGAAGCTGCTTCTACTAAGCTGGCTGAAATTACCGAAGAACAGAAGGCGATGGTCGAGTCCGACGTACAGGACAAGATCGACGATCTTGAGTCTATTCGAGTAATGGATCTACTGACCGAAGCCCGCTTCCGTGAGCTACGCGACAAGTTCGGACAAGTATTCAAGGCTTCGATGGGTGCTGAGTCTGTTTTGGAGATTCTGCAGAACACAGATCTCGACGCAGTTCGAGTAGATCTTCAGGATCAGGTTCGAAACACATCTGGCCAGCGCCGCAAGAAGGCAATCAAGCGACTCCGTGTTGTTGAAGCCTTCCGCAAGAGCGGAAACAAAGCCGAGTGGATGGTTCTTACGGTTCTGCCGGTACTCCCGCCAGAACTACACCCTATGGTTCAGCTCGATGGTGGGCGATTTGCTACCAGCGACCTGAACGACTTGTACCGACGAGTTATCAACCGAAATAACCGGTTGAAGCACCTCATCGATCTACAGGCTCCAGACATCATCATTCGTAACGAAAAGCGAATGCTACAGGAAGCCGTTGACGCACTTATCGACAACGGTCGCCGTGGTCGCGCTATTCAGGGCAGCCACAACCACAAGCTCAAGTCTCTAACCGACTTGCTGCGTGGTAAGCAGGGTCGATTCCGCCAGAACCTTCTCGGTAAGCGAGTTGACTACAGTGGACGCTCGGTCATTATTTCTGGACCAACGTTGAAGATGTACGAGTGTGGTCTTCCTAAGAAGATGGCTCTCGAACTTTTCAAGCCGTTCGTTATGAACGCACTTGTTGTGAAGGGCTATGCCCACAACATTAAGAGCGCAAAGCGAATGACTGAGCGTGCTCGTCCGGAAATCTGGGATCTTCTCGAAGAAGTTATTCAGAACCATCCGGTAATGCTTAACCGTGCTCCTACTCTTCACCGACTAGGTATTCAGGCTTTCCAGCCGGTATTAGTCGATGGTTCTGCTATTCAGATTCACCCACTCGTTTGTACTGCGTTCAACGCGGACTTCGATGGTGACCAGATGGCTGTGCACGTACCGCTTTCGCGTGAAGCAGTAAACGAAGCACAGCGTCTTATGCTTTCGACGAACAACATGCTTGCTCCAAGCTCGGGTTTCCCGATCGTTTCGCCGACTCTCGACATGGTTCTTGGTATGTACTACCTGACCGGCCTCGACAGCGAAGCCTTGACTCCAGTTGAGCACAATGAAGACGGCAATGCTAAGTACAAGACTTATGCAAACTTTGAAGACGCACGTTTTTCACACAATATCGAGCGTGTGAAGCTCCGAGAGTTGATCAAGGTTCGTGACGATAACGGCGAGTGGATAGAGACGACTGTTGGTCGAATCATCTTCAACCGTGCACTTCCAGACATCATGGATTTCCGCAACATTCTCTTCGATCGTAGTGCCATAGAGGCGCTTGTATCTGAAGTTGTGAATGAGCACGGAAACCAGGAAACTGCGAAGATGCTCGACCAGATCAAGGAACTTGGATTCAAGTTCGCGACGCAGTCTGGTACGACGATCGCTATGAGGGACATTGTTATTCCGCCACAGAAGCAGTCACTGCTTTCTGCTGCTGACACAAAAATCTCCAAGCTCGAAGACCAGTACCTTGAAGGTTTGATCACAGAGCCAGAACGATATCGTGCATCTGTAGAAATCTGGACTGATGTTTCGGAAAAGATGACTAAAGCAGTGGAAGACACTCTGCCTAACTACGGCGGTATCTTTACGATGGCCAACTCTGGGGCGAAAGGTAACATCGCTCAGATCAAACAGATGGCTGGCATGAGAGGATTGATGTCAGACCCTAAGGGTAGAATTATTGAGATGCCGATTCGCTCCAGCTTTGCTGAAGGTCTATCGGTTCTTGAGTACTTCATTTCGACTCACGGAGCTCGAAAGGGTCTTGCCGACACCGCTCTGCGAACAGCTGACTCGGGTTACCTAACTCGACGACTCGCTGACGTTGCACAGGACGTGATTATCACGACTGAAAATGACCCGGGAGCGCAGGGCATCATGATTAGTCATGACCCGAAAGGCATTCAGGCACCGCTTGCCGACCGTATTGTGACTCGATACTTGTCTGAACCAATTGTTAACCCTGAAACGGGCGAAGTTATTGCTGATCGAAATGACCTAGTCACTCGTCCGATAGCAGCGGCTATTACCGCGGCGAACGTGCAAGAAGCGTGGGTATTCTCACCGCTTTCCAGCACGACTCAACGTGGAATTTCTCAGAAGTGCTACGGAGCATCACTTGCTACCGGTGTGCCTGCCCTGATGGGTGAGGCTGTCGGAATCATCGCTGCTCAATCGATTGGTGAGCCTGGAACACAGCTCACCATGAGAACGTTCCACACTGGTGGTATCGCCGGAAAAGACATTACGTCCGGTCTACCTCGTGTTGTTGAATTGTTCGAAGCACGACAGCCAAAAGGCATGGCGATTCTGTCGGAAATTGGTGGCAAGGTTGAACTTGCTCAGCTGCCAGAAGGCCGTGTCGTCAGGGTTATTTCGACTGAGGAATACTCAGAAGAGATGGACATTCCTGATACTCACCGCCAGACCGTGAAAACGGGTGACTGGGTCGACGCGGGTGAAGCAGTTCTTTCTGTGAAGAAAACAGCTATGGTAGCGGCCGTCAAGGCTGGCTACGGTGATGAACTCGAAGAGGAGATATTTGCCCCGGTCGCCGGTACTGTCCAAGTGACTAAAACTGTTGTTCGAATCACTTGGGACGAGACTGACGAACGTGAGTACGTTGTTCCAGCTGCATCGGAAATTTCCGTAGTCGATGGCGAGATGATTCAGCCGGGTGCATCGCTTACAGACGGACCTAAGAACCCGCAGGACATTCTGCGAATTGAAGGCCAAGCTGCTGTACAGCGTTACTTAGTTGACGAAGTTCAGGCTGTTTACCGATCACAGGGTGTGCAGTTGCATGACAAGCACATTGAAGTGATCGTTCGACAGATGATGCGTAAGGTTCGAGTCGATAACCCGGGGCACAGCGATTTACTGCCGGGTGAATTGGTCGACCGACACGATTACGAATTTGCTAACAACAACATGCTGGCTGGAGGCGGCGAACCCGCAACCGCAAGCCCGGTTCTTCTTGGTGTAACGAGGGCCTCCCTCAATACCCAGAGTTTCTTGGCAGCGGCATCGTTCCAGGAAACCGCTCGAGTGCTGACAGAGGCCGCTGTAAACGGTTCTGTCGACCGCTTGAACGGTTTGAAGGAAAACGTGATCATCGGACGTTTGATTCCAGCTCGATTGGATCAAACGCAAGAAGGTCGTGAGCGACTCGGCGTGGAGGAAGGCGAAGGACAAGCTGGTCGACTTACAGGCTTCACACAATCTCCTCCAACGTTTGAAGAAGCTCTCGCGTCTTTCGGTGGGGGCGAACTGGTCGGAGTTGGTGCCGAGGCAAGTCATCCTGCTGATGCGGACTTAGTAGTAACTGCATCTGCAGCGGTTTCTTCGATCGATGCTCTTAAGGACGATGGTGGTCTTCTTGCAGCAGTTACGGCTATGACCGATCCTGCTAGCGCTCGAAGCGATTCGTCTGAATCTGGCGATGGTGACGCAGCACGAGCGGCTGAGGCTCTTCGTGCATCGACATCGACGGCTGAAGAGAACGTTGAACATGCACCACAGTTTGTAGATGACGGTGAACCTAGCGAAGGCGATAGCTCGGCAGAGTAGTTCGTATCGCTTAGTTTTGAACGAATAATTTCTTAGCCCTCGGCATTTTTTGCCGGGGGCTACGTGTTTTTGGAAACTTTTTTTGTAGCAAAGTGATTCATTGATGTCACAGCCAACATGTCTAAAGAAGCATTTGTCGAGTCATTAGCGCCAGCACTAGTGCTGATTGCCATCTTCCCAACTTCGTCGAAAATGCGTGTGATTGGGTATAGCGTCACTGGGCTGGTTTTCATATAAAATTAGGGTTCTACCAAATGCACTTGTTGTACTAGGCAAAACGTTTTGCGGGCGGTTAGCTCAGTTGGCTAGAGCGCGTCGTTGACATCGACGAGGTCACAGGTTCAAATCCTGTACCGCCCACCACATCATCTACTTCTAGTAGATAGAACATATTTCATGAGCAATAAGTCGCACATACAGCTAACTGCAATGCTCGCCTCAAGCGAGTTGAGCATCCAGGTTGAACGCGGCATACCGGAGTGCAGCCCATCGCCTGGGCGCAGCACGGCCACTACGTAGGCATGCCGCCCCCACGCCATTCAAGGCTCGGCGCCGTGCCCTCATTCCTGCGCAACTCACTACTTATTCGTGACTATCGACAATTCTTCGCGTATCACGATTTGCATACCGAAACACCAGATCACTTCTATCTAGCGTTTCGATTTTTTGGAGCCTATTGCCATGGCAGACAGAATTAAATTCAAAGACCTATCACCCGCTGAAAAGCAAAATCACCGCGATCGACTGCGTCACTCGGCAGCACACGTACTCGCTGAAGCCGTAACCAAACTATTCCCAGAAGCTCAACTGACGATCGGGCCCCCGATCGAAGATGGGTTCTACTACGACTTTGCAGTTCCAGAACCATTCACTCCCGACGATCTAAAAAAGATCGAATTGGAAATGCGCGATTCGATCAGAGCAAATACAGAATTCGTTGAACGCGAAACCAGCCGCGATGAAGCGCTTGAGTTGGTGAAAGACAATGAATACAAAGTAGAAATTCTTCAGGGAATTCCAGCCCACGAGCGAGTCACGTTCTGTAGCCACTCCGATGGTGCGTTTGAAGACCTCTGCCGCGGTGGTCACATGGATCGAACGGGTGACATCAAGGCGTACAAGCTGCTTTCGGCTGCTGGTGCTTACTGGCGCGGTAACGAAAACAACGTAATGTTGCAGCGTATTTACGGAACTGCCTGGGAATCTCGCGATGCTCAGAAAGACTATCTGAAGCGAGTCGACGAAGCTGAAAAGCGCGATCACCGCAAGTTGGGTCGAGCGCTCGGACTATTCTTCTTCGATCCGATCGCGCCTGCTAGCCCGTTCTTCCTGCCCAAGGGCGCCCAGGTCATGAACAGCCTGATCGATTACGTCAAAGAGCTTTACGTCAAGTACGGCTATCAGGAAGTGATGACTCCCCAGATATTCAACACTGAGCTTTGGAAACGCTCGGGTCACCTCGATGCGTACTCAGAGAACATGTACTTTGTTGACGTCGATGAACGGGAATTTGGCGTAAAGCCAATGAACTGTCCTGCCGCTGCCATGCTCTACCTCGCCGACTCGCACAGCTACCGTGAGCTTCCGATGCGATTAGCCGACTTTGGTCGTCTGCACCGCAACGAACGTTCAGGAGTAACGCACGGTCTGACTCGTGTGCGTTCGTTCGTACAGGACGATGCTCACATCTTCTGCACTCTCGATCAGATCGGTGATGAGATCAACTCATTCCTTAAGATGCTGAGTGAGGCGTACGACACACTCGGATTCGACAGCTACCGACTCGAACTTTCGCTCCGACCTGAAAAACGTGTCGGAACTGACGAAATGTGGGACACCGCGGAAAAAGCCCTCACTGAGTTACTCGATACTTCAGGTGTTGAGTACACATCAGAAGCCGGTGAAGGCGCTTTCTACGGGCCAAAGATCGATATTTTCGTTCCAGACGCTATCGGTCGAGACTGGCAGCTTGGAACTGTTCAGCTCGACTTTTCGCTGCCTGAACGCTTCGACATGGAATATGCAGCTGAAGACGGAACTCGTCAGCGTCCGGTAGTTGTTCACCGTGCTATGTACGGATCGCTCGAACGATTCTTGGGTGTGCTCATAGAGCACCTTTCGGGAGCGTTCCCGCTTTGGATGGCTCCGGTGCAGGCCGTAGTAGTTCCGATTGCCGACCGCCACATCGACTTCTGCAACGAAGTTGGTGTAAAGCTGAAGGCAGCCGGAATTCGAGTGAGCGTCGATGACTCGAACGATCGAATGAACTCGAAAATCAGACAGGCACAGCTGCAAAAGGTGCCTTACATGCTTGTGGCAGGCGATCAGGAAATCGAAGCTGGAACTGTCGCAGTGCGAACACGTACCGGCGAGAACCTTGATCCTATGACAGTTGATGAAGTCGTCGACAAGTTCCTCAAGCAAATCGAAGAACGCTCATAACCGAGCGGTTCACGTACGAAATTCAACAGAAAAAACTCACAAAATCTAATAGGTCGTCAATTTGACGACCTATTAGACGCAGTGTAGCCTCGAACTGCTGTTACGCGTTCAGCGCGCCATCTGAAATGATGACGATTGAACCGTGCACCTCGCGTAGTTTTTAGAGCGAATATTTTCAGACCGTGGCATCCTCGCTGATGTCACTATGGATCAATGACCCCAAATGACATCTGACGACATCACGATACATCGAGGACTAACTGGCGTTTACTTCGACAGGAGTGCAACGACTTTCATCGATGGAAAAAATGGTGTTCTGGAATACCGGGGCTACAACATCAACCAACTCGCTGAGCATTCGACGTTTGAAGAGACGGGCTACCTGCTAATTCACGGCAAGCTTCCGACTCAGGCTGAACTCAATGATTTCGACGCAGAGCTTAAGGCTGCCCGAGAGCTTCCTGAGCAGGTTTTCGATGTTCTAGAACTGGTAAAAGACTCGCACCCAATGGATGCGCTTCGAACTGCCGTTTCTGCGCTCGCTTCGTTTGACGAAGATCGCAACGATAATTCTCCTGAAGCAACGATCCGCAAAGGTAACCGCCTCACTTCGCAGGTTCCTTCGATCGTTATGGCGCACCATAATATCCGCCAGGGTAAAGACCCGATCAAGCCAAGCACGGTTCTGAATCACGCAGGTAACTTCCTGTACATGCTAAACGGCGACGAGCCGAGTGCGGCTACAGCTGAGTTGATGGACAAAGACTTTGTTCTTCATGCCGATCACGGCTCGAACGCTTCAGCCTTCACTGCACGAGTAGTAGCCGGAACAGCCGCCGACATTCACGGTGCGGTAACGGCGGGAATCGCTGCTCTCTCAGGACCATCTCACGGTGGAGCCGCCGAGAACGTTATGCAGATGGCGAAAGAAATTGGTAAGCCAGAAAACGCTGCCGACTATGTAAAAAACCTGCTTTCGAACCGCGAACGAGTAATGGGATTCGGTCACCGTGTCTACAAGGCAGAAGACCCACGAGCTGGCCATTTGCGAGCCGGTGTGAAGAAACTCAGCGAAGAGATGGGCCAACCAGAGTGGTACCAAATCCTCGAAGCAGTAGTCGAGGCAATGCAGCCATACGCTCGCCGCGGAATTCACGTGAACGTCGACTTCTTTGCTGGTGTTATCTACTACCTAAACGGTGTTCCTCAGGATCTGTTCGTACCGATCTTCGCGGTTGGTCGAATTCCTGGCTGGACGATTCAAGTTGTTGAGCAGTTCCGCCACAACATTCTGATTAGACCTCTACTTCAGTACACAGGCGAACACGACCTCCAGTACGTTCCTATCGCAGAGCGTTAGTCGTTTTCGTTAGCTCCGGGCGTCTCGTTAGTCGCGGTCGTCATCGGATGACTCGGCTCCTAGCTGCAATCTACCCATCCCCTAACCCCTTCCCGAAGGAAGGGGGCCGGACAGGGTGCTCCCGCTCGTAGTTTTGTCATTACGAGGAGTTGGACGACGTGGCAATTATGTCCACGTGAACGCGATACTGAATCAAGTTCAGCATGACAACGCGCACATATCGCTCATAGCATGACCACGACACCAATTCATAACGCACTTGAACTGCGGCTGATCGAGCACATCGCTCAGTACGGACCGATCACGTTCGAGGCGTTCATGGATGCTGCTCTCTACGATGAGCAACACGGCTACTATCCAAGTAGGCGTCGGCATCCCGGCTCAACGCCAGTTGGCACCGACGGCGACTACTTCACCAGCCCATCGAGTCACCCTGCATTTGGCGCGCTTCTGGCACTTCAGCTAGAAGAAATGTGGCGAAATCTCGGAACTCCCGACGAATTCACAGTGGTCGAAATGGGTGCTGGCGATGGCGTACTGCAATCAGATATAACCGAGTACGTTAAACGTGAACTGCCGGAATTCGCCAAAGCAATGTCATACGTTGCCACCGACCTATCACCCTCTGCCGGAGCCGATTCCGTTAGCGACAACTCAGCACTGCCGATTGGAATCACCGGATGCGTGATTTCGAATGAGATGCTCGATGCTCACCCGGTGAATCGATTCGTGATTCAGAACGGCGAAGTTCGAGAAATATTCGTCGATTATCGAGATGGAGAATTCGTGGAATCGCTAGGCGACTTGAGCGAGCCTGAGATTGCCGGACGTGTGGATCCGTTTTTAGGTTCGCTGCCAGAGTTCTATCGAGGTGAAGTGAACCTACGCCTCGGCTACTGGGCCGATTCGGTTGCTGCGACTCTCGAACGTGGATACGTCATGACTATCGATTACGGCTACGAGCGGCCTGAGTTGTATAAACCAACCCGCGCCGATGGATCACTGCGCTGCTACTACCAGCACACTCTTGGTCAGAATCCTCTGAGCCGTATTGGTAAGCAAGACATCACGGCTCACGTCGATTTCACAGCGGTCGATCACATGCTGATGGTTATGGGCATTCAGCGGATCGGAAAACCTTCACAGCAAGAGTTTTTATCGAACGTGGGTATCGACGGTTTTCTCAGTGAAGTGAACGACCGAGCTACGACTGGAAATATATCCGGAACTGAGGTTCAAGAAGACCTCGCCGGGATTGGATCGTTGATCGATCCTGAAGGGCTTGGTCGTTTCAGGGTTGCGGTTCATTCCCGAGCTGCTGTTGACGACGGAGAGCGCCTACGGTCGTTGACGGGAGTCGTTGGTGGTGTGCCGCTCACTCGCGGTCACAATGCCCCAACGCTGAACGATTCGGCCGCAGATCACGCAAGGCTACTTCGAGCAAGCAATCCGTTCGTTTCTTCTACCCAACCACAGCCAGGCGAAATGCCAACGTGGGAACAGATGTTTAGTGACGAGCCATAATCGTTTGTTGTGCCTGAATTCGTCCGACCGTTCTTTGTCGATTCAGGTTAAGATTTGATACGCCGGCAAATTGGATCGAGCTCGGACAGGTTTGCACGGTGTAATTAGTGGGCTGAGTTGATCTAACGATCGAGCTACCGGAGTTGATGTTGAGCGACGAATCACAAGACCAAATTCTTAAGAAAACCGTCCTTCACTCAACACACGTCGAATCGAACGCCAAGATGGTTCCGTTCGGCGGATGGGACATGCCGGTACAGTACGCCGACGGCATAATTGCCGAAATTAACGCAGTGCGAAACGTAGCTGGAATCTTCGACGTTTCGCACATGGGTCGACTCGAATTCGAAGGCGAAAACGCTGAGTCGTTCTTGAGTTCGTTTCTTTCCGCAAATTTGCCAGCACTGAAGATAGGCCGCGGCAAGTACAACTTCATTTGCAACGAAGATGGCGGCATTATCGACGACGCCATGATTTACCGTACAGGCGACCAAAGTTATCTATTGGTGATCAATGCTGGCAACGCCGATATCGACATGGAATGGATAAACCCGCTGGTTGAAAAATCCACCGGATTCACGATGAAAATCGTGACCAACGAAACCGCCATGATCGCCATTCAAGGTCCAAAGGCTGTCGAAATCATAGACGCACTGTCGAACGGCGAGGCATCAGGTATCAGGCGATTCCGAATTGGCAGTGCGATGGTCGCTGGCATCTCAGCCACTCTCGCAAGAACCGGCTACACAGGCGAAGACGGATTCGAAATAATCGTGCCTGCCGACCAAGGCGAAAAGTTGTGGAACGTGCTTCGCGAAGCGGGAGCTGTCGAAGCCGGTCTCGGTGCGCGAGACGTGCTTCGTTTAGAGGCGGGTCTGCCTCTAAACGGCAACGATCTGTCTACCGAAACTAATCCGTTCGAAGCTGGATTCGGCAGATTCGCCTATTTTGAGGCTCCAAACTCGATCGCCGGCGCAGCTCTAAAGCGCATTTCAGCGACGGAAACGGCGCGGGCGCTGGTCGGTTTTAAAATGACCGGTCGGGGCATCCCGAGAGCGGGTCTAAATATCCACGAATCTAACTCAAGTAACATCGATGAATCGAACGTAATCGGAATGGTGACATCAGGCACCCATTCGCCTACTGTTGACGGTGGTATTGGCATGGGATACGTTGAGCAAAAGTACTCTGCGACTGGAACCAAGATCATCATCGATGTTCGAGGGCGGTCTGTTGAAGCAGAAATTGTTGATATGCCTTTTTACAAACGCAGCTAGGGGATGGATCGAACAGCTGGTTTACTGGTAACGAATTTGGTCTAAAAATGGCCGGTCAAAGCCAAATAATAACGATAGGAATGTGAACGCACATGTACCCGGAAGATCTCAAATATTCAAAAGAGCACGAATGGGTGCGAATGAACGGCAACATCGCTGAAGTCGGCGTAACCGTATTCGCACAGGAATCACTCGGCGATGTCGTGTTCGTAGATCTTCCTGAAGCCGGTACCGACGTTGCACAGTTCGCAAAATTCGGCGAAATCGAATCTGTAAAAGCTGTGAGCGATCTCTTCTCACCAGTTGGTGGCAAAATCGTTGAAGTAAACGCCGCCGCTACCGACTCGCCTGAAGTAGTGAACGAAGAGCCGTACGGAACGGGCTGGCTAATCAAAGTCGAACTCGCCGATGCTTCGCAACTCGACGAACTTATGGATTCCGCCACCTACCAGACAACGTTGGAGTAACGACGACTTCAATGGCTTCATCTGTCAACACCTCCGTAAACCACCCGTACATCCCATCCACCGATTCTGAGCGAGCAGAAATGCTCGACGTGATCGGCGTCGATTCTCTCGACGGCCTTCTTGGCGATATTCCTGTTGAACACAGGCACCCAGACCTGAATCTTGATGCCGGACTTTCCGAGCAAGAGCTTTCGACCGTATTCGGATCTATAGCAGCCGAAAACGCTTCGGCGTCGGCTGGATATATATCGTTTTTGGGTGCTGGATCGTACAGTCACTACATTCCGTCGACCGTGCGTTCGATTCTCCAGCGCGGCGAGTTCGTTACTGCCTATACGCCTTACCAGCCAGAGGCTGCTCAAGGTACTTTGCAGGTTGGATTCGAGTTTCAGACGGTCATTTGTCAGCTAACCGGTATGGAAGTTGCCAACGCTGGAATGTACGACGGCCCAACGGCGTTCGCCGAGGCATGCCTGATGGCGTCTCGGGTTACGAAACGCACGAAAATCGGAGTGCTCTCGACGTCCGATCAACGGTTGCCAAACACGCTTCTAGCGTACTCGATGTATCAGGGCATAGATATCGTTGAAATTTCACCCGACGCAACTGAAATTCCCGATGATATCGCATGTATCGGTGTTCAAAGTCCGAACTTCTTTGGCGAGATCGAAGACGTCGAACGACTAACCAATCTCGCACACGCAAACGGCGCACTCTCGGTCGTACACGTGAACCCGACGGCGCTTGGCATGTTCAAGGCTCCCGGTGAGTTCGACGTAGACATAGTGACAGCCGAAGGACAGCCGCTCGGCGTGCCAATGGCGTTCGGAGGTCCGTACGTTGGACTGTTCGCCTGCAAAAAGGCACACATACGCCAGATGCCGGGTCGAATTATTGGTCGAACTACCGATACGAAGGGGCGAACCGGATATGCGCTCACGCTCCAAACTCGTGAGCAGCACATTAGGCGCGAACGGGCTACTTCGAATATTTGTACAAGTACGCAGTTGATCGGCCTGATGGTCACTGTCTACACAGCAACGCTCGGCAAACAAGGCATCAAAGACCTAGCCAGCCTCTGCTATCAAAAAGCGCACTACGCCGCATTGGAAATTAATCGTCTTGACGGTTTTTCTGTCGACTCATTGGGTTCTGGTGGTACGTTCTTCCATGAGTTCGTTGTTAATTGTCCGGGTTCCGTGTCGAAAATCAACGCCGCCTTACTGGATAAAAAGATCATCGGCGGGCTCGATATTTCCGATCGTTCGGACAACGGCATGCTTGTTTGTGTGACCGAAACGAGTTCAAGGGCCGATATCGATAAATTTGTTCAAGCTCTAAGTCAGATCGGGGCTTCAGCATGACCATCTCCGCAAACGTAGGTGACATCGATCGCCGATTGTTGATGGATCGCTCGGTTTCAGGTCGTAAGGCGTTCACACTTCCTGAGTCGGACGTACCAGCGCAGGATCTTCCTAGTTCATCGTTCTTGCGTGATCATGTTGAATTGCCAGAAGTCTCGCAGCTTGAAGTAATTCGATACTTCTCGGTTCTGAGCCAGCTGAACTTCTCTATCGACACCAATTTCTACCCTCTTGGGTCGTGCACGATGAAGTACAACCCGAAGATCAATGACGAACTGGCGAATCTGCCGGGACTCGCCGATATTCATCCGTTACAGCCCGATGAAACGGTTCAGGGTGCGATCAGGCTTCTAAAGAATCTTCAAGACGATCTTGGCGAGATCACCGGACTTCCCGGAGTTTCGCTTGCGCCGCTCGCTGGTGCACAAGGCGAATACGCAGGTTTGTTGATTGCACGGGCGTATCACAACGCTCGAAGCGATTCGGCTCGCACGGTAGCAATCGTTCCCGACTCCGCACACGGCACGAATCCAGCCTCGGCTGCGATGGCAGGACTCGACGTGGTCACCGTTCGATCTGACGATCAGGGCAACGTCGATATCGAAAATCTTCGCGAGTTGGCGAACGAGAACACTGCCGTGTTCATGCTCACAATTCCGAGCACGCTTGGACTATTCGAACCAAACATTCTCGAACTAACCAAGATTATTCACGATGTTGGCGGGCTTGTTTACGCCGATGGTGCGAACTTGAACGCATTGCTTGGTTTGGTGAAACTTGGCGACCTTGGCGTAGATATCTGCCATTCGAACCTGCACAAAACGTTCTCAACGCCTCATGGTGGTGGTGGACCAGGCTCTGGGCCAGTAATGGTCACTGACGAATTGGCGAAATTCCTGCCTAAGCCTGTCGCCGAGAAGACCGACGATGGCTACGTTCTGGCAACTCCCGAAATGTCGGTAGGGTCTATCAACGGATTTCATGGATCGTTCTCAATCGCTACCCGCGCCTACGCCTACATCAAGGCGCTCGGACTCGAAGGGCTGCAGTCGGTATCTGAGAACGCGATCATTAGCGCGAACTACATTCAGGCGAAATTGCGAGATAAATACGATCTCGCCGCCGATCGCTATTGCATGCACGAAACGGTTCTTTCAGCGACTCGCCAGAAGAAACGTGGAGTTGCTGGCCTAGATATCGCCAAACGCTTGCTGGACTTCGGAATTCACGCGCCCACCATGTACTTCCCGATGATCGTTGACGAAGCACTGATGGTTGAGCCAACGGAATCGGAATCGAAGGAAACGCTCGATCACTTCATAGCGGTCATGCGACAGATCGACGACGAGATCGATTCGACCCCTGAACTCGTGCTAGATGCACCGTATCACCTGCCGGTAACCCGACTCGACGAAGCCACGGCAGCACGCAAGCCGATACTTCGCTGGACACCGGATTAATTCGTCGGTTTTGCGATCGTCCTTTAGCTATTGGCATGAAGCTGGTATGTATCACTCACCACTTCGGTTGTCAGGACGGTAAGCTAGCCCGGGTTCGAGTTTTTAGAAGATTTCCGAGAGTAGCTACACCGAATGCCACGCCGCCAAACGACAGTCGATACCCACGTTCACATTTGGGAGATGCCGCCGATTGCACCTATCGGCCCGAGCGCACCCAACTTCACATCGAAACCAAAAGCACACGGTAATGCCGAGTTGCAACTGGCAGATATGGTCGCAAACCAAGTCGATAAAACCGTTCTGGTTCAAACGTCATTTTCGACTTGGGACAACGAGTACGTCGCTGCTTCAGCGATCAAGTATCCAGATCGATTCGTTTCGATGGGATTGGTCGATCCGTTGGACGACAAAAATGCTGAGCAAGCTGTCTACTGGATGGACGAACGTGAGATGCAGGGCTTTCGATTTCATCCACAGTACTACTCAGAAGTCGACATTCTAAAACGACCAGAGAACGACGCCATGTTCAGGCAAATTGAGAAGCGCGCGGGCATTGTCCAGATTCACAATCGACCCGAGCATGCGCATCAGCTCGATTATGTTGCTGCGAAGTACCCGGGAATCACGTGGCTAATCGATCACATGATGTATCCAGAGCCGAACATGGCTCCTGATTGGGACGCTTACAAACCGGTTTTGGCGTTAGCGAAGCACGACAACGTGTTGATGAAAATTTCAGACATTCACAATCGGTCAGAAAGCGACGAGCATCCGTTCAGCGATATGCACGACGTGATTAAGATGGCGATGGGTGCGTTCGGAGTGGATCGAGTGATGTGGGGAACTGGCTACCCCGGCTACCACCGAGTCGAGAATGGGTGGCTGTCGCTTACCGACGAACTGAAGTTGGTGCGAGAAGGCTTCGATTGGCTTTCGTCAAGGGAGCAAGATAAATATCTTGGCGGCAACGCAATTCGCATATGGAACTGGAATCGCGAGTAGAATTCTCACCACCTTCATAGCAACAAACTAGGGATACACGGAGCACGAGAGACTCATGGCACTTCAACCCGGAACTCAGGCACCAGATTTCACTTTGGATAGCCACTTAGGCGAGGTTAAACTCTCCGATCTTCGAGGCAAAACGGTGGTTGTCGGATTTCACCCGGCTAGCTTCACCGGTGGCTGACTGAACCAGGTGCGCGGGTTCCGCGCAAACTACGATAAATTCGCTGCTTTGAACACCGAGATCATTGAGATCAGTGCTGATCCCGCTCCCGTGCAAAAAGCGTGGGCAGCGAGCATGAAAGAAGACGGCAGCGACGAAGACGGACACGTACCGTTCCCTATCGCCAGCGATTTTTGGCCTCATGGCGAAGTGATCAAAGCGTTCGACGTGTTCAACGAAACAACTGGTAAGGCGAAACGCTCGGTATTCATCATCGATAACGAAGGCATGATCCGCTGGTCGAACGTCTACACCGACTCGATTCCAGCCTCAGGTGAACTACTCCACGAAATCGAAAACATCTAGCAGCCATTGGCAAGGTCGATGAGTTCACTGTTTGCCCATTTGTTTGTTACTTCAATAGGGCAGAGCAAAAAAATGACGATGGTCTGACCCATCGTCATTTTTACTTAACATTCACCGAGCGGAAGAAACAGTCACCTCGTGACCCTAGCGATCTAGTAGAACGTGCCACCGTCTTTGCCGTCGTCGTCTAATTCACCCGCTAGAGCAGCGTCACGTTGTGCAAGCTGACCCTCGACACCCATTTTCAGCATTCCTGCGTCTGAACTGATCGGGAACCACTGCATGCCCTGCTTGATACGTCGAGCTGCCTCTTCACCCGAAGCAGTGTGCGCTCCGGTGAATACGCCATGACGCTTTCCTGCGTCGACAACCTTCTGAACGGCGGCAATGTGATCTGGGTGCTTGTTATCTAGTCCAATAGGAAGGCTCATGTTCTGAGCAAGATCGTTCGGGCCTATGAAACACACATCTACTCCCGGAACTGCCATGATCTCGTCAATCTGATCCACCGCAATAGGATCTTCGATCATGATGACGACAAGTGTCATTTCGTTGGCCTTCTTGTAAAAACCATCGCCGTATGCGATCTGACCCCGTGCGCTACCGATTCCACGAATTCCCTCAGGAGCGTACTTGGCGGCCTGAACAATTTCTCGTGCCTGTTCCGCATTTTTTACGTCAGGAGCAACGATTCCCATGAACCCGATATCAAGAATTCGCTTGATCCAAACTTTTTCGCCATATGGAACTCGAGCGAACATCGGAGTACCGCTGCCCTGAGCCGCCCTGAGACAGTTCACAGCTGTAGAAACATCGATGGCGTTGTGCTCGAAATCGACTACGATCCAGTCGAGCTCTGTCATGTAGGCCAGTATTTCGACTACCGATGGGTCGCCGGTAGTCGACCATGTGCCCACGGTGGCTTCCCCGCGTTTCATCTTGTCTATGACGGGATTTGAATCCATGTAGATATCTTTCTTCGGTTTCGATCGATGAATTAGATCGATAATGGCGTTATTGTGAACATTATTGAACTTGCGAGGTCAAAGAGGTTACTACCCGCGACTCTAGAGATAAACTAGCCTGCGTATAAATTATAAAAGTATCGCTATCGCTAAGGAGAACCCGAGTTGGCCAGACACACCCGACTGCAAGCATTCAATGCAGTTAACGAAATTGGCGTTGTGCCCGTTTTTTACAACGGCGATATCGCAACAGCTCAGAACATTGCAAAGGCATGTGTAAACGGCGGAATCAAGGTTCTTGAGTTCACTAACCGTGGGGATCACGCTTGGGAAGTGTTCACAGCACTCGACCGATTCTGCGCAGCCGAGCTTCCTGACGCCATTCTTGGTGCTGGTTCAGTACTCGATGCTGGAACCGCTTCGATGTACATCGGCTCAGGCGCAAGCTTCATCGTTGGGCCAGTAACAAATCCCGACGTTGCGAAGGTCTGCAATCGACGAAAAGTCGGTTATGTCCCCGGTTGCGGCACAGCTTCGGAGATTTCAGCCGCAGAAGAACTCGGTTGCGAGATAGTTAAAGCGTTCCCAGGTAGCGCGGTTGGCGGTCCCGGATTCGTGAAGGACGTTCTCGCGCCTATGCCGTGGTCATCGATCATGCCTACCGGTGGAGTCGATATCACTGAAGAGTCGCTTCGTCCTTGGTTCGAGGCCGGTGTTGTAGCTGTTGGAATGGGATCGAAGCTCGTTTCTGCCGACATCCTGAAGGATGGCGCATGGGACAAGCTCGAACAGCGCAGCAGAGACACCGTCGCTCTAATCAAATCCATACGATCCTAGTGGCTTAGCCACCCTTTTTCAGCGTGGGGCTTTTGTTCCTCAATTGATCGTACGCTGACCTATATTCAATCTAGAAAATATCCAGTTAGCGGTAGAAACAATATCGGAGATACCATGGTCAAGGTAGTAACTTTTGGTGAGGTGATGCTCAGGCTCGCAACGATGCGACGAGAGCGGTTCACTCAGGCACGAGTATTTGAAGTCACTTACGGTGGAGGCGAATGTAACGTTGCGGTTTCGCTCGCTCAGTTTGGCGTCGACGCGACTTTCGTTACTGCCATCCCTGACAACGACATTGGGCAGGCTTGTATCAACTACATCAGGCAATTCGGTGTCGATACATCGGAAATCCTTCGACAAGGCCAACGACTCGGCACTTACTACCTTGAATCGGGCGCAGCTATGCGGGCTTCGAAGGTTGTTTACGACCGATCAGCTTCTTCAATATCTGAAATCAAGCCCGGCGATGTCGATTGGGCGAAAGTGTTTGACGGCGCTGACTGGTTCCACTTCACTGGCATCACCCCTGCAATCTCAAAGAACGCTGGTGAAGTGTGTATAGAAGCCGCAAAGGCAGCCAAAGAGCTTGGCATCACTGTTTCGGCAGACATGAACTATCGTAAGAATCTGTGGACTCCTGAAGAGGCACAGGCAACGATGATTCCGATGATGAAGTACGTCGATGTTTCTATCGGTAACGAAGAGGACGCTGAGAAGTGCCTCGGTGTTGCTGCTGAGGGCGTTGATGTAACGGTTGGTGAGATCGACCCTGAAGCGTACAGGCCTGTCGTTCAGGAACTTGTCGACAAGTTCGGTTTCAAGAAGGTTGCGATCACGCTTCGTGAGAGCTTCTCCGCTGACGACAACGGCTGGAGTGCGATTTACTACGATGGCGACGAGATTCTCGTTGGTAACAAGTACCCAGTTCGAATTGTCGACCGCGTTGGCGGTGGCGACTCGTTCTGCGCTGCGATGATCTACGGCCTTAACCAGAGCGATTGGAATTCTCGACAGGTTCTCGATTTCGCAGTTGCTTCTTCGGCTATGTCACACACCTTCCACGGCGACTTCAACCTCGTTAGCGTGAAGGAAGTAATGGCAGTAGCAGGCGGCGACACCTCAGGCAGGGTCCAGAGGTAACGGGCGTTACGTTTTCTGCGAAATTGGTTTTAAGCTGGCTGAGTTGATGGATGGCTCTGCCGGCCGATTAGTAGATAAATGAGAACACCCTCTGAGAAACTCTCAGAGGGTGTTTTTTTCGTTCTTTAGATTCCAATAACCCTGTCATGCTGTGACCCTGCGACGTTGTCATGCTGAACTTGATTCAGTATCTCACCCTAACGCCAACAGCATTTCGATTCTGCCCAAAACCCTTAACTCTGTCATTGCGAGGAGTTCGACGATGTGGCAATCGGCGTCTCTGGCATCGCTGCTGCCGATCCATCATGTCGAGGTTCACCAAGCACCTCACACCGCACCGAAGATCCCTCCTCAGGAGTCGGGATGTCGGACAACAGTAGCCGGGCTACGCCTTGTTGCCTTCGGTCTTAATTACGACTTCGAAGCCGAGAATGGCTGAGCCGTGGGCTACTGTGCCGTCGGTTTTGTTCGAAGAAGCCTGACGGTGTCCACGCCCGAACGCCTCCGAGCTGACCCACGCCTGGAACGATTCTTCTGAATCCCAGCGGGTGTAAACGAAGTATCGGTCTTCACCTTCAACAGGTCGAAGCAGTTCAAATCCTTCGAATCCTGGTTGGTTTTCTACTTCACCAGCGCGCTGTTGAAACCGCTTCTCAAGCTCTTCGCCCTTGCCTTCGCCCACTGCGATTGCGTTGATCTTTACGATGCTCATAAGTCGTCTCCTAAAAGCCAGCCCAATGGGGCGACGAAATTTTTATATATATGAATCGTAGTCGATATTGAAAGCTGCCAGCCCGGCAGATTACCCCATGGTCGCTAGAACTTTTGACGTTATTTCGTAGCTAAGAGATTGACCAGCTTGCCAGCGTTCATATTCATCGATCACACAGTCGGCGAGCCGGACAACTTCATCTCCAACAGTCCCGCCGATGTGGGGTGAAATGACTACGTTTGGCAACTGCCAAAGAGGTGAGTCTTGGATTGGAGGTTCTGGGAGCGTCACATCAAGCAAAGCAGTTAGATCGGATCGATTTTCTAAAACACGGATCAGATCAGCCTCGACTACCTGTGCACCTCGACCCGAGTTAATAAATGTCGCTCCATCTCGCATTTCAGAGAAGTGCTCATGGCGCAACGTGCCGACGGTCGATTCGATATCGGGAATGTGATTACTAACCACCAGCGATCGCTTGAAAAGTTCAACGAGAGAGACCGACTCAACGCTCAACTGCTCCGCTCGTTCATCGGTCAAGAACGGATCGTACGCCAGCACTTTGATCGGATATGTTGCTAGTAGGTTCCTGAGCCGGGTTCCTATCTTGCCAAGACCAATAAGCCCTACTGATTCGCCAAAGACTCCTGATCGAGGAAAAGACTTTGCATCGTGCGTTTTCAGATCGGCATATCGTCGTGTAGCTCGGAAATAACCACGAAGAGACAGAAGAACTTGCGATAGGCACATTTCGGCGACCGGAATTGCATTGATGTCCCACCCTCCAACGAGCGTGATATTACGGTCGATCAACGGGGTTGCGAACGACTTCACATTGCCAGCGGCGTAGAAAACCGCTTTCAAGTTTGGCATTGCCTTGAAATGTCGATCGCCGAAGCTCGGTATGCCCCACGTTGCAAAAATAACTTCTACATCGGCGAGAGCGGCGGCGTGCCGATCGAAATTATCTCTGGTGATCACAGTCGTATAGAGATCGGTGAGTTTTTCGATTCGTTCGCGTCGACCCTGTCCGAAAACGTCGCCATCTTCGGGAGGGTATTCGTAGAACAAAGCTGATTTTGTACGGTCGCTACTACTCATTCCAACTCGCCGCCGGCAGATCCCATCACGCCGAACACCATCTTTGGAAGCTCGGTGAGATCACTTGAGTTGGTAGTCATTTTGTTTTTGTCGGTCACAAGCTAATTATCATCTTCTCAAGTCCCTCCACTTCGCTTTGCTTCGGTCGGGATGAGGGGATGTGATGCTGCCTGGAATGATCGAGCTGTCGTCGTTCGAGTGCCTCAGGATGACATTTTCTTGGCTTGGTGTGCTGGTCTGTGTTTCTGATTAACGCCTTCTCCCGCTTGGAGAGGACTTTAACGCCAAATCCACCACTTAGTAACCCATCGCTACACCGTCGCGCCTTGGGTCGGCTCCACCTAGCATCGAGCCGTGTTCAGTGAACTGTATGCCCTGACCGCCACCAACGGCATTGTGCCAATCGGGAGCGACGTGAACACGGTGACCTCGACGAGCAAGATCTTCCCGCATACGAATGGGGAACCTGTTTTCGAGAAGCAGCATTCCGGTGTCGTAGTGCCTGAATCGAGGTGCCTCGATCGCCTCTTGAACATTCATACCGGCATCGATGTGGTTGTGCATCATCTGAGCCGTCGTGTGCAAGATGCCCCAGCTACCCGGAGTAGAAATCGAGAGACGAATCTCTTTTTCACCAGAACCATCGCCGGAATCAGCATAAATCTGTGCCGGTGCTATGCAGAAATCTTGTTCCTTGCCGGGACCGATCAGGTTTGGAGAGTTGGTGTCTGGGTTGATATCGAACCATTTGGACATGTTGTTCATGAACACGCCTGTATCGCCAGCAACAACTGCCGACCCGAACGCCCCACCGAGCGTCTGCGTGACTGTCACGACGTTTCCTTCAGAGTCGGCGGTTACAAAATGAGTCGTCAGACCGCTGGCGTATTCGGCCTTCACGCCAACAGGAGGGTGATCGACACGAGATCGCTCCCATCGTTCTGCGGGAGGGCCAGAAGTTTGGAGCATGTTTATTTCGGCAGCACGATCCGCTGCGTACTCTGCTGAAAGCAG
>JABHBJ010000031.1 GCA_018673955.1 Chloroflexota bacterium | reverse complement strand
TCAATGGCCATGGATCTGTTAGAACTCAGCGTCGGAGCAGAATAACATCGTTCCTCATTTGCTGAGGAGATGTGTTCATGGCTTGCCCGAACTCGCTAACCGCGTCTCCGCCGAAGTACTCATGTCTGTGGAGTTGAAGAGTCCGGTGTTCAACACAATCTCGACGATACAACAGCTGATTCGACAAAAAGCTAACGCAAGTATCCCGTTGAGTCAGATGAAATTACGAAAAGTTAGACCTGCTGATTCCCACTTAGCCGGGACGCGAACAGGCCCCACCCGATCGGATGAGGCCTGTTTGCGTCTGTTCTGTCAGAGGAACGATGCTATTCCGCCCCGATGCTGAGTTCTGACAGAACCAATCTAGCAGGTTTCCTTCTCGATCTATGGCTCGATACAAGTAACGCCAGCGACCACTGACCTTGATGTAAGTCTCATCCAGATACCAGGAATGGCCAGCTGTACCTCGACGTTTGGCACGAAGCTTTTCACTAACTAGCGGTGCAAACCTGAACTCTCAAATTCGGATCGTTTCGTAACTGACTTGGAAGCCTCGTTGTAACAGTAGTTCGGCAACGTCACGGAATCCGAGCTTATATCTCAGACGCCAGAGCACTGCCATCAGCACAACGTGAAGAAACTATGTGCGACAGACGTATCATCGGATCATATGATTGAACAGCTGCTGGTTTAACTCGCCAGCGACTATCCGTTGCGGGGATTTACTGAACATTCTTCAAGATCGTGGATGGGCAGAATACCAGTCTCCGCCTATACCAGCGCTAGATGGAGTGTGGACAATGACGGCGGAATCGTCAGCTATTTCGGTCGACAATCTCACCAAACATTTTGGAGATTTTAAAGCAGTTGAAAAACTGACTTTCGATATCCCGCAAAATGGTGTTGTCGGTTTTGTCGGTCCAAATGGTGCTGGAAAAAGCACCACAATTCGGATGTTGCTTGGCCTAATCAAAGCAACATCCGGGACTGGTAGTGTTCTTGGTCACCCGATAAACAAACCATCGGCGTTCACCAAAAAGATTGGAGCGCTTATTGAGTCACCGGCGCTTTACAAAGGGCTGACGGGAGCCGACAACCTCAGACTGTTCACAAAATTGCGGGGCTTAAATGCAAACGTGATTGATGAAGTACTCAATACTGTCGGTCTCTATGATCGGCGCGATGACCGAGTCGCTACTTATTCGCTCGGAATGAAGCAGCGGCTTGCGATCGCAATTTCGCTACTTGGTGAACCCGAATTACTAATTTTGGACGAACCAACCAACGGCCTAGATCCGGCCGGAATCATCGAGATCCGTGAACTACTACGCAAGCTCGGACAAAACGGCAAGACGGTTTTCGTTTCCAGTCACCTACTTTCAGAGATTGAACGACTGGTCGAACACGTGGTACTTATCAACGATGGCAGATTGGTGTTCTCGGGTCAGCTCGACGATTTACTTTTACAAGCCAGTCACATAATCAGAGTCCGGCCTGAAAACCATGAAGATATATCTAAGCTCCAAAAACTACTGGGTCACGAAGATATGGAAGTTGAGGTTTCAACAGACAGCATTTTGATTGATGGAAACAGCACGTCTTCAGTAGAAGTCGATCGAATAGCACATCAAAGTGGAATATTTTTACGTGAATTGCGCATCGAGAAAGAAACACTCGAAGACGTTTTTATCAGGCTAACTCGCAAACAAGTAACACAGGGAGATTCAAATTGATTGGCGCATTCCTTGCTGAGTGGGTTATTCTCCGTCGCCGAAGTTTAATCTTGTCCTCGTTCGGCCCACTACTATTCTTCACTTTTGTCGGCACCGTCTTTGCAATTCTTGGTGTTGATGAACCAGGTGGCAATCGAGGTCCATTTGGCCCGACATCTGGGATCGAACAGCTATCTAGTGCAGGAGGGCTGACTCTCGGATTAGAATCCTCATCCACATTCATCGGCCTGATTATTCTTTCGGTGTTCGCTGTTAACCTAGCCCGTGAATATTCGAATGGCACGATCAGATTGTTGCTAGTTTCTGAGCCTCGACGTGCGAGATTACTCGCCGGAATTCTGCTAGCGCTTGGGGCGTTCACAGCCATCGCAGTCGTTCTCGCCGGAATCCTATCGATAGCACTAAGCTTTGCGATGGCTCCAGGCCAAGGTATCCCAACAGGGGAATGGGCGACCTCAGATGGCATATTCGGGGCGGTCGCAACGATCGGTCGAACCATCGCCGCCACACTGGTGTGGGGTCTCATAGGAGCGATGATCGTCATGGTTACCAAATCATCTGCCGCAGCCATCGCAACCGGTGCCGGCGGTCTATTGATCTTTCCAACAATGTTGAGACAGGTGGCAGATGGTGTGACGGACCGCTTCCCCGACGCCGTGCTCAGAGCCTTTCTCGTCGGTGGAAACGACGCTTTATCGGGTTCGACAGCTGCCCTTATGACAGCAGCTTACGGCGTACTCTGCCTGGCACTGTTATTCACGATATTCCTTCGAAGAGACATCACAGACTAATTATGGAATTCTGATGGATCTGTCAAAACTCAGCGCTCACCACAAAATCCAGCCGACCTAAATATATGATCGGGGTCTGTATTTAAGCTGACAACTCGGTCATTGGAGTCGATCGCCTGTTGGTGAAGATCTTCCTTCTTTGGGAATTGACGAAGGCAGGCACGGTTGGCAGGACATGAACAGATCTCCTCAGCAAATGAGGAATGATGCTATTCTG
>JABHBJ010000055.1 GCA_018673955.1 Chloroflexota bacterium | reverse complement strand
GTCATAAGCACAAACCTAACCCGAAAGACTAGGCACGGGGCAATCAAAGCCAATGAAAAAGGTCAGTTATTCGGGATTCATTGACCGTTGCGGGCATAAATACCGAGTGTTACGCTTTTCAAGCTTTTAAAGCTATATCTAAAGCTATATCGCCGAAATTAGTAAGTCGGTGATTTTTTTGTGACAATTTACTTCCAATACCCCTGCACACCACGTACAGCTCCCAGATGCACCGAGTCTCAAAGCTTTCCTTCCCACTTCGCCCAGCACTTGTACTTCTACTTCCGCTGGCGATTGCCCTCCTCGCAGCATGTACCCCCGACAACAATCAGTCGACGTTCGGCACTGCCGGACCCATCGCTGAAGACCAAGCTGACTTATTCAAGTTCATCTTCTGGATCGCGGCGGTGGTATTTGTGCTTGTTGAAGGCGCAATTATCTACATCGCCATTCGATACCGAAGGCGCTCCGACAACGACAAGCTTCCGCACCAGACGCACGGTAATAACCGACTTGAAATCACTTGGACCGTTATCCCAATTCTGATTCTTGCAGCGATTGCGATACCGACTCTCACTGACATATGGGCACAGCAAAGTGGTGTTCCTGAAGATCAGGGTGAAGTGCTCAACATCGAAGCCATCGGACATCAGTGGTGGTTCGAATTCCGATATCCAAACCACGAAGTCGTTACCTCAAACGAACTTCACATTCCTGTGGGTCGCCCCGTTGCGTTCAAGCTTGAATCGCAGGACGTTATTCACAGCTTTTGGGTTCCAAAGATCGCCGGTAAGGTCGACATGGTTCCTTTGAACGACAACTACATGTGGATGATTGGCGATGAAGTAGGCGAGTACTACGGTCAGTGTGCTGAGTTCTGTGGAATTGCCCACGCTCACATGCGCTTCCGAGTTATTGTTCACGAAGAGGCCGATTTCCAGGCGTGGATCGAAGGTATGCACACAGCTGCCGATGCTCCTGTAGCTGGATCTCCTGAAGCATCAGGAAAGAATCTTTACGCAGCAAACTGTTCTTCTTGCCACACTAACGACTCGACCACACCAGGTTCGTACGCTCGTGAGATCAGCTCACAGCAGGCTCGTTGGAATGGCTGGATCTCAGATATCGAGAACTCAGGAATCGTTTCGGCTCCAAACCTGACTCACTTCGGTACTCGCTCCACCATCGGTGCAGGACTGAAAGATCTGACTAAGGAGTCGCTTGAAGGTTGGATAACTGATCCTTCTTCAGTGAAGATCGGCACCCGCATGCAGAAGCACGCAGCTGTTTATGACACTGCTGATGGCAAAGCGAACCTAACACCTGCTGAAGTATCTGACATTGCCACCTACCTTCTGTCACTCAAACCCGGCACTGCTCCTGCGGGCACAGTGGTTGAGACCGGCGGAGCGGATGGTGCCGACATTTTCGCTACTAACTGCACAAGCTGTCACTCGACTGGCGACAACGATGTTGTTGGCCCTGGTCTTGCGGGCATCGGCGACCGAGCCGGTTCGCAAGTAGCCGGCATGAGCGCTGACGACTACATTGAAGAATCACTAAGGGATCCATCAGCCTTCGTGGTCGACGGCTTCCCTGCTGTAATGCCTGAATGGTCGCATCTTGGCGACGATTCAATTGACGCTCTCGTCGACTATCTAAAAACACTGAACTAACGGAAACCACCTGTACTGACGCCACAAGCGTCTAACAGCGGAGCTCACACCTAGTGACAACAAAATCACTGACAATGCCACAACTGTTCCCACGACCTAAATCGTCGACGGGAATTTGGAGCTGGATCGGAACGGTCGATCACAAGAGGATCGGTACCCTTTACGGTATCGTTTCATTCATTTGGTTCATCGTCGGCGGAATCGAAGCACTTCTCATTCGAACACAGCTTGCATCTGCCGAGAATGATCTGATCGACCCCGAAACGTTCAACCAACTGTTCACCATGCACGGAACCACGATGGTGTTCTTGGTGATCATGCCGCTCTCTGCTGCGTTCTTCAACTGGCTGATACCGCTTCAGATCGGTGCCAGAGACGTCGCATTCCCGCGACTAAACGCTCTGAGCTTCTGGATTTTCTTATTTGGGTCACTAATCATCAACGCAAGTTGGATAACCGGAAACGCCCCTAACGGTGGTTGGTTCGGATACGCCCCTAACTCGGGTACTACATTCAACCCCGGAATGGGAATGACCTACTGGGTAGTTGGCTTGAACGTTCTTGGTGTGGCTTCTATCGCCGCAGGTTTGAACTTCATTGTGACCATCTTGAACATGCGTGCTCCGGGCATGGGTATGTTCAAAATTCCGATCTTCACGTGGATGACTCTGATCACTTCGGTTCTGATTGTTCTTGCAATGCCGGTTCTGGCTGTTGCAGGTATTCAGCTTATGAGCGACCGTGTTTACGGCACTCACTTCTTCAACTCACTCGGTGGTGGCGACCCAGTAATGTGGCAGCACATTTTCTGGCTGTTTGGTCACCCTGAGGTGTACATCCTGATACTGCCTGCGATGGGTATCGTGTCTGAAGTGCTTCCGACATTCGCTCGAAAGCCACTTTTCGGTTACCCCTTCGTAGTATTCGCTGGTGCGGCTATCGCTTTCATGGGTTGGTTCGTATGGAGCCACCACATGTTCACCGTTGGACTCGGACCTGCAGCTAACACTGCGTTCTCGATATCGACGATGCTTATCGCGGTTCCAACCGGTGTGAAAATATTCAACTGGCTTGGCACGCTCTGGGGCGGAAATATCCGGCTCAATACGCCGATGCTGTTCTCGATATCGTTCATTGCGATGTTCACAATCGGTGGCTTGAGTGGTGTCATGCACGCCTCTCCTCCTACCGACGCGCAGCAGCAAGACACTTACTTCGTTGTTGCTCACTTCCACTACGTACTCGTAGGTGGAGCGCTTCTGGGTATCTTCAGTGGAATCTACTTCTGGTGGCCTAAGTTCACCGGATACTTCCTCAATGAAAAACTCGGCATAGCCAACTGGGCACTGATGATGATCGGTTTCAACCTGCAGTTCGCTCCGATGCACTGGCTCGGAATGGACGGCATGCCACGTCGCATCTACACATACGCCGATAACATGGGCTGGGAAAGTTCAAACCTTGCCGCCTCTATCGGTGGATTCATACTCGCACTCGGCATTCTCGTGTTCATGATCAATGTCTTCTACTCGAAGATGAACAAGGTGATGGCAGGAAATGACCCATGGGACGGTCGTACTCTTGAATGGGCTACTACTTCACCTCCACCAGTACACGACTTCGACGAAATACCTCAGGTCAAGTACCGGGATGACTTCTGGTTCCAGAAATACCCAGAAACCATTGCCGAGTACCACCACGACGATCACGATCAGGCTGTTCCTTCAGGAGCCCAGTTTGATGATGGTGACGACGTGCAAGAAGCTCTACCGGTTGTTTCTGGTAGTTCCGACGGACACGGTGATGGGCATAGCGCCATTCATCTCCCTGACATGTCGTACTACCCATTCATTCTGAGTCTCGGTGTAGCCGGGCTCGGAGCCGGATTCCTCACCAACAACACGGTTATCGCAGTTGGTGCGGTAGTCCTTGTCTGGGGTCTTATTGGATGGGCGATGGAACCCGTCAACGACCCCGAATAAACAACGCTAATTATTTAGTTCACTTCCAACGTCAAGGAAAATACGAACGTGACACAGGCCGCAGCAACAGAACACCACGAGCCAGTAGAAAATACTTCTACCGGCTTGAACAGCAGGAAGCTCATGATGTGGGCCTTCCTGGCTTCCGACGTGATGTTCTTCGGAGTATTCATCGCAACCTACCTCGTTTACCGAGGTAAGAGTCTTGTCGGACCATACCCGTCTGAGATTCTCGACATCCCGCTCACGTCCGTTTCGACGTTCGTGCTGCTGATGAGTTCTCTTGCGATGGTTCTTGCTCTTCACTACGTAAAAGCAGGCGAAAAGAACAAGGGCACGCTTTGGATCTTACTTGTAGTCGTTCTGGGGGCCATATTTATGGGATTCCAGTTCTATGAATTCCGTGAGTTCGCTCACGAAGGTCTAACACCGCGAACGAATATCTTCGGAACCACGTTCTTCATCCTCACCGGTATTCACGGTGCTCACGTAACCATCGGTGTTATCTGGATGGCATTCTTGGCTTATGGATCGCACGTAGGCTCACTCCGATCAGATAACTCACTCGACCTCGAAATCGCCGGTTTGTACTGGCACTTTGTCGACATCGTGTGGATCGTGATCTTCACGGTTATCTACCTGATTTCATTCTCTGACGGACCGCCGGCTGGCGTCGGACCAACAATTCTTCACTGATAGCCCGAGGGATCGCAAGCATGGCCAATCTCTGGCAAAAACTTACGCAGCACGACGGCAACGGCTGGTGGAACCTTCCACACGGCCCTAGCAACGAATTGAACCCTCCTTTCGAAGGTCCAATCGGTGGAGCATGGTTCGGAAACCTATGGCGAACACTGACGCACGGCAACGTGTCGCATGCAGGCGTCGGCTTCTACTGGCTCGTCGGATTCGTTCTCGCGATAATCACGCTTGTTGAAGTTTGGCTATTCACAGTCGAAGGACTTGGTGCATGGTTCATACCTCTCCTGCTGTTTCTCTCCTTGGCAAAATTCGTCGGAGTTGTCGCCTACTTCATGCATCTCAGGTTCGATAACCGGATGTTTACGTACTTCTTTGCGTCGGCAATGATTATTGGGATACTAATCTTCTCGATTCTTCTAGTCCTCATGAAGCATGCTAGCCAGCCAGTTCTGTTCTAAGACGACCTGACTCGCTCACGAAGAAACTAACTCCCAAGAGCACGGTACGAATACCCGGGTCTGACGCTTAGTCGACCCGTACAAGCTTGGTTTCGATCACCGAAATCAAACTACCTAAATCGGATGATTTGACGCCATGAATGGCGCTTCAGAACCCAACCTCATCGATAGTTTTGGCGAATACATCTTCGCCTGGGATTTCTCGTCCCCTCCAGCAGTTTTGTTCCTACTGATCGCAGCTGCTTACACTATCGGCACCATTCAATTGGCAATGCGTTCCGAGACCGACAGCAGCTTCTGGTCGAAGGTTGGCACAACCTACTTTGCATTCGCCCTATTGGCATTTGCCTTGGCTGGACCGCTCGACTACTTCTCTGGCGATCTATTCGCGATGCATATGGCACAACACATCGTCATTGCAATGTTCGCAGCCCCACTGTTGCTTGTCGGACGTCCGATGCCAGCGTATATCTGGGCACTACCTCGACCTCTGAGGATTGGGGCAGGATCAGCCCTCACAGGCTCAGGCATCATAGTAAAGATCCTCTCACTCCTCACACGGCCTACAGTGGCGTTACCGCTGTTCATTGGCACCCTGTTTGGATGGCATATTCCAGCCGCGTACAACAGCTCACTTGAAAATGAATGGGTGCATATCATCATGCACTTCACGATGTTCACGTCTGCTGTTTTATTCTGGTGGCCGATAGTAGGTCCGCCGCCAATCCGCACACAGCTCAGTTATCCACAACGTATCGTTTACCTGCTACTCGCTGTAACGCCCACCGCACTGCTCGCAGCGATCATCACCCTAACCAAGTCGGTGCTCTACGATTTCTATCTAGGCGCACCCGGACATTTCAGCTGGTCGACTATCGAAGACCAGCGAATAGGTGGTCTACTAATGTGGATCCCCGGCAACTTCGTGTACCTCGCCACGATGACCGTTCTCTTCTTCAAATGGTTTACAGAAGAAGAACGTAAAACGTCTCGGCAATCACGCCGTTAGCGAACGGGTTATCTACAGAGATTTGTCATTTGCACTTGCCCGCAACTGCCCCAACAGCTACACAAAAAAAGCCCCTGTCGATTAGACAGGGGCTTTTCAAAATCTCTAGGAAAGAAACTTACGAGGAGCTTCGGCTGCGTCGACGTCGGATAATCGCACGCTTGATGAAGTAGTCGTTCTCTTGATCCAACATTCGTCGAAGAACATCGTCAGAAAGATTCTTCAAGTAGATCACACTCGCCCAAGCCGTAGTGAGACCCGACTGAATTTCGTCGAGTGTCATCGCCTTGTTTGTGTTCGCAAGTAGAAGCTTGAACACAGCCTCGGTGATAGGTGTACCCGGTAGAAGGAAGTCTGGCTCTTTCGAGCAGATGTTCGCCATCACCTTCATGTACTCGGCAGGTGGACCAAAGCCACCCGCAATTTTGCCATCGTCGAGAACGGCTTTACCGCTCTTCGAAAGCCTTGAGTAGATAGCAAATTCAAATGACCGACCCGAAGTCTCGAAAGCTTTCGTATCGATCTGGTATTTAGGCTCTTCCTGTGGCTCCGGTTCAGGAGTTACTTCAGGTGTCTGCTCTGTTTGTTCTGTCTGGTTAGTCATGTGTTATTTGTGCGTGAAACGGCGCGTGAACGCACGGTCAAAAATGTTTAGAAAATATCGTCTGGCCAGTCGAGTATTTCGACTTTCGCAATTTCGCCAGCACTAATCATACCAATGTCATCGGGGCAGATGGCTAATCCGTTTGCAAGTGACATAGAACTCAGTACGCCTGAACTCTGATTTCCTGTCGATCTGGCTCGGTATTCTCCCGATTCGTCTCGATAAACATGAACTCTTGCGTACACCCGGCGACCATCGTGATTACGAATTGGATCGTCCATAATCGCCTCGACACTAGGTTTTGCGACCTCAGGTTTACCCATCATTAGTCGAATGGCCGATCGTCCGAACTGCTCGAACGCCACCATCGCACTTACCGGATTACCCGGAAGACCCAAATGAGGAACCTTTGTTCCATCGTTACGGTCGAGCACACCAAACGCCAGCGGCTTTGCCGGGCGCATTCGTACCGACCACAACGCAATCTCGCCTTTTGAAGAAAGCACATCTTTCACAACGTCATAATCGCCCTTAGAAACGCCAGCAGAGGTCACGACCAAGTCGGCATCCAACGCTTCTTCAAGAGCAGCCTCGAGTGACTCGATTGTGTCCTTAGCAATACCCAAGATCTTCGGTACACCGCCGTAGCGTTTGACCATAGCGGCAATACTGAAAGCATTCGAGTTAAATATTTTGCCGGGTTCTGGTTCATCACCGGGCTGAAGCAGTTCATCACCAGTCGAAACTATCGCAACTACCGGTCGACGAATCGCCTTCACGGTCGAGTGACCTAATGAAGCGATCACTCCAATCTCTCCGGCTCGTAAAATTTGGCCGCTCTCCAACACCGTCTCGCCAGATTCGATATCTTCGCCGGCGCCTCGCACGTTGTCGTACGGCTCAGCCTGAAGATGAATCGCAATCGCCCCAGAAGAACCACCTGAAGCTCTGCGCTCCAGCTCATCAGTATCTTCGAAAGGAACAACTGCATCTGCGTTATCTGGCACCGGAGCACCCGTCATGATCCTGACAGCTGTTCCGGGTTCGAGCGGGTGGTCTGGAATCTGTCCAGCCGCCACAACACCCGTTACAACCAGTTCGACCGGAGTCTCCGCAGAAGCACCTCTCGTATCAGCAGCCAGCACTGCGTAACCATCCATAGCTGAATTGGCCAGCGGCGGAATGTCGAACGATGCGACCATGTCCTCCCCCAGAACCTGACCCAGTGAATCGACTAATTCAGCCGATTCAACTGGCAGCACTTGGAAGTACGACAGTATTCGCTCGCGCGCCTCTTCAACGCTGAGCATCTCCGCATCGTAGTGGTGCCGATGAGGTCGATCATGGTGTTCGTGAGGTTTTTTAGCCATTGTCAGTTTGGTACACAGGACCTGAGCCATCTCGCAATCCAGCCCCCAGTTCCTTCTGAAGCTGTTTTACGATCTGAGTCTCGATTTTTGAAATTTGATCACCGCTCAGAGTTTTGTTCGGTGACTGATAAACGAGTCGAACTGCAACAGCCATCTTACCGTCGGGAACTCCCTTGCCTTCGAATACATCGAACACCGTGGCAGATGTCACGATGCGGTTTCGGTTTGCGATATCGACGATCTGACCCGCCAATACACTAGTATCGACGATCAGCGATAGATCACGGTGGGAAGCGGGAAGTCGTGTGAACTCTTCGAATTTGCCCGACTCTACACCCTTTGGACCTTCCATTACTTTCAAAATCGCAGCGAGATCGAGTTCGAACATTGAGACCGTCTCAACTTCGGCGTCGAACTTCGAAAATACTTCT
>JABHBJ010000103.1 GCA_018673955.1 Chloroflexota bacterium | reverse complement strand
TCACCGTGAAATCAAGTGAGGGATCCCCCACGCTGAACCCATTAGCTCATCTATTCACTGATGTGACGATCGCGACAATGCTCAATGACGGATAGATGGTCAAGACAAAAGGCGTAACACTCGCGACACTTATCGAAGGATTCATAGCTTCATGCTCATCCGCAGAGTTGCCGACGCCCGCCGAAATATCGCCTCCAGCAACAACGATCACGGTCGAAGCTGAAGACGATCTCTCTAGATAACTAAACTACTTTTGTCTTAGGGGAAATAGCTCTTAGACACCTATCCGTCGAGTATTCCAGCAAGTTCTTCCATCTCGTCTGACGAAAGCTCCCACTCGGCAGCGGCAGCATTCTGGCGAATCTGGTCAGGCGTGCTAGCTCCAGCGATCACCGATCCGACTGAAGCTCGACGAAGTATCCACGCAAAAGCCAATTCGACCATCGTGTGACCGCGCTTTTCAACGAACACTTCAAGCTGATCGAGAATGTCGAAGTTCGCTCCCGAAAGCCGTTTGACCTGAGCCGTCGGCGTAAGTGCCAGTCGCGTGTTCTCTGGAACAGCCTCGTTCCGACGGTATTTGCCCGTAAGAAATCCGTGAGCGAGCGGGAAGTATGGCAATGTGCCGAGTCCATATTTTTCAGAAACCGGCAGCACTGCTCGCTCAACTCCACGTTCGAGCATAGAGTATTCCGGCTGAGAAGAAATAAACGGGGTGTAACCGTTGTGTTTAGCTGTCCACTGAGCATCAGCTATTCGCCATGGGTCAAAATTGGAAAGACCGATGTATCGCACCTTGCCGTCTTTGACCATGTCATCGAGAGCCCGCAAAGTCTCGTCGATCGGCGTGTCGGGATCCTGCTTGTGGATCTGGTACAGATCAACGTAGTCGGTTTGAAGCCGTCGAAGCGAACCTTCGAGCGAATCAACAATGTGCTTGCGAGAGCCGCCTTTGCCGTGAGGACCCTCTTCCCAAAGCATGCCGAACTTGGTTGCGATCAACACTTCATCTCGACGATCAACCAGCGACCGACCGATAATTTCTTCAGAATTTCCGTGCGAGTAGATGTTTGCTGTATCGATGAGGTTCATACCTTCGTCGATAGCGGCAAAGATCACTTCTCGAGCTTCTTTGAATTCCATTCGACCGCCAAAGTTGTTGGTCCCGAGACCAATTACGCTGACTTCAAGACCAGAATTTCCTAGATGGCGATACTTCATAATTTTTTACTCGTTAGGGGGAATTAGGAACTGGGTTTTTGTGGGGTCGATTATCGTTAACGCCGGTGATTATAGATGGTGAACCCTCTTATGGTTGTTACAACTGTCACTGTGAGCGGAAAGAGAAGAGATCCTTCGTACTCCAACGGGGTACTAATTCCCACTCGACTCGATTCAGGGTATCTAAGTTCAGAATTTTGGTTTAAACCGGTGACGAACTAGCGTTGACGGTTTAATAGAAAATGACACTCGAACAGATCGTAATAGGGCTCATTCGAATCGCTGGATCAGTACCGGTGCTGCGTTGGGCGTTCGCGGGCGCTTTAATCGCGATTACGGTCGATTTTTCCGATCTGTTCTGGATGGGCGTTCTAGATCTAGGCGGACTTCCGAACTACCAGACCTTCGATAAGTGGATCGATGTCGTGTACATGCTCACCTTCTTGTGGGTTGCGAATAAATGGGATGGCCCAGAACGTAAAATCACTTTAGTTTTGTTCGGATTCAGAATGGTCGGATTCGTGGCGTTCGAACTAATGCAGATTCGACCAATTCTTCTCGCATTCCCGAACGTTTTCGAATTTTGGTTCGTATTCATTGCGATAAGACGGCACTACTGGCCAAAGTACGAAATGACCCGACAACGAATCATTAGGTGGCTAATTATCGTGCTCGTACTGAAGCTGACACAAGAGTGGGTACTGCATGGCGGTCAATACCTCGACAGTTTCACACTGTTTGAAGCCGTCGAGGCAATGTGGAACTTTATTGCCTTCTGGAACTAGTTCGAATCGATAAAAAAATTAACGATTTGGCAATTGGCTAAGAAACCATTACCAAACTTGTGCGTCACCCTCTCGGCGAGGATCCGACGCTGCAAACATCGTTCCGTTCTCAAGATCAACTTGTATCGCCCCTTCGCTACCGGCTCCACCCCAAGCGCCAGTGGATTCCACTGGTTGCCCACGCTTTTTCAGGCCTTGAATAACTTCCGACCCTGACCTATCTTCGATCTGAAGTACATCCACCGTTGATCGCGGTGATGCCGATCCCATTCCCGCCTGATTGTGAGTCCAACGTGGACCGTCGATCGCTTCTGCCACGTTCAATCCATAGTCAAATACGCTCGTAACTACCTGAAAGTTAGTTTGCACTTGCGTATCAGCTCCCGGCGTTCCGCAGACCAACTCGAGCTTACCGCCTTCTTCTGCCGGCTTAGAGAAAACCATCACAGGGTTCATAGTGTGTCGTACTCGTTGACCCGGATTGAGATAGTCGATGTGATCGGGTTCGAGGTGCCAGTAGGTCATCCGGTTGTTCATCAATATTCCAGTTGACCCTGCGATGACGCACGATCCAAACATGGTTTGGATGCTCTGGAGTTCACCGACTGAGTTGCCCCAGCGGTCGACCACACAGAAGTGCGTCGTATCGGTTTCAGCCGAATGAAGTCGCCGACCTCTGCGGTGCCTTTTTGCTGCATCAGGCGATCGATCCATAAAGGCCCAAGGATCGCCCTCTACGACATCGGAAGCCGCTCGATCGATATCTATCAGCGCTGCTCGCTCTGCCAAATACTCGGGATTGAGCATGCCATCTATAGGAACATCGACGTAGTTGGGGTCAGCGAGGTAGGCCTCTCGATCTGCGAACGCCAGTCTTTTCGCCTCGACCATTAGCTGCACTGATCCGGACGTCATGTAGCTGTACTGCTTCGGATCGAACTTCTCAAACATCGCCAGCTCTTGAAGCAAAACGTGACCGCTTGAGTTCGGTGGTGCTTCGTACACAGTTCGACCTCGGTAGTTGATCGACAACGGAGCCTGCCACTCAACCTCATGACGTTTGAGGTCTTCGTAGGTCAACAACCCATCGTGTTCTTCTGAGTACCGTGCGATCTCACGGGCAATATCGCCTTCATAGAAAGCGTCACGACCCTGATCGGCAATTTGCTTGTATGTGCGAGCCAAATCAGGATTTCGGCGAATCTCGCCCGGCTTCAGCCAGTTTCCGTTCGGAGCAAATACTGGTCCAGAGGTTGCAGAACTTCTAAGCACCGGATTAAGTGCTGCCATTCGAGATTGAAAATCAGAAACAGGAACGCCATCTTCACAAAGTTCAATCGCAGGGTCTAAACACTGTGCCAGAGTCAATATTCCGTACTTTTGATGGGCGCTCAGTAGGGCATCGACGATTCCCGGAACCGACGTCCCCAAAATACCTGTGTACGGTATGCCGTCTTTGTACTTATCGGCAGTGGCGGCGAGCGGAGCTGAACCGGTTCCGTTTGCAACCTCTACCGTGGCGTTCGCAGCCATGTGAACCATCACAAATCCATCGCCACCAATCGACGATCCCTGTGGCTCGGCTGCGCCCAGAGCGAACGCCACAGCGATTGCGGCGTCGACTGCGTTTCCTCCCCGGTGGAGTATTCGCATCCCAGCCTGAGTCGCCATCGTGTGGTTCGCAACGACCGCCCCTTTGCTACCGATCTTTGGCGGTCGATACGCCTCACCAATCAGCCCGTGCGGAGATAGGTTGCTGTCCATGTAGGTGGCTTTCCTTTTGTGATCGTGAAATACCGATCGTTGTTTACGTGCTACGCAACTCTGAGTGAATTTCAGGCAGTCTAGCAGCCCCTACTCGCCAATTCTCCAGAGCTTGTATATTCGATTATTTCCTTACGAATAATCAGTAACACATGTGGTTCTCAAAGGAACTACACCCCATCGGTAAATAATCCTGACGTCGCGAACTTCTTACATCGGGTATTGGCGTGGAAACGACAAGTCGGCAACCGGCATGATCGCCGTAGCCAGGGGAGATATGTCATATTCGTAACTAGTCCTGTCGGGGCAGCGTTAGCACACGTATTAGAAAAGTCCGGTCGCTCGATGATCTCAGTTCCGGTCAATGAATACGGATCAGATTCCTACGGTGTCGCAATCATGCGAGGCGATCAGACAGACCTTAGACCACGAGCGTTAACGCCTCTTAGAGCAGCGGTGGCAACTTCTCGATCTGACTTTCTAGCCTGTACTGAAGCAATGATCTGAAGAAGAACCTGTTCGCCATTTACCATATTAATTCCAGTCATAGCAATAGCGTGATCATTCGCTTTAGACGAAGCAGAATCGGTCACCACCATTACTAGTCCAGTAGAAACAACAAGTACGGCAATTACTATCAAAACATTCCGAGGAGAAAATCAAATGTTCATTGTGAGATTCGTAGTTGGGGGGCAAAACGAATATTCGCTAGAAGTGTCCTTGCGGTGCGATATGGACCGAATATCGCAATTTTGTCGTGCTAGCGAAAATTTTACAACGAACCAGTTATATGCCGGCGAGCAGTAGCGAACAATCACACAAGGTAGCTTCAGATTTGATTATGAACCTGGCCAAACGTAGCCAGCAGCTGCATGTGCCGACCTGACAATATCCATAGCGGCGGCAAGTTGGTCCTTCGCAATCTGCTTCACATTGCAATTGGAGGCGATATGGCAGTCTCGGTTGTACTTGCCTTGGATATCGTAAAATGAGTTACAGCCTCCAATTATTGCCGTTCGGTAGACCGGATCCACGATTTCGTCGAGACGATCGGTTGAACAAGCACCGAATCTATAGTTGCCGATCTCCCATTCAGGAGGAACAGTCGCACCAATCATGATCTCGCCGTTTGACACCAGCCACGGTGCAATCTGTTCGTCAGTCAGATTCCTCGGTCCTGCGCTCAGGCTTTCATTCAAATCATGATCAGAGAGTACTTCTCCGATACCTTCTTGAGCTGTACTAAACGTCTTCAATGTAAACGGACCAGTAATCACGACTATCACCAACAAGAGGATCAATAGCGTGCGCTTAGACGGATTCTTAATCGCACGTTTCAGGCGTTCTTTACCGGAATTATCTTGCTCGTACTGAAGACCCATTTTGCGACCACCCCTTGTAGCCAAACGGCTATGTTTCAATTCATCGAACTGCGTCGGCACACAACATGCCAAGTTTTGGAGTCAGTTTAGACGAGGCAACGTGCGGTTGAGGGAATCATTGCTCGATTACGTCGTAAGGAAGCACGAATCCGGCGTCGGAGAACGCTTCCCAAACGTTGCCAATCGCTGCACTAATTTCTTCTTTGGCGACTTCAGGAACAGTGCAATCGGATGCCCTAAAACACTTTCCTGAGTACAACTGCTGAATACGATCGAGCTCAACGCATGCCGTACCGATCGAATCGGAGTACTTACCAGCTGGAAGCTGAGACAGGTTTCCGCCACTGCATGGCCCTCTCCTGAACGACACTACCTTCCAATCGAGCGGCCCCTCGGCATTAATCATCGTATTTGCTTGAGTCGCTAGCCAGGGTGAAATTTGGCTTGGAACAATCGACGTGAGCGAACTCATGCTCGCTTCAGTGATCTCTTTCTTCTTCGCAATATCGGCAAAGCTTTCTTTTGTTGTGGAAATCCAACCCGGAGCGAACGGAGCAAAAATCACAACACAAACAACGGTGACGATTAAGAAAATCGTGAGCAATGAAGGATTCCGCAGTTCACGTCGTAAGCGGGCACTTTTTGAAGTGTCGTTGTCGAACGAAATATCCATATTAAAGTTCAATCAGTACTGAGATCATGAGTAAAAAATTCAGACCTAGCGATTATCGGACAGATCGGATGTATCGACAGTGCATGCTACTCCCTAATACCACCGCATGGCAGAAAAATAATCGCGGATATACACCCCACTAATCTCTGATTTGCCCCTCATCGTCAGTCGCCAGTCGAACGAGATTGGCGTCAGAGAAAGCCACCTTCAATCGATCTAAAACGATCTGAAGATCCACAACGGCCTCTTCAGGAATATTGCACGCTGAAGTTTGAGTGCATTCAGGAGAATATTTCATTTAGATTTCATCGAGCAGCCAGCAAGCACTCTCAATAGCGTAAGCGTACTTACATCCGGGCAGCTGAGTCATGTGCTCTGCCAAACATGGGCCGTTCTTGAATCTCACACTGAGCCACTCCGCAGGTACGTCTGCTTCTTGCATTCGTACTGCTTACTTTCTAAGGAACGGGTATATCCGGCTTGCTACCGTCACGTTCACAAAGTGTCGTTCTCGAGCTTGCTGAACATCGCTCCAATTCTCTTGCGCAACACCGGAAACCTTTGGGTAAGCAATCGCAACAGGGATAGCGAATACCAGAAGTACGATCAAGAAGACCGATCGCATCGGTGGATTACGCAGATGTTTCCTTAACCGACCCTTTAGGCTGGTGTCATCTTCAACAAAAATGATCCCAGTCATGCCCTAATGGCGATCGCTGAATTTACGAGCAGCATTGCCAGATCCAGATATCTGACGCCGATTATCTCGATAACTACTTGCAGGAGGTGGCACAATTAGTAAGGATCGACTCTGAACTCTGAAATAACTTCTTCATTGAGCTCAAAACCAAGACCCGGTCGATCCGGAACCTCCATTGTTCCGTCCAGCGCTATCTCGAAGTTAGGGAGCAGCAGATTCTCAACCAATGGCGATGCAGGAAACGCTATCGGGAATTCGAAATAGGGCATGTTCGGGGTGATAGCTGCAAGATGAAGTTGAGCAGCGACGCCGATCACATGACACCACGTGTGTGGGATGCATAACGCTCCGAAGCGGTAGGCATCCTCGGCAATGTTCAATATTTCATGCATACCACCTGCACGAACTGCGCTTGGCTGAACGACTCCCAATTTTCCACGGCGTAATAAATCGGCGAATTCGTGGCGGGTACTGAATCCCCAATCGCCAACCGCAATTCGCACGTTGGTTGATTCATACAAACGACGATAGCCCTCCATATTGTCGGCAGGGAGTGGAGCTTCTATGAAGTATGGGCTGAACTCCTCGATAGCATCGATGGTCTGTATCGCCTGACCAACGTCTCGCCACCGATTTTGTACATCGATCATCAAGTCGCGCTTGGGTCCAATTATCGATCGCGCCTTCTCGATTACCGCAACATCCGTTTCGAGGTCTACGTTCGCGAACTGGCCCGGCCACTCTTCGATCTTCACCGCTTTCACGCCACGAGCAACGGCAATTTTGAGTCGTTCTTCAAGCTCTTCCAGATTCGCCCCCGGTGGATAGACGGTTGCGTAAGGGGTCACCCGTTTTAGGGATTCGGTGTCACTTGCGGTGGTAGTAAACGACCGCCAAATGAGCTTGTGAACGGGTTTTCCGGCCGCCTTGCCTGCGATGTCCCAGAGCGCGGTTTCAATCGCTCCGATTGCACCGACAACAACTCCACGCCGACCAAATACACCGGTCGAGTTGTACATCTTCTGCCACAAGCGCTGAACTTCTGTAGGGTCCTCACCAACCAGCAGCACTTCGAGTCCGAGCGTCGACCGAATAATCGCGTCGATCACCAAACTCGGGGCCTCACATTGCCCGATACCACTTATACCTTCGTCGGTGTGAACTCGAACGACGGTGAGGTCGTAACCGCCGGTGCTGGCTGGACCTTCATCGCCTTCGGAAAACGACGGATTCCACGACGTTACGGTACCGTCAGCATCGTCTCGTAGCGCAATCGTCTCAACACTAGTTATTTTCATGATTACGCCTTGATGCCCCTTATGTGTGAGTCGGCATATGCTGGGAGATCGACCTTCGTTACTTTCTGAGGGAAGAAACTCTGGAGTCGTTCGTATTCTTCCTTCAAATCAGGATTCGGCTCCCAGTTTTCGCCGTAACGAACACCGAGAACCCCCGCCTGAAGCATTTCTTTCGTGCAGCTAAAGCAAGGCTGCCAAGTGGTGTACAGAATCGAGCCTTCGACCGCTATTCCGAACCTTGCTGCCGATAGCAGAGCGTTCTGTTCGGCATGGACGCAAATGCACATGTCATAACCAGTTCCAGATGGATACAGATCACGATTCGAGCACCTTGCGCAGCCACCTTCGTCGCAGTTGGGTGTCTTGTGGGGCGTGCCGTTGTAGCCAGTCGAAACGATGTGACCGTCGCGAGCCAGCACCGCGCCGATTTGGCTTCCCAGACAGTTCGCACGAGCACGAACTCCTACTGCGATCGACATCATGTAATCGTCCATATTAGGTCGGGTTAAGTTCGACTCAGCCAATGATGCAGGTGTCCTTAATGAAACTAGTGATTCGAGATATACGTCAGAGCACGTCTGCATAAACGAAGGTCGGCTCGGATCCCGGCTGCTATCCTAGCTTGTGATCGAGATTCATGCGCAACATTCCAATATTATTTTGAATCCTGATCGACGACGAATCAAACATTATTGCGTGCTCTAAAACGACTATTCGATGACATCAACCCCGCCTAAATCTAACTACGAAGAATCACTGCCCGATGCACTCGGCAGGTTCGGACCCTATGGCGGCAAGTTCGTGCCTGAAACGCTGATGGCGGCACTAACGGAGCTCGAAAACGCCTTTGACGAGGCAAGGCAGGACGATTCGTTCTGGGCTGAGTTTGAAGACCTTCTAACGCACTACGTTGGCCGACCTTCTGCCATGTACCACGCCAAAAACCTCACCGAGAAACTCGGCGGAACGAAAATTTACATCAAACGTGAAGATCTGAACCACACAGGCGCTCACAAGATCAACAACGCAATCGGACAGGCGCTATTGGCAAAGCGACTCGGCAAAAAACGCATCATCGCCGAAACCGGAGCTGGTATGCACGGTGTGGCGACAGCAACTGTATGTGCGCAGATGGGCCTAGAGTGCATTGTCTACATGGGCGATACCGATATCGAACGCCAGTCACCAAACGTTTACCGAATGCGAGAACTTGGTGCCAAAGTCGAACCTGTCACATCAGGAAGCCGAACGCTGAAAGACGCCACAAATGAGGCGATTCGCGACTGGGTTTCGAACGTCGAAGATACTCACTACATAATTGGTAGCGTTGTAGGCCCTCACCCATACCCGAAGATCGTTCGAGATTTCCAAGCAGTGATCGGTGCCGAGGCTAGACAGCAGATGCTCGATATCGCTGGGCGACTACCTGACTACGTCGTCGCATGTGTCGGTGGTGGATCGAACGCTATGGGCATTTTCTCCGGATTCCAGAAGGACGAGAGCGTTGGTCTTATCGGTGTCGAAGCGTCAGGCGAAGGTCTCGACAAGCGTCACGCAGCGACTATGACCAAAGGTCGGCCAGGCGTACTTCACGGATCGATGAGCTACCTATTGCAAGACGAGCATGGGCAAGTGACCGAGGCTCACAGCATTTCGGCCGGTCTCGACTACCCAGGCGTTGGCCCAGAACACTCGTATTTGAAAGACACCGAGCGGGCGACGTACGTTTCGGCAACTGACGATGACGCACTTGCAGGCTTCAGGTTCCTTAGCCGAAACGAGGGAATCATCCCGGCTCTCGAACCTTCTCACGCGATCGGATACATGATGAAGTGGGTGCCGACCTTGCCGAAAGATCAGATCGTGCTTCTTCTGCTTAGCGGACGAGGCGACAAAGACCTAGACACCATCGCAAAGGCATCAGGCGTAGATCTCAGCTAGATAATTGGGGTAGCCAACGATCGCGTCAATGAAGCGTCTCTTTCTCTGCGAGTGGCCGGGAGAACCATAGATCAATCCTACCCAGAATAACGCCATCCCTGTTCGAAAGAACTTGCCGACTCGCCCCCACCACCACCTCACATCGCTGATTTAGTTCAGTGTGTTCAGGTAGCCGATCAGATCGTCCAGTTCGGAATCCGATAACACATCGCCGAAAGTCTTCGGCATTAAGTCGTTGAATCCATCGACGATTATTGCAGACGGATCGATGATCGAGGTCCTAATGGCGTCATCACCTCGTGCGCCGATACCAGACAATCCAGGGCCTACCAACTTAGTCGAGTCGGTTCTATGGCAACCGCTACACCCAAGTCCTTTGAACTGACGTGCACCATTGGCGATATCGGGGCCGGAGGCTGCAGATTCGCTTGTGGCAGGCGCTAAAGAACCGTTTTCTGGAACTAGAGTGGTCGTTCCCACCGGATTTTCAGTTGCTTCCACACACGCAACAAGCATCAGCAGCGTGAAAACAGCGAGTGTCGAGAGAACAATAAATTTTGAACTTATGAACACGAATCAGACCCCATATCAACTGAAAATAACTGACTAAAAAATACACACCGGAAAAAAGTATCTGCGATCAACTCTACTTGTTGTGCCCTCTATTCAAATTAGAAGACCTAGGTATGCCGGTTGGGCCAACAGAATCGTTGAATTCGATAACGACGGAGTTTCGCACGTCCGATGGCATGCTCACTTTAGGTTCAGACCACAAGATAAAACTGTGGAACGCTGCTTCCGAGAAGATTTTCGGAAACAAAAGTGAGCAAGTAGTCGTGAAGAAGTGCTACGACGTTTTGTGAGATGGGCGAAAATCTGGGCGAGTGCTCTGAAGTCAGTGATAGACCCTGAAGAAATTGAGATTCTCAAATCAACAACTAGAGATCTGCATCAAAAAATACGAAGAGGGCATGACTCAGGTCATACGCACCCCTGCCGATGTGATAGATGATGCCCTCACTGAGGCAACAAATGACCTGTAACCTGAGGCTGGCCGAATTCATTTAGAGGGTGTTTCTAGAAGCATTATCGTTGGAGACGGATCACCCGCGGAAGTGATCGTCTCAGAAGCTCAAAATCAAAATTCCGATGAAATGGCGATGGCAACTCAATTAGAATAAGCACTGGCAAGAGGTGTTCTGGGCAGCGTCGCTGATCGAGTTCTGCACTCAACCTCCATACCGATATTCACGCTCTACCCGGACGAACTAAGCGGTTTCGAAAACACAATTCGAGCGACGAGCGCAGGCACGTAACACACAGATAGGAAATCGTATGTCGATGGCAGGTCCATTAGAGGGGATAAGAGTTCTCGAGTTCGGCAGTTTTGTTGCCGGCCCATGGGGCGGACAACTACTTTCCGACATGGGTGCCGATGTGATCAAAATCGAGCCACCAAACGGTGATCCATGGCGACACGCTAGTTCTTTCGCCCAGAACGAAAGCCGAGTGTTCGTTCCGCTAAACCGAGGCGTGAGGAGTATTTGCCTTGATCTCAAACTGAAGACTGCTCAGACTGCCCTTCGGAAGCTAATAGAATCAGCCGACGGCATCATTTCCAATAATCGACTCGATACTGCCGTCAAGCTCGGTATTGATTACTCATCGGTTTCGAAGATCAACCCTCGACTCGTCTATGTAGATATCACCGCATACGGTTCGAAAGGCCACATGGGAGACATGCCGGGCTTTGATCTAATCGTTCAGGGCTATACGGGAGCGGTTGCTAGCGAAGGCAAAATCACCAAAAACGGACAACCAGAAGTCGTTTGGTCATCTTCGTACATCGATTTCTCAACCGGGTACGCAGCAGCGAACGGAATACTCGCTGGCATCATCGGACGAGGAAAAACCGGCAAAGGTCAGCTTGTATCTACAAGTCTATTGGCGAACGCCATTGCCATGCAGAGCCTTCGTATCTCAGATGTCGAAGGTATCCCCTCGCCGGCAAAAACCTGGTTCGAACAAACTCGACCCGGACTAATCGAACGGGGAGCCAGCTACGAGGAAATTCAAGACAGCTACCAGATAACTGTTCGGCCTCTGATCTACCGATGCTACTACCGAGCGTACAAAACGCTCGATGGCGGACTCGCCCTTGGCACACTTGCCGTCCATGCCCGGGCCAGACTGCTCGATGTGTTCGGTCTCAAAGACCCGCGCGTGACCGATCCAACCTACGATGACACTACACCAGAGGCTATTCGTATCGGACACGAGCTGGTCGCCAAATTCGAAGATACATTCGCCAACAAAACGACCGATCACTGGTTCAAAGAGCTTCGATCACACGATATCCCATGCGAGCCGCTTCGGTTCATCGAAGAGATGGTGGACGACGAGCAGGTACTTGCGAACGATTACGTAATCGAGGTCGATCATCACACCGGCCATAAAATCAGAACGTCAGGCCCAATTCTAACGTTCGGCGGAGGCATGCCAGAACTGAAGTCATCTCCGGCGCTAGGCGAGCACACGTCGGATATTTTGGCTGAGATCGGACTAAGTTCAGACGAGATCGCCGAACTACACGGCTAAGAACTGCGTCGAACGTGGCTTACCTGATCGAACGTAGGTAGAAACGGCTTTCCCTTGACACCTGCATCGTAAATCGGACGTATGGGTCGCTTTTGATTCATCGAAGGCGTTGGTCCAGTTGGCCTAAATTCGTCCAAAATACCGACAGTCACGCTTTCGAGCCGAATCCCGTCTTCTCGTTGTTTCGCCAAATTATCGAGTGCGGCATCTGACAATCCCGGGTCGGGCCGGTGATCTTCAGGAAATTTCCTGAGGCAATCTCGTTCAGCCACCGAAGCAGGGCGAGACGTCGCTGCACTGCACGAGTGAGCGAATGGACACATATAAGCAATGCACATCGTAGTAGCGCCAACCGCAGGTGCACCAGCAGTAGCCAGCCCTATACGTGCCAAAACATCGCGTTGAACACGACGAAGTTTTCGTCGTCTTCGATCTATCCAGCTTTTAGGAAGTCCGGGCATCTACAAAATTCAGGGTTGGTCAGCGTTGCTAACGGGTCGGAACAATAAAATCGTGCCACACCCAAGAACCGAATGCTAAACGCCATGTCAGGGTGCGATCTAAGCACTCAAACAATCTACACGTTCGCGTGTCGATAAATCTTATTTATCACCCAATGTTTACCTGTCATTGCGAGGAGGGACGATGTGGCAATCAGTGTGATGAGGAACGCTACCAACGATTCGCCCAAATACCCGCACTCCTACGCACCGCCCGTCTCCCAAAGGTCTCTCCGCTTCGCTATCGCTACGGTAGAAATATCAATTGCGCCTGTGGTTAGCCAGTTCGAACACATATAGTCTTATCGCATCGAATTACCGTGGCGATCAAGCCCGAAGAACAACACCTCACTCAGGAACACCCATTGCCAACGCCCGAGCCAATCAACGTCCCACGTGCCTCGCTTGAGGAAATATTCAAACTCGCCCGTGAGTCATACCCGAACGAATGCTGCGGCTGGCTAACCGGCGATAAAAACTCGAATGATGCACCCGGTGTTCGATCTGCAATCAACGCCTACGAGCCAGAAACTCACCCCACTGCGAAAGACAGATCGGCTCAAACAGCGTTCGTTATCTCAGATGGCGACCTGCTAGCTCTGAACAGAACTCTCGACGATGATGTTCGGCCCCGAATCATCTATCATTCGCACCCAAACGGACGCGCCTATTTTTCTGAGACCGACAAGGCAAATGCGTCCGATCCTTGGGGCGATGGGCCTGCGTACCCTGTTCATCAAATCGTTATCGGTATCGACAGCGATCGCGTTGTAGAAGCTCGTCAGTTTGCGTGGAATGAGCAAACAGAAGATTTCGTCGAAATCGCGGAGTACGAAGGTCTCGATATTTAGCTAGCGTTCGGTAATAACACCGCCGTTGACGTTGATCGACTGCCCAGTGATGTACGAAGCACGCAGGCTGCACAAAAAACCAATTAGCTCGCCAACTTCTTCGTCGGTTCCCGCACGCTTCATCGGAATTTCAGCGAGCCGAGCATCCCAACGATCGGTACGCCCCATCGGGTCAAGCCTCGCCGTTTCGATAAGACCGGGGCAAACGCTGTTCACCGTGATGTCGTGAACGCCAATTTCCTTCGCTAACGCCTGAGTAAAGCCATCAACAGCAAAATTCGCAGCATTGTAAGCGCTGGTATTCGGACGACCGCTCTTGCCCATAGTCGACGATAAGTTCACGATCCGCCCGCCTTCGCCCTGTTTGACCATCTGAGCAGCGGCCGCTTTGCACGCGTAGAACGTTCCCATCAGCTTTACATCAACTATCGATTTGAAAACATCGGTCTGCATATCCATCACCGAAACTCGATCATCTCCGTACGGAGCAGCAGCATTGTTGACGATAATGTCGAGTCGACCAAATTCAGCAACAGCAGCGTCGATCATTTTCTGAACGTCTTCCTGATCGGCGACGTTCGAGACAAGGGGCAGAGCACGCACGCCAAACGCCTCTATCTGCTCGGCGGTTGAATGAATATCTCTCCAGCCAGCATCTTTCTCATCTTGTGGATACGAAGCGGGATCGCGACCTGTTCCAGTCACTACAACATGTGCGCCCATTCGGGCGAGAACAGTGGCGGTGCCTCGGCCAATACCGCGCATACGCCCAGCACCAGTAACGATCGCAACTTTGCCTTTTAGTTCAGAACCGGCCTGATCGGTCATTCAATAGTCCTCCGCACTTAGAAAATGAAGATTTGAGCACATTCTGCATGAACGACTGCGCTAATGTGCGGTCCATGGTCAACTAACCGATCAATAACAGCGACTAGCGTTCAGGCCGTTCGGCTAATGTTGCCTCTAGTGAAACCAAGAACTGAGCGTCCCGAACAACGGTGATACTAATATTGCTGCCCGAGGGGTGCTCTCGGAGGAAATCTGTCAGATCCTGCCCACGAGTAATCTCCGTTGTATCGAGTTGCACGATGATGTCGTCGAGCTGAATTCCCGCCTCATCGGCCGGCGACCCCGGCTCGATAACCGTCACGCCGAATCCTTCGCCAACCGGCAATCTCAGCGCACGAGCGAGAGCTCTGGTGACATCAACGCCACCAACCCCCAGAAAACCTGGAGGTGGCACCGGCCCCTGAGCGATCAGCCTGTCGGCGGCAGTTTTTGCAGCATTGATATTGATCGCAAATCCGATCCGGTCGCCAATGTTGATCTTTGCAGTGTTGATGCCAACGACTTCGCCAAACATATTTACGAGCGGTCCGCCCGAGTTGCCTTCATTGATGGCCGCATCAGTTTGAACGAGGCCTGTGAGGTCACCACCAGCATCACCAACGATAGTTCGATCGAGAGCGCTAACAACGCCCTTACTAACTGTCGGACCACCGCGTAGACCCAGTGCGTGCCCGATAGCAACTACGTCTTCACCGATTCGAAGGGCATCCGAATCTCCAAAAATCGCTGGCCTTAGCCCTGTTTCACCTGTGACCTTGATTATTGCCAGATCGAGCTGTGGGTCACGCCTGAACAACTCACCCTCAGCCACTGTTCCGTCTTCGAAACCAACAGTGATCGCAACAGCGCCTTCGACTACATGCCAGTTCGTGAGAATTAGACCCTCTTCATCGAGAATAACGCCAGTACCGACACCTTGACCACGTTCCAAACTAACAGCGATTTGCACTACAGACGGCGTAAGAATTTCGACTAATTCGGGTGTCAATAGCCGCGGCTGTTCGGGCTTTCTAGAAACCGGCGTTGGCGTAAAAACAGGAGTCAGTTCAGTTGCTGAATGTCTACCTTCAGTAACCGCTGCAGCATCTGCTTGCTCTGAAGAAATATCGTTGTTAGTTGAACCTGAACAAGCAGATACAACAACCGCAAGCGCGATCGCCAGCAAGGCAATATTCAATAGTTTTGGAAGACGCATAAGAGTCACAGTAATGGTATTGTCCGGATCGAGTAGGGCATATTCCGTTTTGCCAGCGTATCAAGCGATAACGCTAATCGTCATTGAAAATTTGGTTCTCCAGCGTGAGTGAATCGAATTACTTCACTCACCGATTTGAAATACGCGTCAAAAACAACGCGGAACCGGAATAATTCGAGAACAAATCTGAGCCTGCTAAGACTAATAAGAGCGCATGCCAACACCGACCGATGGATGATCGTCGGATTAATGCTCGGCGCACTCTTCGCTTCGGCAACCGCATCTGGCATCCCGCAGTATGGGAGATCGTTAGAAATTATCTCAATGCGTGCTGCGGTTGAAGATATTGGCGAAGTGAACACAAACGTCCATATCAATAGTTCGTGGATTCCTCTGGCCGCAGAAGATCGCCAGATTGCCGATGCCGCAGTATTTTCAGCCGTCGACGAGAATCTTGGCGAACTCGTTCAGTCGTCGACAAGGCTTACAAAAACCCGCGTACATTGGTGGGGCTGGCTAGGCCAACCAATGCGGAAAGACGGATTAGCGTCACAAAGTGCATTTCAGTTCATCGAACATCTTAATGACCATGTGACCTACACCGAGGGGGCTGCACCGACCGATGTCGTATGGGTTATCGATGGCGAACCTACTATCGAAGTCGCTGTGTTCGCCGATCGAGCAAGGATTCTCCAGCTATCGATAGGAGATGTGATTAACTCCCAGCCGGTCGATACAGGCGCAGGTCTAGTGAGGGCAGTGATAACCGGAACGTTCGAACAGACAGATCCTACCGATGTGTATTGGATCGAACTCGGCGAAGCATATTTGGCTCCCGCCATAGAAGGACGGGAGCAGCCTCTCATCATGCTTCCGACAAGCAATTCGATGTTCACGGTTGTTGCAACAGCGAACGCAGGTTTACCAGCAAACTACGATTGGTTCCTCTACACCGACCAATCGCTGCTCGCCGAAAAATCTGTTGATGATCTGCAATCTAGCTTCGATAATCTCCAGATTCAACTCGATGAATCGATTGCACGACCTTTCATCATCACCAATCTGATTCCTCGACTCGAAACGATGAAGAGGCGAGCGCTTTTCGGCAGCATACCGCTTCTTTTAATGGCGTTACTGCTGCTGGCTTGTGTCGCCTTTTATCTAACGATGGCAGCTGGGTTGTTGGGGCGTCGTCGAGTGTCGGTATACATGATGTTGAGAAGCCGTGGATTAGACTTGAAGCAACAGCTCGTAATTCACGTTCTCGAAGCAGCAATCGGCGCAGTTCCTGCTGCTCTAATCGCTCCGCTTATTTCTTTATTACTCATCCGACTGGCTGGCTATCTTCCGACTTACAGCACAGTCACTGGTGGGAGCGGCATGCCTGTCGAGCTTTCGCCATCGGCATGGTTGTGGTCGTTCGGAGCAGCAATTTGCACAGTCATCGTAGTCACTGCTGCTTCCTCGTTTTGGGATAAATCGACTATGGCAGCGAGTCGATCAAATGACGCTCGTCCTGTCGATGCTCCATGGTTTCAGCGCTTCTACATCGATGCACTTTTGGTCGCACTCAGCGGAATCGTCTGGTGGGAGGTGAGCAGCCGATCTAGCGTTGTAACTTCACAGCGTGAAGGCGAATTAGTTCCCGATTTGAGCTTACTCGCTGCTCCAGCTCTAATAGTGATCGCAAGTTCTCTCGCAGCACTCAGATTATTCCCAATCGTCATAAATGTATTAACGGGCATTGGACTGAGTTCCAACTCAGCAGCCATAGGTCTAGGACTAGCCAGCGTAGCGAGGCGACCGTTCTTTCATGGCTGGCCAATGCTGGCGTTCGCCCTGTCCATCAGCACAGGAATAATCGCCGGATCAGTCGTTTCCACTCTCGAACGCTCCGCCAACGAGCAAGTTTTATATAACACGGGTGCCGACATCCATGTAATGACGACCGGATCAACAGGTCAAGTAGGTCGAAATCAACTTGCAGAAGTTCGTGATCTCGCTGCCATCGATGTTGCAACCCCAGCTCTTAGGAGTAAAACAACCGTAGGTACAACCTCTAACGGCTCACTATTTACTCTTTTCGCCATCGACCCGATCGACTTCCAGAAAGTGGCATGGTTCCGAGGTGACTTCTCTGGTTCCGACGTCGGTATTCATCAATTGGTCGATCGCTTGGCTGTTCGAGTAGTACCGGAGCCAATTTTTCTTCCATTCGACACGACTGAGATATCCATCTGGGCGAAGAGCGATCCGGTCACACCGAATCACGAGCTTTGGATAGTACTTCGAGATGGGATTCGAGACACACACACCATCAACATGGGTACGTTTGAGGATGGTTGGTTTAAAACTTCTGCTCGAATATCGAACTACCCGCAGCCAGTCGAAATAACGTCAATTCAAACCTTTCTCAAGGTAGGTCCCGACAGTGCGCCGCCGACGAACGTGCTAATCGACGATCTTTCTGCAACTACGTCATCGGGTCAGCAACATCTCGTAATCGATTTCGACGCACCAGAACTTTGGACCGGTCTTCCGTCTGCCGAAGGTGAAGATGCCGGATTCACGATTACTCCCGAACCAGAAGGTATTTCAGGAGAAATCGAAGGCGATGCCGGCACAGGAATTGGAAAAATTTCACTCGGCAGAGGGTCGAATCAGGGTATTAGAGGTATCTATCGCAGAGCTGTCGACCGACCGATTCCTATGATCGCTAGCGAAATATTCATGGATCAAACTGGGGTCGGTATCAAACGACCTTTCATAATCGATATTCAAGGGGGATTCGTACCCGTAGAGGTTATCGAAACGATCAAATACTTCCCAACTCTTGACCCCGAAAGCGCGCCATTAGCGGTTGTCGATATCGATGCAATAATCGACTTTGTAGAGCTCGGAGGTCGTCGGAACGTAACACCCAACGAACTGTTCGCAAGCTTGAATGAACCTGATCTTTCAACCGTCGAAATCGTTGAAGAGGTACGTGACGTATTCCGACTTGCCAGAATTGATTCACGATCAGAGCAGATAGACAGTACGTTCGTCGACCCAATTGCAGTCGCAGGATGGCGAGGAATGAGCATTATTGCCACAATCGTCGCAGGGCTCATCGTGCTCATGGCGTACGCCGTATTTCTCACGGCATACTCGCTCAGAACAAAGGGCGATTCAGCCTTGTTACTCGCCTTAGGAGCAAGTACCCGTGATCACTGGTTGATCACAATTTCCGAACTGCTTCCCGCTATTATCACAGGGACATTGGTCGGAATCGGAACTGGTTTTGCAACCAGCTCTCTAATGGTTGGTTCAATGGCTCACACGCGAAACGGCGATCAACTGCTCCCTCCATTTATTTTGCAGACCAATTGGATACTTCCCATGGTTACAATTGCGTCGATATTTGTAATTGTCCTGGCCGGAGTGATCAACTCAGTCCGATCGTTCCGTGAGATAAAAATTGCGCAGATGGCTCGAGAAGGATTCTCGGCAACCTCAACATGATCGGTAACTCGTTTCAACTTATCGTCAAGCGAACGCTTGCCCACTGGCGGCTGCTATCCGCAGTTGTAGTGGGTGTTGTACTCGCGTCCACGATCATGGCGAGTTCGGTAGTTTTCTTCGATGCGCTGCGTGATGTAGCTCTACAACGCGCACTTTCAACCCATGAACAATCCGATATAGACGTTCTTGTTGAAGCTGGGCAAGTTCCGACCAATCGAGAAACCCATTCGACGATCGTCGACGCGATGAACGGCACTATCGTCAAGCGGTTCGAACCGTTCCTCGACCAACGCGAATTTGCACTAAAAACGTGGACATTCTTCGTAGATTTACCCCCGGCTATGGTGCAGCCCGCTGATTGTCCATGTAGATCAAACGTGGGTTTAGGCAATAGTGATGAACTGATCGAGTGTGACTGTCGTCGCGTCACGATGATGACGGTTCCTGAGGCAGACGAGCGGCTCAACATTACCGAAGGACGAATGTCGCTTCCAGCTACTACTGTGGCTGCCGATGATTCGCTTCAAATTGAAGGCGCACTCGATGTCGCATCAGCCAAAGCCATGGACATCAAGGTTGGGGATATATATCCAGTAAGCCCTCACTGGGAGGATGCCCACAATCAGGTCAACATTCTCGTAACGGGTCTTTTTGAACGAAAAGATCCCGATATGGATCACTGGAGAATTCAGAACGAGGCATTCGGCTCTCGAACCGACACTCTTCAATTTGCACGATTCGTAGTTCCCGAAGCGACAATCCTCGATGGCCTCGGTCCCTACTTCCCAAATATGGGTAGCGACTACGCTTGGTGGTTAGACGTAGATCCGGAACGAATCGCTGCTTCAGAAACTGAATCAATACGGAATACCATCGATGGCACCGAACGCGAGCTCAAGGCAATCGTCGATGGATTCCTTCTCAGATCTGACTTACCTCAAGTACTGAGTGCGTTTGAAACCGATCTCTTCTTCAACAGATTGCCAATGTTTATCGTTCTCATACTTATCGTCCTCGTCGTGCTCTACTACGTCGTCACTCTCGCATCACTACTCGTCGACGCCCAGCGAAGTGAAGTCGGGCTACTGCGCACACGCGGGGCGACTTCTCGACAGATTCTTGCCGTGTTCGTTATTGAGGCTGGCTTTTTGGCGTTGATCGCAGCTATTTCAGGACCGTTCCTTGCAATATTTGGCGTCGGACTGATCGGAATACTTCCGATATATGGCGACCTGAACAGCGGAGATGCCCTCCCAGTTCGGTTGACGGTCGGAGCATTCCGAATGGCGTTCTTTGGCGGCCTGTTAGGTCTACTGGCATTGTTCATACCCGCCCTCAGAGCAACACGATTAGGGCTTATTGCGAGCCGAGCCACTCACGCTAGGCCTGCCCGACTTGCTCTGGTGCAGCGTTACTACTTGGATCTAGGGTTCTTGGGATTGGTGATGTTCCTCTTTTGGCAACTCACTAAACAGGGATCGTTCGTTGCAGTGAGCATATTTGGCGAAACGACGGTCAACCAACTCATACTCGGTGTTCCAGCGATATTCCTCGTTGCGGCCGGTCTTGTTCTTCTACGGGTCTTCCCAGTTGGGATGGACCTGATGGGCAAAGTGCTTTCGCGTCGTCCGTTGTCGAGTATCACTCCGCCTGCTCTGATTTTGGGAATCTGGCAAATGGCACGAAATCCCGCCCATCACTCTCGACTCTCACTGTTGTTGATCCTCACGGCAGCCCTCGGCGTGTTCGCCGCTAGCTTCGGAGCGACTCTCCAACAAAGTGCGATAGACCAGGCGTACTATCGAACCGGTGCCGACGTAAAAATCACATCCGTAAATGTTCGTTCAGGCGGTATTTCATTCTCCATTGTCGATGAACTAAGCGAACTTGATGACGTTGAGGCCGTTTCACCGATCTATCGAGAAACAGCAAACATCAACGCGGGTCTCACTGTTGAAGGATTCCAGCTGATTGGCGTTGATCTGGAAACGATCGAAGATGTCGGTTGGTTTAGAGATGACTTCGGGTTAACTCCGTTCAATTCTAAAGTTGCAGTACTCGATGTTGGCGGCGCCGCAGGGATTGAGCTTCCAACAGAAGGAAAATGGCTCACAGCCAACATATTGCCGCTCGTCCGACAGCCTTCAACATTCATGGTTGCTCGACTGTCGGACGCAAACGGGCAGTTCTTCTCTATTCCTCTTGGCTCTATGGTTCCGCTTGCATCCGATCAGCTTCGATTCAACTGCCCGATACCTGTCGATGGCGAACCGCCCGAGTGGTGTCGAATTGGATCGAGTATCCAAGCTGCGCCATTCCGTGGTGTTACAGGCTTACTCCCAAGGGCGCCTATCCGCTTGCACTCAATCGGTGTGGTCAACTACGAAAACCTGCTAGGGCCAGCGGCTCTCGATATCGACGATATTGCCGTTCTAAACGCCACAGGCACAGAGCTAATCATCATCGAAACGTTTGATTCTGTGAACAACTGGCGAACTATGGCACCAACCCGCGAGGCACTTGGCGACAGCTTAGCTCCCGCGTCCAAACCAGACGGGGCTCCTATCGACAGCGTCGCTCGTCTGCGTTGGACGTCCGCAGGACCAAGCGAATACCGAGGACTCGCTCACGGATCGGAACTTGAAGTTGTGCCAGCTGTTGCCAGCACTTCGTTCATCGAACAGTTTGGCGGGGAAGATGGCGAGATTTTCCAAATTTCACTAGACGGTGTGCCAGTAAACATATCTATTCGAGATGTCGTCGATTACTTCCCGACTCTCTCGCTCGATGAAGAACCGTTCCTTCTGACAGATTTCGAGGCTGTTCATGAACGTCTGAATATCACTAGAACGGTTGGAAATATTCAACCGACTGAATTCTGGGTATCAACTGTTCAAGGATCAGAGTTGCTGCTGTCCGAAGAAGGTATCTTGGAATCAGTAGTGGCTGGCGATAGAGCTGTTCCCCAGATCAAACAGAAGCTTTCGAGCCTGAGAATCCGACCCGGATCAAACACTATAGACCGTAGCATTGACCTGGCAAGCGTGGCTTTCGACCCACTAGTTTCCGCCGGTTGGCGAGCACTTTTGGGAATTGCATTCTTCACAGTTCTCGTCGTTAGCGCTATCGGATTCCTAGTTCACGCGAAAGTTTCGTTCGACGGTCGGCGCGCCGAACTCGCGTTGCTACGAACCATCGGACTATCAATGAAGCAGATGCTATTTTTGGTGGTGCTCGAACAGGTCATGGTCATAGGCGTGGCCGTTGGATTGGGCATATTTATGGGTGCTCAAATGGGTTCGACAATCATGCCGTACCTCGCCAGTTCAGGCGAAAACGCCGCAGTTGTACCACCAATGGCAGTTCAAATAGACTGGTTAGGATTTGGAATCACTTTCGGGCTATTAGGCGTAGTATTCCTCGCGGTAATTGGCCTTATCCTAGTTTCTGTATACCGAATGTCGATACATCGAATCATGAGGATGGGCGAAAGTTGATCAACAACTCGTCAAATAGAGGTGACGCTAAGTGACAACATCTAACTCTACTTATATTGAGTGCAGCGGCCTGTTCAAAATCTACAAAGCCGCCGACTTAGAAGTGGTTGCGTTGCGTGGTCTCGAACTATCCGTCGCACGTGGCGAAATCATTGCCATCGTGGGTGCATCAGGTAGCGGTAAATCGACGTTATTGAACATTCTTGCGGGGTACGATACTCCATCAGCAGGGACAATTAGAGTTGGCGATTTCGATCTACTTCAGATGACCAATAAAGAGGTTGTCAAATACCGCCGACACGAGGTCGGGTTTATCTGGCAGGAAACCTCTCGAAACCTGTTTCCTTATCTCACAGCTCTCGAAAATGTAGAGCTACCGATGGTCATAGCCAGTGCGCCGGTACCTGACCGTAGGAAGCGTGCACAAGAGCTATTGGATGTTGTTGGCCTGGGCGATCGAGCAGATCACAGACCAGCGCAGCTTTCCGGCGGTGAGCAACAACGTGTCGCTATCGCAGTTGGACTTTCGAACGAGCCTCCTCTATTGCTTGCTGATGAACCGACTGGTGAGCTAGACGACCAAACAGGAACCGAAGTTCTCGAACTGCTCAATAAGGTCAACCAGGAGCTCGGAACAACTATCGTTATCGTCACACACGATCCCGCTATCGCAACGAGTGTTGGTCGAGCCGTAGCGATCAAAGATGGCAAGACAAGCACCGAAACAACCCGAGAAGTTTCATTGGAGCGAAAACTTGGTGGAGACACAATGGGTACCGAAGAATTCCTCCTGATCGATTCGGCAGGGTCGGTTCAAATTCCTCGTGAGATGCTCGACGAACTTAATATCGGACGACGAGTTCGAGTTGATATGAAAGATGGAAGAGTGACACTTGAGTCAGGCGACTGAGCAAATAACAGCCCGAGAATCACGCGGAGCAACGACTCCAGTAATTCACGCGATCAAGGCATCTCGTGAATACGAACTGGCTGGCGAAACAGTCCATGCCGTTCGAGAAGTTGACCTCGAAGTACGCACAGGCGAATTCATCACACTCGTCGGGCGATCAGGTTCGGGTAAGACGACGCTTTTGAACATGTTGGCAGGTCTCGACCAACCAACTTCAGGGCAGGTGCTGTTCGAAGGCAACGACATGGCAGATTTCAGTGAAAAGCAGTTTATTCAGCTTCGAAGACATCGCATCGGTGTCGTATTTCAATCGTTTGCCCTTCTCCCATTGCTATCAGCTTACGAGAACGTCGAACTTCCAATGCGAATAGCGGGAATCGGTGCTTCTGAAAGAACAAAGCGAACAAACGAAGTTCTCGACATCGTTGGTCTCGGTCGGCGTGCAAAGCATCGCCCATACGAACTATCTGGTGGTGAGCAACAGCGAATTTCCATCGCACGAGCAGTTGCAATGAAGCCAAACGTAATCCTCGCCGACGAACCAACCGGTGAGCTCGACTCTGTGAACGCTGCCGAGATTTTCGGACTATTCAGCCAGATGGTTTCGGAAGAAGACATGTCGATCGTTGCAACCACGCACGACCGTACTCTTCTAGATATGTCGGACAAAATTTACACCGTTACCAACGGCGAAATTGAACTAACTGAAGTCGGGAAAAACGTCGACGCGCACGCTCAGTTCAAACGCCCACACGCCGACTCCGAATAGGGCCCTGACTCTGGCAAGACAAACACTACATCACGAGAGTGGTATCTCGTTACCCTAATGATGTTCCTGCACATGTCATTACGAGGAACGAAGAATCAGTAACGTGACAATCAGTTAGCCAAGCACCGCGACGCTCAACTTCGCAGCGCGTGGATCAATCGAATTCAACTACGCCTCGTCGTCGGAAATCGTTTCAAGATAGAACACAGCGCTGCTGAGTCCACTGATTAGCAGGTTGCCTCAGAGTAGGCTCCCTTCGGAATGACAAATCGACGCGCTGACTACGCTCGTGAACGTCGCCATGCCCTGTCGCGGGCTTCTGTGGCGATGTAGAGAGCGTCTTCGACAGTATCGGCAACCACGTTGATGTGCCCCATCTTGCGGCCCACACGCGCCTCTGACTTGCCGTACAAGTGCAAACTCACGCCCGGCAATTCCAAGGCTCGCTCCCAATCAGGATCTCCATCGGTGTCTTCCCACACTTCACCGAGCAAGTTAACCATCACCGTCGGCGAATGTAGCTTGGGTTCAGCAATAGGCATTCCGACTAAAACTCTCACCAGTTGCTCAAACTGAGAAGTGTCGCAACCGTCCATCGTGTAGTGACCTGAGTTATGTGGTCTTGGAGCAAGTTCGTTCACCAGAATTTCGTTTTCTTTGGTAACGAACATCTCGACTGATATCAGACCAACAACATCGAGTTGGACAGCAATATCCGCAGCTAGCAATCGAGCATTCTCGATCACACTTTCGTCAATACGTGCTGGAACAATCGAAACATCAAGAATGTGATTGCGGTGAATGTTTTCAGAAGGCGGAAATGTCGCGGTTCTACCATAGGCAGAACGCGCACAGATCGTCGAAATTTCCATCTTAAAAGGAACAAACTGCTCGACGATGAGTTCCGTACTGTTCTTGTTCAATAGCTCGTACGAATGTTCGATATCCTCGGCCCGGGTGATCATTATCTGCCCTTTACCGTCGTATCCCTGAGTCGATGTCTTCAACACCATAGGGAATCCGAGTGCGTCCGATGCACTCTTCAAATCGTTCAACGATTCGACGTTACGGAACGGCGCAACGGGAATCCCCGCTTTTAGGAGAGCGTTTTTTTCATGCAATCGGTGTTGGGCAGTACGCAACACATCCGGTGAGGGGTGAACTGGTTTTAGCTCTGATGCGGCAGAAACCGAATCAGCGTCAACATTCTCAAATTCGTAGGTAACAACGTCCGTAGAACGAGCAAGTTGCCTCGAAGCCTCTCTACTCGCATACGCCTCGGCAATTTGGCCATCAGCGACCTGTGATGTCGGGCAGTTGGGGTCGGGATCCAGAACTACGGTCTTGTAATCCATCTGTCGAGCGGCGATAGCCAGCATTCGTCCCAGCTGACCACCTCCGATGATTCCGATAGTCGAGCCTGGGTTCAATAGTGATTCTCGTTGCATCGATTACTCGCCCACGGGCTTCACATATGTAACGGCCTCGATTTCGGCCGTGATTTTCACTCTTCGATTTTCGATTTTTGCTTGAATATCAGGATATATGAGTCCGACGATTTGAGCGGCCATGATGCCTGCGTTTACGGCTCCCCATTCACCTATAGCTACAGTTCCAACTGGGTATCCACGGGGCATCTGAACCATCGACATAAGCGAGTCCATACCGTCGAGGTGCGGCCCAACTCCGGGTACACCGATCACAGGCAATATAGTTTTAGCTGCGGTCATTCCAGGAAGGTGAGCGGCACCACCGGCGCCAGCGATTATGACCTTGATCCCACGATCTTTCGCTTCTTCGGCGAATTTGAACATCAGATCAGGCGTTCGGTGCGCAGAAACGACTCTGATTTCGTGAGGCACCCCGAGCTCTTGAAGCATGTCGGCTGCGTGCTGCATGGTAGGCAAATCCGAAGTGCTGCCCATAATCACCGAAACGAGCGGGTCTGACATTATTTTGACGCTCCATTTTAAGGCGTATAAATTGTCTACGAGGCTGCTGCCTCAATGATACGACTAGACGATTTTACAGTCGCTCGACCCAAACCGCGAGCGATTGAGCATTTAGAATCGCCCGATGCCTAAGCTAAAACTCGATTCACTCGAGGTTAACTACGAAATTTCTGGGTCGGGACCGCTACTGATACTTCATCACGGGTTTGGATCTTGGGGTCGTGATTGGAATCGCGGCGGTTGGCTCGATGCGCTGCGAGATTATGCCCGATTGCTGATATTCGATGCGGTTGGACACGGTTTGTCGACCCGAACGCACGACCCAAACGACCACACAGTTGAACGACGAGCCGATGTGGTGAACACCCTAGCAGACGAAGCAGAATCGGAAACATACGGCTACATCGGATTTTCGATGGGTGGACGAACCGGACTCGAGCTGGCTGCATCAACTCCCAAGCGACTTTCAATGCTGGCAATTGGTGGAATGCATCTGCTCCCCCCCACAGCAAACGCGGATCGATTCATTCGTCACACAAAAATCCTTCGATCGGGCAGGGCGAAATCTGTCGAAAAGCCAGACGGTGATCGACCCGGGAACGACCCACTCGCATTAGCAGCCTCGCACGAAGCCCTGCTCTGGTGGAAGGGTGTTGATGGTCGGTTAGATAGCCTAAACGCACCAACGTTGTTGTTTTGTGGTGAAGAAGATGCACATTTTCCAAATGCCGAAGAATCCTCAAGGCATTACGGATTCGAGTTCGCCGGACTCCCAAATACCGATCACAACAGCACATTTTTCTCTTCAGAAATAGCGGTCAACTCGGTTACCAATTTCGTTGCAAAACATTTGAAGTAATCTTCGGTTGCATCGCTGATCTAGTGCTAAAATTCATGACTGTGCGAGATTTTCATTGATCGCTATTTTCTTTTTCGTTACTCGTCCTTTGGGGGGCTGCGTATTCCATGACAACCGGCAACGGTTCTAAAGATGATTTCAAGCGCGCTATGGTGGTCACGGCCCATCCCGACGATGCCGAATACGGCTGTTCGGGGAGCGTGGCAAAATGGACACGACTAGGCTGGGAAGTCACGTACGTTCTGTGCACCGACGGATCGAAGGGCACCGAGGATCGAGATATCTCATCGGAAAGCCTTGCCAAGTTACGTGCTGAAGAGCAGATCACTGCCGGCAAGACGCTCGGGCTTAAGACGGTCGAGTTTCTCGGATACCCAGACGGATATTTAGAGCCAACGCTCGAAGTGCGTCGAGATATTTCTCGTCAGATCAGGAAGCACCAACCCGACGTCCTAATTACAACCAGCCCTACTCGTGACCTGCTCAATTCGACGTATATTGGACATCCCGACCATTTCGCTGCCGGGGAAGCCGCTCTATCCGCCGTGTTTCCGAGCGCACGTGATCACCTAACATTCCCTGAGCTGTTTTACGACGAGGGACTTGAGCCACACAAGGTCCGCGAGGTTTGGGTGATGAGCTTCGGAGATAACGCTAATTTCTGGAATCCGCTTACTGAGGAAGATGTAGATCTTTCAATTGCCGCGCTCAAGAAGCACACGAGTCAAGTTGATGACCCTGAACAAGCTGGCAGGTGGATGAAGTCACGACGAGCAGAACTCGGCAAGAAAATCGATGCCGGCTACGCAGAATCGTTCCGCAAGTTCACTCTCAGCTAACGAAAACCCGAACGCAAGTTGGGATGACTCGTTCTGATCGTCCCACTTTCGTCCTACCCAACCCTGTCATTGCGAGGCGTTATACGACGTGGCAACCAGTCGCTGTGAGTAACATAACTGTCGATTTTGGAAACAGTCGAACGCCCCATAATGACAGTGCGCAAATAAACCTCGGATTCGAGAATTTAATATAAAGAAAAGCCCCAGTCATTACGACCGGGGCTTTTCTTTATTCAAACATGAGCAGTTGAGAAAACCACCCTGAGGCTGCTAAACGACGTCGAGAGTGTCTTCAGCTACAACTTCAGCAACTCCACCGTGCTTCTTGCCGGCGATCTTACGAAGCTCAGCGAACTCATCCTGAGTTCCTCGCAGAAGAATTCCAGCGTCAGACGAGTGCATGATGAATCGTGCGCCTAACTCGATCGCCTTAGCCGACGTTGAAATCGTCTGCTGGTGAATCATAGTCGGCAATCCACGATCGTCTGCAGCCTTGATGATCTTGCTCAAAGTGTCGATGTAGATCGGGTTGTCGACTTCGTCGGGAATTCCAAGTGAAGTCGTCATGTCGTTAGGGCCAATAAACACGGCGTCGATCGGAGCGCACTCAATCAGCTCCTCAACTCGGTTCGCTGCAGGCTCACTCTCGATACCCATGATGAAGATGCGGTCTTTGTGTCGGTTATTGAGGTACTTTTCCGATTTTTCACTAGGGTACTCACCCGTCGCCACAACTTTCTCGTAGTACTCGCCCTTTAAAGGGTGAGTCTTAGCCTTGATTGCGGTGTGGCGAACTTCATCGACTGTTTCGCAGTAAGGAACCAATACACCATCAGCCCCGGCGTCCAACGCCATAGCAACCCAAACCTCGTCTGTATTCGGGGTTCGAACGATAGCGGTGATGCTGAGTGACTGCATCTGCGCAACAGTGTCGGCGATGAGCTGTCGGTCACGTGACCCGTGTTCTGAATCGATAACTACGAAATCAAGAGTACTACCAGCGAACACTCGTCCCCAGCGCATACTTGCGGTGGCCGAGATCATAAATCCAAATACGGGTGTCTTAGCTTTCAGAGCAGCTTTCAGATCAGCTGGTTTCATGTTGTCCTCTTAGGTGACTTAGTTGAATGCTCGGCGGATCGAATAACCGTCGTCTTCCTACGCGCAGCGTAATAGTACCCGAACAGTTGTCTGATTGTTTTTATAACCAAACAAGAATGTCCCGAGACTCTTTCATCGGACCAGACGGGGACATGACAGCGGAGACCGCCATCAGATGTTACGGTTCGTTTGCTGCTTTTTACTCGCAGACAATTAGTTCACGCGGAGACCTTTAACTTGATTCACGACAACGTTGAATTCGATCTTTATTTCATCAGGCACGGCGAATCACAGTCGAACATAACCCCGGGCATCGCTGCCGGTGTGAATTTCGACGCTCCGATGACCGATCGAGGCCATCAGCAAGCTGAAGCAGCGGGTGAGCGTCTAGGCAAGGAAGGCGTGAAGTTCGACAGGATCTACTCATCTTCGCTTGTACGGGCTGTGCAGACCACCGAGGGCGTGCTCAAGGGCATGGGCATCGCCGATGCAGAGTTTACTCGAGTCGATGAAATAATCGAAAAGCAGACTCCCGGATGGCGAGGAAAACTTGCCAAGGACGTGATGCCGACCGAAGTTCGATTGCTCATGGCTGAGAAGGGCAAGTACTTCAAGGCTGCCGACGGCGAAACAATGCGCTGGGTCGAACGCCGAGCATCAAACTGGCTCGAAGATGAAATTCTCTACAACGAGGATTGGTACGAGAAGTCTGGTAATCACACCATTGCTATCGTCAGCCATGGCGACACTATGCGTGCCTTGTTCCACTACATCATGGGCATCGACAATCGTCTCGCCATGCGAACCGACATTTTCAACTGCTCGATAAGTCGATTCCGCTTCGGAAAATACGGATGGAGTGTCGGAACTATCAACGATTCATCGCACACGCTCCACCTCGGAGATATCGTCCGTGACGATCAGATCGTTCAGGGTGGACTCGGGGTTTAGAGCGATCTTGCCGCTAATTGGATATTTCGTGAACTGCCTCGGGAATTTTCGCTAGCGAATCTAGCTCGATCGTTTCACGATCTGGATTAACCCGAAAGTAAGCGCGAGTCAGCCCACGCTCGAACGCTGATTTCTCCTACTCTAGAATACGAATCATCCATCCAGAAACGTCATATAACCTTCAAACTTCGTTGAGCGGAAGTTACTTTGTCTTGTGATAGAAATTCGATCAGGTCGTCAGAACCAACTGGAATGAACCTGTTTTACGGACGTATGAATCCTGATTCGTAGATGCTGTTTAGCTTAAAACTCGAGCTGATAAATCCGAGTCCAAACTATCTACCAGTCAATCTTTACCTCTCGACCAGTTCGGGCCGACTCCTCAGTGGCTTCGAACACCCTTAGTACGCGCAGACCGTGTTCTTGTGGAATTGGCGTATCGTCATCACATCGTTCGATCGACCGAACGTATTCAGTGAACTCTTCGAGCAACGGATTATTCTCTCGAATCTCTTCCTTCTTCCAAGTGCCTTCTTCTGAATCCGCAACATAAAGTGCCGTCTCTTGGCCTTCTGCGTTGCCGTACTTGAGCCTGAAGCGAGCCATTCCGTTCGAGAAAAAGAAGTCACCACCGTATTCAGTAGCACCAACACGCCAAGCGATTCGGCTAATAGTCGCTACCTTGCCAGATTTCCAGCGCAGGAAGCACATCGCAGTGTCATCACAATCGATATCTGGGTTTTCAGATCTCGGGTATGTGACCTGTCCGATCTGCGCACTAACAGTCTCGATATCGTCGCCCATGATCCACATAAGCCTATCGATCTCGTGAGTTCCGTCCATCTGACCCATTCCGCCACCCTTCGAACCGATCAACATCCACGGAGGACGAGTCCACGGCTGGTAAGGCTTGTGCCACATATCGTGCGCCATCACTAGTTCGCCCAGCCGTTTCGAATCGACTAGCTTCTTCATCGCCTGAACCGCCGGATAGTATCGCTGGGTGTGAGCAGTCATCAACTTCACGCCGTTGGCAGCTGCGGCATCGATCATCTGACGGCCTTCCAAAGAGGTCAATGCTAGAGGTTTCTCCATGAACACATTCTTGCCGGCTTCGGCAGCATCGAGACCTGCCTCGTAGTGGAGCCAATGCGGTAGTGTGCCGATCACAATGTCGACATCGTCTCGCTCTAGTACGGCCTTATAGTCGGAAACAAACTCAACGTCCGGGTATTTGTCTTCCCACGGAGCTGCTGCTTCTGCCCTTTGCTCTGCAACCACTTTTAAGACTGCTCCGGGAGTCTGATTAACTACATCAATGTAGCTTCCGCCGATACGTCCAGTGCCTAGTACTGCAACTCCAACCAAATTGCTGTCTCGCTTTCGTTCTTTCGCGACCATTTCGAGTGCACGCAAAGTGCACTGACCAATTTGGCGGAATTGTAGACCGCTGCGAAGAAGTTGGGGAGAGTTACTACCATCTCAAACACAGACTTCGGTTGGAAAGCCGCCCAACGCACTTTTTACAAGATCCCTCGTATCCACTTGGGAAGTCAGGCACTCTACGCCAATAAGTGCTTCAGCTCTTCGACGTGATCGACAATGTAGTCGGGGGCGGGTGCGTCACATGGATATTGTTCACGCCCCATCCGTATCCATGCAGTCTTCATCCCTACGCCGTGAGCACCGATTATGTCGGTGTACGGGTTGTCGCCTACAAACAAAATTTCCTCGGTTTTAAGTCCTTCAATTTCAAGGAGTCTAACGGCTTCCAAGAAAACCTCAGGCGCAGGCTTATCTACCCCAAATATCTTCGAAGCCAGCACGAACGGAGCCTTCTTATCAAGCCCAGTCGCTTCTGCTTTCTGGTGCTGGAACTGATCGCCGTTGGTCACAACCCCCCATGTAATATTCTTTGAATTCATCCAATCGACAAACTCAACTGCCCCCGGCAGCACTTTCATAAACTTCACCATGTTCGAAAAGTAAAAGTTGTAGTGAGAATCGGGATCACCCATGACGCCAGGGTATTTACTCTGAATATCTAAAAATGCCTGACGAGGTTCAGTGGCATTATCGGGTGAGAGCGTCCAGAAATATTTGAATGCATCATCCCAACTGGTCGTTCCGTTAATCGCCTCATGTTGGTCGTAAAGCACTCTGTACACATCGCCATACGCCCCGTGCCGATCGATCAGCGTATCGTCCATATCGAAAAGTGCAGCGCGGAATGTTTGATTCGTCATAGTCCAAATTTTAGATGTAGAGCGGAGTAGATGGTTGTATAAGAGTCTTAAACGTCAGCTGGCGACATATCCTCTGCGTTCCAGCTCCCGGAACCGCCACCTGCATTTCCTAGAGTTCTTTCGACATCAGGGTCGAAAGTTCGTTCTGAGATAATTGACTCGTCCAGATCAGTTCCAAGTCCCGGTGCAGTTGGTAGCTCGAAGTAACCGTCTTTGATTTCAAGCGGAGTCGTCTGAATGTTGTCGTGCCACGGCATATCTCTTGCCGTTTCCAAGATCAAGAAATTCGGAACCGTCGCACACACGTGCATCGAAGCAGCAGTTGCGATAGGGCCGTTCGGATTGTGCGGTGCGAACTTGATGTACTCGATTTCAGCCATCGAAGCGATCCGCTTAATCTCGGAAATACCGCCAGTGTGAGCGATATCCGGCTGAATCACATCAGTAAGTCGTCGGTGCAAAATATCTCGGAATCCATACCTGAAGAACAGTCGTTCACCGGTAGCGATGTCCATCGTGATGTCAGAATTTCGAATCTGCTCCATCGCATCGAGGGTGTCTGGCGGAACTGGCTCTTCGAAGAACGTGATATCGAACTCCGCAACAGCTGCCATGCGACGAATCGCCTCAGACGGCCTTGAACGTCCGTGATTGTCGATCATGATCTCCATGTCGGGCCCCAAATGATTTCTCATCTCCTTGATCTTTTCGTGAAGATAATCAGCACCGTCTTTTTCATGGAATTCTGGCTTGCTCAGATCCCAGCCACCTGTTTTGAATCCGGTGAACCCTTGATCCACAGCGTCCCATCCACCTCGAAGATCGCCAGCGTGTGTGTACGCCCGAACTCGATCTCGAACAGCGCCACCGAGCATTTTGTACACGGGAAGGTCGTATATCTTGCCGGTCACATCCCACAGCGCGATATCAATCGCCGCCATCGCCGAACCCATCACCGCTCCACCGCGCCAAAAGCCATGTCGGTACATGATCTGCCAGTTGCGCTCTATCTCAGTCGGATCCCGACCTATCAACCGTTCAGAAAGGGCCTTTATTCCCGATTCAACAGCTTGCTCGTGTCGTTCGAGCGTGCCTTCACCCCAACCGTGAACGCCTTCGTCGGTCTGAACTTTGCAGAAAACCCAATTGCGGTTGCCGCCTTTAACGAGAAACGTTTTGATATCAGTGATTTTCATTTTTAGAGGTCATGATCATTGCTGGGGTCTGTGAGTCGCCCGCTCCGCAGAAGTGCCGAGTGGAACGTGTGAGTCGGAACATTCGAATACGCAGATTCAGTGAACTCGAATCGGCAACATATTATGCGGTATGAGTCGCAGAAGAAATGATTAAAGGTCTTTTATTTTCGGATAGATGGCGAGAGTAAGTGCAACGATTCCGAGACACCCTGCCGAAAGCAGCAGGTAGCCCGCGCTAACACCATATTGATCGGCTACGAACCCTGCGGCGATTCCCGCGGCGGGAGAAAGGGCGGTATCAAGAAGAGTTGCCGAAATTATCCGGCCTCGCAACCGGTCGGGAGCGAGCTCCATCAACGTCGCACTGTTACCTGCTCGGAACAAAGTCTGTGAAGCACCGATCCAGATAATCAGTGGGAACGCCATCCACAAATACGAAGCGCCCGCGAACCCTAGTAGTGCAAACCCGTACGATCCGGCGGAGAAAAGCATCAGTTTGCCTTTGTATGACACATCTTTTCTAGAAGCGATAAACAGTCCGCCGGCCAGACCACCAACCGCTCCTACAGATGTCAGGACTCCCAATAGAGCGATGCCATATCCGTACTGTTCTTGAACCAATTGAGGCAGCAAAACCTGATGTGAAAATCCGATCGCTAGAGGACCAAGGCCAAGCAACACCAATGCCAAAATCGCTCGGTTCTGACCGATGAACACGAATCCTTCGATCAGTTGGTGAATAGGATTTCCTCGTCCACCCGTAACCGGAATGCGAGGAATTTCAATTTTGGTAGTAAATATGATCACCAATACGAACGCGCCAGCCGCCGATACGTAAGCCCAGCCAACGTCCGTAGCAGCGATCAATAGTGCGATCAACGCTGGTCCTATGAGCCTGGTGCTGTTGATCGCAACCGAATTCAACGACATGGCGTTCATCATGTTTTTCTTAGCGACCAAATTAGGAATGATTGAAGTTCGCACCGGTTGGTTCATCGCCATTCCGGCCCCAAGCCCAAAAGCCAGTACGTACACGTGCCACAGCTCGATAATGCCAGATAGCAATAGCACAGCCATCAAGACATGCATCAACAACGTCCATATCTGGATGATCATCAACAGCTTGCGACGGTCGAATCGATCAGCAGCGACACCACCAATAAGCCCGAGAATCAGCATTGGCACGGCTCTTGCTACAAGAACCGAAGCAACGGAAGTGGACGAGCCTGTGAGATCCCACACAAGCCAGCTTCGAGCGACCATATCGGCGTGCATCGCGGTGGCTGATAGAAGTTGACCAAACCAAAGGAACCGGAAGTTACGATTGCTTAGTGACCGGAAGGCAGCTGCGAGGGTGTCGGGCATGAGCCGTGAAATTGCTCCACGGTCAACAATCGTTTTTGGCGGGCTGCTAGACGATTCAGATGGTTGCTCGGTTGCCTGATCTTTACTCAATACTTCGAAAGTATATGCCTGCCAGAGGGAAAAGTCGGGTTATCCGAACTCTGCAGGCGAATGAATCGTCTGCCAGCTCTCCAATTCGAGCGCCCGAGCCTTCGAAAGTTCGATACTCAGAGCGGCTGCGGTGTCGGAAGGTGTCGCCGATGCACCGTTGAGCAATCCAAGACGATGCTCCATCACGCCTTTGTGCATTGCAGGTAGCGTCGCAACAGCATCCACAGAGAATTTCCTTGCAACATCACCAGGAATCGATCTTGAATGACCATCGGCTGCTCTGAACAGTCGATCCATCATTTTGGTGCGCCCCATCGACATCAGCCGTTTGAACGACAAATCTGAAAGCCTTCGATTATCAGATGCAAGCTGTAACGCATCTTCCTGCGCCACGCCTTCAAGGCACAACCATCCTTCACGAGATCCACCCACGCGCAGACCATGTATGGCGAGCTTCCACGATACATCATGACTTGAAACCAGAAGTTCTCGAAGCATTTGAATCGCTTTCAATGATCCGATCTTCCCAAGCTCGCGTGCAGCCGCCACTTGCTCATTGGGGTCTCTACTCGAAAGCATCGCTCGAAGCTTGCCTAACCGTTCTTCTCCCGATCCGCTCAACTCATCGGCAACGCGCCTAAGATGATCACCTTCGGTCTCACTGTCGGTCTTACTTAGACGCGTGATTCCTGAAGTCTCAGCTGTTGGGACGAATCCTGTGGCAGGTTCGTTATTTTCTGTATTGGACTTTGTATCTGACATGGTGCAGCGATAATTCTACCTATCGAACAGGCCCTTCTAGCGCGACGAGAGCAACACATGTACCGACTTCTTCTAATCAATGACCAGCCGATTTTCCGTGACATTATCCGAGCAATGCTCGATAAGGCTGGTGGATTCGCTGTTGTTGCTGAACGAGAAGATGGCGCAGACGCCGGTGATACGCTTCAGGAACTTCTTCCTGACGCCGTAGTCATGGATGTGCAGATGCCCAAGATGAACGGTCTCAAAGCGGTAAGCACAATCTTAAAAATAGATCCGCTTGCTGTAGTTGTGTTGACTTCAATGAAACAGGACTGCGAGTACGAAAGCCTTGCTCAAGAAGCAGGGGGTCGAAGCGTTCTACCCGAAATACAGTCTCGACATCGAAGTAGTTCACAGCGTTATCGAGAAGCATCACCAGGAGGTTTTGGCAGGTTAGTAGCCTTAGGCTTGCCTCTACGCTGCGCCAATGCTGAACCGATAACGACAAGCATCGCGCCAACGTACAGTTCGCCGCCTATCGACTCGCCAAGTATCCACCAGCTGAACAACACGCCGAATATCGGCTGGCTCAACGACAGAACGGTTACTCTCGAAGGCAAATACCGCTTCAGAAGCCATGTTTGCCCGATAAAGCCCAGCCCAGCGATCAACACACCTGTGTAGAACAGCGCTAGCACCAGCTTCGTTGTAACCGTAAAGGCCTCGTTGCCTTCAAATATCATACTGGCAACCACGAACGTTACGATGCCGAACACACTCTGAGCCATCAAGAGCTTGTGCTGATCGATGCCTTGACCGAGCTGCGACAAGAACACCTGGCGCCCGCCCAGAAGCACTGCCGATCCAAGCAATAGCAGGTCACCAATTAGGAAATCTGAACTGGAATCGGCGAACCCCTTGTAGAACACGGCAACTACACCGCCGTACGCCACCAAAGTTCCGAACGTTCTCGATCGCGACATACGGTCGCCCGGAACAAAGAAATGGGCGAACACGCCTGTCCACAGTGGAAATGTGGTGGTCACGACTACTGCATGACCCGCCGATGTGTAATCTTGCCCAACGTTCATAAATGCAAGTTGAACGGTGAACAAAATGCCGAGAAGTATCAGCGGAATCCACTCGCGTTTCTTAACTTTGAACGACTGGCGAGTGGCGAGTGCGTATATGAGTACGACGATCGCCCCAAGAATGAATCGCAAGTAGCCGAGTCGTAATGGGCCGGCATCTTGAAGCCCAGCCTTGTTCGCAACGGGATTCCCTGCCCACATCGTTGCCAGCAACAGCGCGAACGCACCCGCTTTTAATGAAAGCGGCTGACGCTGATCAATTTTTTCGGCAGCCTCAGGCTGTTCAGTATTTTGAGAATCTTCTACAGAATTGGATGACATTAGTGACTGGAGTTAGCTTCCCGACCTAACGGCTGAAGCTGCGAGATCAACCACACCAGCAACGTCTTCGCACCACCGAGTCACAACCACAAGATCCTTTTCAGGATCGATAACTACACAGTTACCACCAGCGCCTGAAGCCGCAAACGTCGATTCCGAAGCATGCTTGCCGTAGCGCACCCCACCAGTGTTGAGCCACCACATGTAACCATATTGATCGTTCTGATCACACGGCTCCGTCATCATGTCGATCCACTTCTCGGAAATAATCTGCTTATCACCCCAGCGGCCACGGTTCAAATAAAGCATCCCGAAGCGGGCGTGATCCAGAGTGTCGACCCATAAGCCACCACCCCAATGTGCTCCGCCTGAAACCGATTCAGACACCATTCCATCGAGTTCAACTACCGAGTGATCGCCGTACCCGTGCCACTTCCAGCTGTTGGAAGCCCCGATTGGATCCATAACTTCACGCTTGATAACACCCGGAAGAGGCTCGCTCCAAACTGCCAATAATGCCAACGCAGTTCGATTCACTCGAACATCGTTGTATTCCCAGTGATCACCAGGCGATTTTCGCTCACGTCTTGAGTAGTCACCAGAAGCGCCCATACCCTCGGGATCGAGATTTCGATTCCAATCGACGATATCCGGCTTGGTGTAGATCGTTCCTTCCCATTCAGACGTCTGCTGAAGAAGGTGCTCCCACGTAATCCCGCGGTTTTGGTCGGTATCGAATCCGTCCACTGGCTTACCAGTGTGTTTTTGGATGATCGAGTGCTCTTTTTCGTACTCTAGAACAGTGTCAGACGTGCTTTTAATCATGCCCTTATCGAATGCCAGCCCTGCGATAGTTGCAACATAGCTTTTAGTAGCGCTGAACGTGAGATCAACCCGTTCTAGGTCGCCCCACTCAGCAACTATGTAGCCGTCTTTGATCACGACTCCAGCCGGTCCACCGCGATCCTTGAACGGACCTAGCTTTTCGGCCCATTCAGGAGCGTCCTGACCGACATTGCCGTGGCGAATGTCGATAGGCCAGTTTATTTCGTTGTCTTTGGCGAACTGAACGGCCTCATCGAGCTTCGACTGATCGACACCAATGTCGCGAGCGGCTCGTCGTTCCCATTCACCCTTGGCAGGCAGGTACAAGTTATTGGTCGTGCTCACGTTTGTCTAAATCCTGTCCTAGTCCTCTAGTCGCTTCAGGTACTGACCGAGCCAGTCGTACTCAACAAAATCGACGTATTCGTTCATGAGAGCCTTTGTAATCGGTCCTGCGGCAGTGCCATCGCCAATCTGGCGCCCCTGGAACGAACGAACTCCGCAAATACATAGCGAAGTGGAAGTTAGGAATATTTCATCGGCCGTCATGGCATCGAAAAGGTCGATGTCCTTCGTCACAACCTGAACATCGATACGTGCAGCCATCTCGATTGCCGTTTCACGAGAGATTCCGCCAAGAACATACTGTTCCTGAGGCGAGTAGATCACACCATCTTTGATCGTAAAAATGTTCGATCCGATGCCTTCCGTGAGGAAACCTCGGGTATCGAGAAGAATCGCCCACGCCTCAGGGTCTTGAGCCTTGGCTTCCATATCGGCCATGATCAAGTTCAAATAGTTGTGCGACTTCGCTCGAGGGCTAAGTGACTCTGGCGGCGTTCGTCTTACTGAAGGAACGAGTACATCCATGCCATCTTTAAAAAGGCGGGCACGAGGTTTCAGAGGGAGCGGTGCGCACTCGATAATCACGTTGGGGCCTCCAGCGGTCTCCCACATATCACCACCAACAAGGTCGACTCCGCGCGAAACACGTTGCCCAACCCAGAAGTCGTCGTCAGGACCTAGAAGATGCATATTGGCTTCTAGCACCTCTTTGGATTTAGCAACCATCTCATCCTGAGACATGCCCGGATCGATGTCGACGTACTTGAGCGAATCGTAAAAACGCTTGATGTGGGTTTCGAGCTTGAATATTTTGTGCCCAAAGGTTCGAGTCATATCGAACACGGCATCGCCGTACTTGAAGCCACGATCGCGGAAAGGCACTTTGACCTCTGATTCAGGGATAATCTCGCCGTTGAAATAGGCGACTCGTTCACCCTCTTGTGCACTAGTCATATTTTTAACATCCTATATTTCGATATCTACGTGAGAGGTTCGACCTCAGGACGTTCACCGGTTTTTTAGAACAAATCAATGCTCTGGAACGGACGCCTCATGCCCTAAACCGTCGGGCTGCACGATGCTACGCCTCATGCACACGTACGTATAGTTCCACACTGTATATATGTATGGGCAGATTTTGGTTCAGTATTGAAACAGTGGTTCTTGCAAAGGCATTTTTAGGAGCTAACCCGAGAAACCGTTATGCCCATCATCGATTTATCCGAAAAGTCCTACTGTTCTCTCGTAAAAGCGGCACGAAAACTCGGAATGAATATCGATAGGTTAGTCCAGCAAACTCTTGAGAAAAACGTTTCGAAGATTGAAAAAGAGTCGAACTGAAAGCTAGTCTACAAACTCGTACATACGATACGACCATGCATCTCGAACAGCATCGTCAAGTGCCTTTCTTCCCGGTTGATCGACCGATATTCGATTGGGCAAAGCTCTATCGCCGAGCCCATCAGGCAACTTGATACGTTTCAAAAACTGACTAAGCACAACTCGATCACCACCCATTGCTAAGTACTCCAAATGCCCTGGGTAATCTCGAAATCGAGCGGTAGCAACTTCGCCCGCCTGATCGAACAACTCCCGAATCCATTTCTCACGACCGCGCCGGAACCGGTTCGATGATTGACCACCTTTTTTATGTTGGTTTTTCACGTACCGGCTTCCCGTTTTCGTAACCACCAATTCGCCATCTTCAGCAATAGCGATTGCCCAGTGACCGAGTCGAAGCAGGATGATCGCAATCGTATGGTGATTAACCATGTGCTGCCGAAGGGTGTCGAACGAGTTTGATTCGCTTGCATCACCAATTGGAAACGGAGGTAGAAATGCCAATCTAGGTCGGATTCCTGTTAGCGAATCGACAACGCTTATCAAGACGACCCCGTTTTCAGAACTCTGGGCAGATTTAGGGAGGCTCTCCCAATCTTCACCTAGCGAATATCCTCGGGGAATCATCTCAACCACAAACTCTGAGCCCGGTTCGATCTCAAGATCGATCAGTCGTTCCGCCAAAACAGAACGATGAGTCAGATTAGGTCCGACGAAAGAAGGAGCAGAAGAAACGGGTGGTTCGGAAGGCACGCCTATGAACTTTCAGTGTGAGAGTAGCCAGATTTAGCTTATATGTAGCCCAGTGCCGACTCGCGCTACCCCACCAGATCCCTCGGATGCACTCGGGAAGTATTGTCCAGACAGATCCTAAAAAAACGCCTGCGTGTTACTCGGTCCACTGCTTTCCACGCATGGCGATAGCCACCGGATCAACCCGTGCGCCGAGCCCGGGACCTTCCGGTAGTTCGAGATACCCGTTCTTCACGATCTCAAACGGCTCCAATACCTCGTGTCGCCAATCGGCTTCGTACACGGCGTGCTCAAGCGGGATCGTCGCGCCGAACGCTGCTGTTGCGTGAGCAGATGCCAGTAGCGAGAGTGGCCCCGACGGACAGTGCATCGACACCGAGCCTCCCCAGCGCGGTTCAAGCTCTCGTCCGATCAAGTACGCCTCAACAGGGCCACCACAGAACTTAACGTCGGGCATTACGACGTCGAGTACATCATCTTCCATGAGTTTCTTGAATAGAGCCACACCGTAGCCCATTTCTGCGCCAGCCATGGTCATTTCAGCCTTGTCACGAATGGCTCGAATGTCGTCAGCCATGGTGATCGGATCGACCGGCTCTTCGAACCAACCAACACCTGCTTCACGAAGTTGAGGCTCAAGTGCAAGGGCAGATTGAAGATCAAAGCGTGAATGACAATCAACTAATAGCGTTCGGTCAGATCCAATCACATCTTTTGCAGCACGAATTCGGTCTAATCCGATTTCGGCTTCCCGGGGAACACCGGGATTATTGAACGGAGCGTTGCACTCGTCGAACGGTGCACACTTAGCCGTCGTAAACCCGGCCTCCATCGCACGTTGTGCCATTTCTGCAAAGCCGTCTGGCGACCGATCCATCATGCCATCGAAAGTCGGCTTCAACGCTCGATTGATATTCGAGTAAAGCTGAACTTTACGATCGGCCTTGCCTTGGTGACCGTACAACTCGCGCAGGTAATCAACTAGCGGCAACTGCATAACTTGTGCGAGAGCATCGGCAATTGCACATCGAAGTCCACTTACAGCAGTTGCTAGCGGAAGATCAGTCTCAAGCTGTTCAATGGTTAGATTGTTCAGTGCGATGACATCGGTATCGGCAGTAAGTTTCTCGCCACGAAGATTATTCGCCAGGCTCGCAACTATCGGAGCGATAGATTGATCGACCTGAGTATCGGTGATCTCGCCCTGCCCAACAATGCCATTGGAGTCGCTGAGAGAAAAGTGAACCCACGTCGTTTCGGGGCGGGCCTTGATCGAATTGAAGCTCAAACCTGTCGGGGTGAACCATTCACCTGCTATTGGCAATTTATGTTTTCTCCGTAATTTCGCACTTGTTCCTGAAGTACGAATGTATCGACTAAGGTTGAATTTTTCGTTGTCATCCTGAGCTCCGTCGAAGGGTCACGATTGCGGCAGCAAGTCGACATGCACCTGTTGCAACGTAAGACCCTTCGACGGAGCTCAGGATGATGGTCGTAATATTTCGCGACTGATATTTAAGCGAGACGAATTACAACCGGTTTGGGTTCACTCGATACTTGGCGTACTTATCGTCGTTGATGAACTCGTCGATAACAATCTTCTCACCGTCGAGATCGTTCGAGATGTTCGCTGCAAGTACTGCCGCAAGTGAATTGATCGAAGAATTGAACGAATTCAACCGCCTCGAAGGATCGCTCTCGGTAATCGAGTTGGCAAATGCCTGACCGATGGCACGAGTACTCTCTGCACCCATTGCAGTCGTGTGGGGACCTGCCGAAATCACCTTGCGAACCTGATCTATAGTCGGGTTCTGTGCAGGTGGCCAATCGCCATCGAACGTGTAGTCGACAAAATCATCTTCAAGCTTGATCGTGCCGTGAGTGTGAATAATCACATCGAATCGACCGCCGTAGTACGAGCGGGCAGGCTTGGTGAAGATGATGTTTGCGACGCCGCCCTTTTTCATACCGTAAGTCACGGTGTAGGCAATCGGATTGTCGCCTTCGGTTTCGTGAAGCTCGGCAGGACGATCGGTGTAGGTTGCTCGAACCCAGCCGACATCGTCGTTCGACCAGTACCGCATGATGTCGGTCTGGTGAATTCCGGCTTCAACGACAGAAGTGCCCGACCACGCCCGGTTGGCGGTCCAAACACGGTTGGCGGGTCCGCCCTGTTCTTCAGTTCGGGTGTGCTTTACGCCGTGGCCTTCAACTGCGCCCTCGGCGATCATCGTCATCGCTGCGACCCACTTGTCGCTGAGGTAGTCATGGATATCGGTGTAACCACGATCGTGTCGCATCTGGAAACCGACGGTGCTTGGCACGCCAGCCTTGGTGATTGCGGCGTCCTGAGAAATGATGTCGTCTAAGTAAAGCGACTGAGGTTTTTCAGCCAAGATGGCAATTCCGCGCTCTGCAGCTCGTTCGATTTCGCCCTTGTGCTGGTTTGGCGGAATGACGAACCAAATGGCGTCGACCAAACCCGATTCGATCATGCTGTCGGCACTATCGAACATATTGATTCCAGCTGATGAGTAGCCGTCAACGAACTTGTTGATCTTGCTGTCTTCGAGGTTTTCCGGGTAAGGGTCGGCAAGAGCGGTGATCTGGATCATCTCGTCGGCCTGCATGCCTACCAACGCCTGAACATGCTGAAGTCCACGCTGCCCAACACCAACTAATCCAACGCGCAGGGGTCCTGCCATGAGTTTTTTCCTTGTCACCAATGTATAGAGCAGCCGATATACCAACCCGCACTTGAAATCTTCAAGCCAACTGCAGAAATCTCTCGAAAATCTTACACCGGAGATCATCTATTCGGGTCAAACAGCTGCACCGACTCGCCTATTGCCAAATGTCGCTAACGGGTATTCAATGCCTCGAGTCACTACTAACCTGAGAGCACTCACACTATGAAAGTTACAGAAGTAACCGTTCTACCTGTCGATCGCTTCAACTATGTGAAAGTTGAAACTGATGAAGGGATCACCGGCGTTGGCGAGCTTCACCCAGCGAGCGGAACGGGCGGTACGCCGTTCGTTCCACGAGCAGCCGTTGAGTACTGTGCAGAGTATTTGGTCGGCAAAGACCCTTCGCACATCGAACGACACTGGCAGCATATGTTCCGACGCCAGCTGTTCAGGGGCGGTTCGGACATGATGGCGGCTATTGGCGCTATCGACATCGCCTTATGGGACATTAAGGGCAAGGCGCTAAACAAGCCGGTTTACGAACTGCTGGGCGGTCCCGTTCGCGAGAAAGTTCGCCTGTATACGCATCTCGGCGGCAATTCCCCCGAAGCGCTGGCTGAAGAAGCCGCAGTACGGGTCCAGGAGGGATTTACCGCGCTGAGGGTCTATCCGTTCGGAGATTTCGGAAATTCTGATTTCGAAGAAGGGATCGGGCTCGAAAACATGAGCTTCACCGGCATGCAGAACAACGCCGTCGAGCGGATTGCAGCGGTTCGAGAAGCTGCCGGACCCGATTGCGACATCATGATCGACGTTGTCAACCGCCTAACACCCGCAGAGGCGATCGGGCTGGGTCGAGCATTAGAACCGTTCAACTTATATTTCTACGAAGACCCTATCGAGCCAGAAAACATGGATCAGTGGGGTTGGGTTGCGCAACAGCAGCCGATTCCGTTGGCAATGGGTGAGCGTTTGTACACGATCTATCAGTTCCGTGATCTGATGAATCATCAGGGTGCAGCGTTTGTTCGCCCTGATCTATCGCTTGCCGGTGGCATCACCAACGTGAAGAAAATAGCGGCGATGGCAGAAGCGGCCTATGTTGGCGTCATTCCGCATAACCCGCTTAGCTGCGTTCTCACCGCGGCATGCGTTCAGATCGATGCTGCAGTGCACAACATTTCAGTGCAGGAATACCCGTATGACGACGATCACGGCATCAAGGCCGAACTCGTAAAAGAACCTCTTAAGCGAGTAGGTGGCTATCTCGAAGTGCCAACCAAACCCGGTATTGGGGTGGAACTAAACGAAGAAGCATTCAAGCACTACCCGCCAGTGCCATACGAACGCCCAGCGCTTATTAATCCTGACGGAAGTTTGCGGGAGTACTAACCCGAAATTATCGATTCAACAGCGTTTGGAATTTCTATCCAAACCTTGGTCTCGATGTCGGGCATACTTTCGATCACGATTTTTCCTCCGTGGGCTTCGAAAATTGCATTTGCAACGAAAAGGCCTATTCCAGAACCTTGTTTGCCAACCGAACGTTCTATGTCGGACTTCACAGCGCAATCGAAGACGTTTTCCAAATCTTCGGCGACCGTTGCAGATCCGTTATCTACGAGTTAGATTCGTGCTCCATTTCGAACGTTGGTGATACTCGCTCTTATGGTTTGAGCCGAGTGTGAGAACTTTGAAGTGTTGCTTAGAATGCTGGTAATTCCTTGCGCAAATCGGTCAGGCTCAACGGCAACATAAATCGCTTCTTAGTGCTGCTCAATCTGAACGTTTTGTCCTAATCGATCGGTGACAGGATGGAATGATTCTACGATTTCGCTGAGCAGGATGACAACGAGCATCGCATCGTTCACAATCGCTGGCTGAATTCTAAGATGATTTATATCGAACTTCCAACTCCGATACGCACCGGGGTGACAAACTTGCCGATTCCGGAACAAACATGCCAACACCTCCTACTTCCTACGATCTCGTAATCACTGGCGGTCGAGTACTCGACCCCACCAATAACATCGACACTAAACTCGATATCGCCGTGAACAACGGGAAAATCGCTGCTGTTGAGGTCAACATTGATGCTTCTGCAAGCAAGCGGACTATCGATGCCACAGGACTCGTTGTAACGCCAGGCCTAATCGACCTTCACACACACGCCGCTGGCGGTATTCGCAAGCCAAATAACGATGATTTCATGGTCGATCCCGATACCGCCGGGGTGAGCGCGGGTGTGACGACCATTCTCGATGCCGGTTCCATCGGTGCCTTGAACTCTGGTGGACTCATCAACTATCTCGTCCCAAATGCCAAAACCCGACTTTTGGCGCTTCTCAACATCGGGAAGATGGGCGTTGCAAATCTTCCTGAGGTCAAGTCTTCAAGCGATATCGATCACGCTTCATCGGTTCAGGTAATCCAATCAGCACCCGACATCATCAAGGGCGTAAAGGCTCGAATGGTCACACCCGGAATTACTGCTCTCGGAAATGACATGCCAAAAGCTGCGAAAGCAATTACCGATGAAGCTGGTGGATTCGTGATGGTTCACGTTGGAGATATTGCAGGACAAAACCCAATCGCAGCCGATCTCACGCCAATTCTCTTGGCCGACATTCTCGGCAAGGGCGATGTTGTTACTCACACTTTGAGTGGGGCTGTCGGTGCTTTACTGGCAGACGGATCGCTAATCTCACAAGCGCAAGAAGCCCGCAAAAACGGCGTTTACTTCGACGTTGGTGTTGGGGGAGGTAACTTCACGTTTGCTTCAGCACAGGCAGTAATCGACCAAGGGTTCCTCCCCGATACGATCAGTTCCGATATCACCGCAATGGGTATTTACGCTGGCCCGGTGTTCTCGCTAACTGAATGCATGGGCAAAGTAATGACGATGGGTATTTCGTTCGAGGATGCGATTCGAATGACTACATCAAAGCCAGCCGAAATTCTTGGAATCGCCAATAATCTTGGCTCGCTCAGTACTGGAACAACGGCCGATATCTCGATTGTCGATCTTGTTGAAGGCGATTTTTCGTTCATCGAATCTTCAGGCGCTACTAAAGCTGGTTCACAGGCGATCAAGCCAGTTATGGCGATAAAAGACGGTATCCCGCAACCACTCGATCACGGACCCCGACCGTGGGGCTGGCTACCGGCCCAGAACAGCTAACGCCAAAATCTCGGAGTACACACTGTGACCGTCTCTCAAGAACATATCCGTACAAAACTCGAAGAACTTCCACGCTTCAAGCTTTCGACTCTAAATACACCTGTTGAACCGCTTGATCGGTTGAAGCAAGCGATGACCGACGAAGGCGTTGACGTACCAAATAGGATGCTCGTGAAGCGTGATGATGTGACTGGTTTGGCTTTCGGTGGGAACAAGGGTCGCCACTTCGAATTCGAGATCGCCAACATCCTCAAAGGTGGTTTTGACACCGTGATCAACATCAATCACTATCACTCGAATCAGGCTCGATTTATCGCAGCAGGATGCGCGAAGGCTGGGCTGAAATACCACATCGTGTCTCACGACAACATTGATGCTTCGCTCACTGGAAATCTCCTGCTCTGCAAGCTTATGGGTGCTGTGATTCACCGAACTCCGATCGAGTACGCCCGACAAGTGGCTGAGAAGATTTTCGCAGCAGAAACAGCAGGCAACCGCAAGCCATACATCGTGCCAGACGACCCGTTCGTTGATGTAATGGGAATAATCGGATTCATGGAAACGGGATTAGAACTTGAACAGCAGCTTGCCGACGAGGGAGTCGAAGCTCCGATTCGATTCTGGGGACTCACCGGCCGATCAATCGCCGGTTTACGCCTCTACGCCAAGAACCGTGGTCTCGACTGGCGCACAACAGCATGCCAGTACTCTCCTGGGAAGATAGAAGATTTCCAGAACGTAACTGCCGATAGGTCGAAGCAGGTTGTCGAAATGTTCGATCTTGAGCAGCCACTAGATACTGACGATATTCAAGTGCTTGAGGACTATCAAGGTCCTGCGTACGGCGAACCGGACGACCGTGTGATCGAAGCGATTCAGATGGTCGGCAAGGCAGAAGGACTGATTCTCGATCCCAACTACACCGGAAAGGCGATGTCGGGATTGATCGGCGAGTTTCGTGCGGGACGAATCGACCCCGAAGAAACCATAGTGTTCATCCACTCCGGCGGACTCCCCCAACTCTTCGCCCACGCCGATAAATTCGTAGATTAGCTTAGACAATTTTTACAGAAATCATAATTCAAACCACACAAGATACTCGACACCTTTACAATTCCCGTTTTAGCCCAGATCCGCCAAGACATAGAAAAAGTGCCACTGGCACCCAGCACCATGACACAACATCTCACGCCCAACGAACTTCAGGCCAAGATCGACAAGCTTCCGCGGATGAACATCGCACATCTGCCAACCCCGCTGGAAGAAATGCCACGGCTTACCGAGCGACTCGGTGGTCCAAAAATCTGGATCAAGCGTGAAGATATGACCGGCCTCGCGTACGGCGGGAATAAAGCTCGGCACTACGAGTTCGAAATGCCTCACGTTGCTGATCTAGGCTACGACGTGATGATCAACGTCATGGACTATCACTCGAACAATGCTCGAATGACCGCCGCTGCCGCAAATAAAATCGGCATGCGCTACATTCTCGTTCTAAAGAACGCAGCGAATCGCAACATTCAGGGCAACCTGTTGATCGACAAAATTCTTGGAGCCGAACTTCACCTTCTCGACGAATATCAATCGGGCGACGCCGAAGGCTACGCAACTCGCATGAAAGAAGAGTTGGAATCTGAAGGCCACAAGCCTTACCTGATCCAAGACCATCTCTTCCCACGAATTGTCGGAATGGTCGGATTCATTCAGGCAGGAATCGAAATTCTCGAACAAATCGACGAAAACGACCTCAAGAACGTCCATATCATCGGCGTTGCGGGTCGATCTCTCTCGGGGCTCATCATTGCCGCGAAATCGATGGGGCTCGACTGGAAGTTCACGGGTGTCACGGTGAACTACGATGTTCCTCTTAGTGGATATATCTTCGATCACAACAAGGACATCCAGGAGCTACTCGATCTGCCGGTGACGTTCGAGAAAAGGGATATGCGAATACTCGACCAGTACGTTGGCGAGGGCTACGGTGTGATGAGTGCGCAGGTCAACGAGGCTATTCACATTGCTGCTCAGACCGATGCGATAATCTGCGACCCCAACTACACGGGCACCGCGATGGCAGCTTTGATCGATCAGGTCGGAGAGGGCGGATTCTCCGAAGATGAAACGGTCATATTCCTACACACTGGTGGACTTCCTGCTGTGTTTACTTTTGCCGATCAACTGGCATCGTTCAAGGGCTCGGTTTAGACCCAGCACGTAACGTGGAACCGCTAGGAATCACCACCAAAGGAAAGCGATTGTGAATATGTGGAACAGAGGCGATGGCGACCCCGATGGTCGACGTTCGGTTACAGTTCGCCAACTCGTTATTCGAACTATTTTCTACGTCATCATTTTCGCTCTGATCATCTGGTGGGCGAAGGGTTGATGGCGTAACCAGCTCTGTTCGTATTTTAATAAATTCCACCCGATATATGATGTGCATACGGCATCGAGTCTGACTGCTTCGTTGGACTTTCGAAGCCTGAAACAGAGTCTGAATGACCCAATGATCGGTTCCGATATGGAAAGTCGTGCGACCGAAGTACGAGCGCAGAGCCAACACCCGACGTGTACGACACATATCTTCCATGAAGGGTATGTCGATCGTCCTCGCCATGCTATTGGTGTTATCGGCGGCGATGATCATTTGGATCGTTACAGATGACGTTAGAGTGTCAGTGAGTGAGGAACTCTAATCGGATCAGAGCCAAAGCCAACCTTGGTCACTGTCAACATACCCAACGACCACATAAAAATGATCAATAAAAAAGACCGGTCACAACTAAATGGAACCGGTCTTTTCGATTTCGTTCGTATTGTCGAACTGATGAAACTACGAAGTTGCGTTGCTGATCTTGTCAGCAACTCGAGCCACTCCTCGTGAGAATCGAGGCGTTAGGTAGCCTTCGAAGATTCCAGCGCCGAATGCGAATGCAAACAGTGCTAGCTGACCTGCGAATATTCCCGTTCCACCGTAACCTGCCAAGAAGGCCACCCGAGTGGTTGATTCCTGATCAGAAACTAGCGGCAGAGAGATGATTCCGGCACCAAACAGTGCGAACACTGCTAAAGCCAGAACTCCACCAACCAACGGTCGAGCCAAGCCGACCATGAACAACGCCACCTTTTCGGTGTATTCCAGCTGCATCGTTACCGCTCGCAGTAGCACTGTGAAAGCGCTTCCTGCGATACCGAAGATGATCGCCGCAAATACGATTTCAAGCGGGGTCGATAGGAATAGTGCTTCAACGCCTGAAACTGTCACCGTTACTGCCGCTAGTGCGGTCGCCAAAATTGTGAGACCAACCATTGGTGCAACAATGCGACGAAGCATCGTCCGAGAATGGATCATCTCACCCACGTTAGCGTTGAGAGTCCCTAAAATTTGATCGCCATCCCTAAGGACGTCAATTCCACCAGACATTGCACGATCTATCCAAGCTTGGAGATTATCGAGCATCTGGCCGTGATCCTTGAGATTCGCACTGCGAACTCTGATCATCAATCGTTCAACCGAGGCCACAAAAGGTGCTGATTCAACAAGCATTCCTCGTCCACTCTCTTTCGGAGTGATCTCTTCAGCCTCAAACCGTACCGGTTCCGTCATATCGTACTCCTCATTAGTCAACACTGAGTATTGAACTCAATCTTGCCTTATAGATTGTGTCGACTACGCACGAGGAAGCCAGGTTACTCATTGGTCATCGCACACCACGTAGATGCCGCAAACCTAGCACTGAGAGCGTCTTTGGTCAATAATTTCGACCTGCTCTGAACTCAAAATCAGCGAAATTCGTGTAACCGCAAAACGATCACAATTTCTATCTAGCGAAGTTGGTCACGACGTTTGAGCGCTTTCTTAGAGGTGTACCAGATCCATCCGGTACCAACAACGAACGATAGCGAAATCAGTACGAACAGCGCGGTTCCCCATCCGTTTCCAGTACTGTTTCGTCCCCTTGACTCGACCTTAACCGACATAACAGTCGTGCCCGTTCCGAGCTCGGTCTCAACGCCAACTTCCACCGCCCAGAGACCTTCTGTTTCAAGATCAAGCTGTGATAAGTAGAAGATTGGATCTACCGGAGAGTTCAATACAAGCGTGTACTGCGCTTCTCCGTGCTCGGCTGGTGCAGCGAGCAGGGTGACCTTTGCATCGTCGATGTCTTCCCTGGTTGCGGCATCACGAATTCGCACTGCGAATCGAGATGTGCCGACGATCGGAGTGACGGGGCTCACTTGCAGTTGAATCAGATGCGCTCCCGCCTGTGACTCGCCAAGTATTCGATAGCCAACGATCGGCTCTTCGTCTTGATCTTGTGCACGTGCGGTCACGGACAGAGCAGAAAAGCTTATCGCAATAACGAACATCACCGAGAAGTACGTTAGTAGTGGCCGAGTTGGAAAATTATTCGTATTCAAATCTATTTGAAGCCCGTTGAAGTGTCGAATCGACGCCGAACTGTTGGATGCCGTGCACTAATTTTAGTTTTTGTGAATAAACTGCACCCAATTCTGCCGCAAGAATCGCTCAATAGCTTGGAAAGAACGAGGAATTTTACTTGGCTAACTATGATCTCCTGATACGTAACGGACGTGTTCTCGACGCCGAATCTGGCTTAGATGAAGTAGCGGATATCGGAATCTCTAACGGGAAAATCGAGCGAATAGACCAGGACATCGACCCGGTTCATGCGTCAGATTCGGTCGACGCCACAAACCAGTGGGTCATACCCGGTATGATCGATACGCACGTTCATGTGGCAAATGCGGCCGATCTTGGTCGAATTAGAGGACTCGGACTTCAGATGGTTGCCGCAGCCGGTGCAACTACTGTTATCGACCTTGGCGGAAGCATGGACGCTCTTAGTGCTGGAATCGCCGCACGCGGCTCAGGAGTGAATGTTGGCAGTCTCGGCTATCTAAAGCCTGGGGAGACCGTCCCAGAAGGGCGGCTCGGCTCTGACGCGATTCTCGAAATTGTTGGTACAGCCCTCGAAGCTGGCTCGCTCGGCATAAAACTGTGGGGTGGCTACTATCCCTTCACCCCAGAGGAAACTGCCAACTTCATATCAACAGCTAATCACTTAAACGCCTACGTTGCCTATCACGTCGGAACTACAGAATCTGGTTCGAGACTAGACGGACTACGCGAAGTGCCTTCGCTGCTCGGTAGCACGGGTCGGGTTCATATCGCCCATATCAACGCATATTGCAGGGGATCAATTCTCTCTGTCGAAGAAGAAATTCGTGAAGCGCTCGATATCATTTCGGCGATTCGAAATCAGGTCGTTTCGGAAGTGCATCTTGCTCGGCCCAACTTCACTCTCGGCAAATGTGATGATGATGGAAACGTCCTCGCTGATGTCGTTGACAATTGCCTCCGACTACGAGATTACGACCCGACAGCTGAAGGCATCAGGGCTGCTCTGCGTGACGGATACGCCTCGACGGTTGAGGAGACTCGAAGCGGGCTAGTTCTTGTAACTGGCGAGCGAGGAGTCGAGCTATTCGACCAAGGCGATACCGATGTGCCTATGAGCTTCCCAGTAAACAACGCAGAATCAGCGTTTCATCTCACCACGGCTAAAAATTCTGACGATGAATTCATCATCGATGCAGTCGGAAGCGATGCCGGAGCTTTGCCACGTAACGTGAACATCGAACAAGCAATGCGAATGGTGAAGTTTGGTGCGCTAGAACCGCTTGAAATGGTTTCGAAGCTGAGTTTGAATCCGGCAAAGATGATCGGCTTGGGTTCCAAAGGACGGCTTACGGAAGGCTTCGATGCTGATGTGACGATCGTCGATCCGATTCCGGGCAAGGCAAGTTACGGAATCGTTGCGGGCAAGATGATAATGCTAGCGAGTCGAGTCGTTGGCTCAGGCGGAACGATTCTGACCACCGAACGGGGCGTGAACGCGGTTGATAAATCCGGCATATCACATGAAGTAATCGACCTAACCAAAGCCATGATGTACGCCGGGCGTAACTAGCTTCCTAATCATCATATTCTTCTGGAACCTCTATGTTTCTAAATGAGAAGTAGATGGCGAAGTCGTAGGCCAACTTCAGTCCTCCGCCGATCAACCACGGTGCGACGGTGTACGCACCAGCCCATAAGAACCCGGTGACGGTCGAACTTGGCATTCGACCCAGTCCACGACCCAAATTAGCCGATCCCGCCATAACGGTCCGTTCTTCCGGAGGTACAAGAGCCATCATGTACGCCTGGCGTGTGGGAACGTCCATCTCATCGAAAATTCCACGAAGCATCCAGATTCCGGCGGCGATAGCAGCTCCGGGTGCAAACGCGAATGCAATCAGACAGATATTCGCTACCACCTGAGTCCAAACGAACGTGTTGAGAAGACCAATTCGCTTCGCTACCGACGGCGCAAGCCAGATCGAAACCAAATTCAAACCCTGCGTAGCAATCATAATCGCAGCGATCGTGCCTTCGTTCATACCGTACTTATCGACCATCCAAAGCGCGAAGAACGCGTCGAAAATCATTCCACCAGCGAACGAATCGACACCGAACAGGCTCGATATTTTCAGAATTGGCTTGCGAGAAGGCGTTTTGAACGGATTTACGAGCAGCTCACCAGCGCTTGCTTTCGATTCGATCGCTGATGAAAGCCCTAGATAAACGACTACGCTGAGTAGGTTGATTCCGAGATAGATCGCCAGTAGAACTTTGTAAGCGTCGATCAATTCCCAACCGCGAACGCCGATCAGATAGGTCGCTATGCCAACGAGCGCACTTCCAAGTGCTCGACCGCACGCGGAAGAGACGGATAAGTTCGAAAACGATCTCGTGCGAGTTCGGGAACTGGTGACTTCAGTTAACGCTGACTGCTCCAGTTGAAGACTTGGCCCCCAGTGCATACCGCTTCCTGCATAAGAGCCAAAGAACGACGCGAGCCCGATTAGCCAAACGTTCTCTGTTAGGAAAAGCATCACCATCGCACCGGCGGTGACGACGGCAATGATTACGAACCAAGCACGTCGAGAAATGATGTTTGCACTGAACATCACAACTAACGACAGAACAAATCCGCCGATAAGGCTAGAGCCTAGCACCAGTCCGATCTGTGGGATGGAAAGTCCGATTTCGGCGAGATATATCGCCAGAATCACAGCGATCAGACCTCGACCCATGTCTCGCAAACCTCGACCCGTGTAAACGATCAGCGCGTCGAACGAAGGTCGACCTTGCGGATCGGCTCCGGCGTTTTCGGTTGAAATTGATGCGTCTTGGGAAGTCATGCTCACTCGGGATTATCGAAGTGCGGAGTGTAGACCTGCCCCAACCATCTCCGCTAACAGTCTTACGACTTATGCCCAGCGTCAAAAGCAAAACACCCGTTGTACTGGTGTCACGGGTGTTCAATTGATTCTCTATGAATGAATCGGGTTACTTAGGCTTCTTGCCTTTATCGTCAGGTGGACCACCACCAGAGTTTCCACTGCCTGAATCTCCAGATCCGGCGATATCGGAGCTTCCTTGTTAGGCTTTGATTATACTTCCGTTACTGGTCGATTACAGCTGATGAAAACCCCTCCGAATCACTACCCATCTGTAGAATCTCCGAAAACAATTCGCTCTCTACCAGTTCTCATTCAGGATTCACTCTCGATTTGGCCACTTCACAGCACTTCGACACCGTTCTACAAAACGGCCGTGTCATAGACCCAACAAACAATATCGATGGAAAGTTAGATGTTGGTATTCGACACGGAAAGATCGCGTCGATAGCGGAGTCGATCGCACCGGAAATGGCCGATGACATTATCGATGTTTCTGGTCGGATCGTGATGCCTGGTCATATCGATACCCACGCCCACCTATCGAGCCCGTTCAATAGCAATGTCGACCGCGCCTATGGTCACGCAATGCTTGTCGAATCGGGCACGACTACAGCGATCGACCTCGCTGGCGATCCTACTGCGATGGTTACCGGCATGATTCAGCGTGGTGCAGGGCTCAACGTTGCGTCCCTCATGGGATTAGTTCCGCACCAAACCGTTTCTGAAGACGACCCAAGACCGTCAGTGCTCCGAGACGTTATCGCCGATGTAAAGAAACGCGGCGGATACGGTGTGAAGATACTCGGTGGCTACCACCCGTTCACTCCAGAAGCTTCAGCCGATGTCGTGAACGCTGCGAACGAGCAGATGGCATGGGTTGCATTTCACGTTGGTACAAAAGATTCCGGCAGCGATATGACCGGGCTTCGTGAAGTACCGGGAATTACCGGAAAAGGTCGACTTCATGTCGCACATATAAATTCGTACACGCGTGGAATGATCGATCAGCCTCACGAGGAAGTTCAGGAAGCACTCGGGATAATCGAGAAGATGCGCTCGCAGTGGATAACCGAGGCGTACCTGGCACAGGCCAACGGCACGAACGGACTCTGTGACGAGAACGGCGATGTTGTTTACAACGTTGCTCAGAACTGCCTAAAAGCCCGTGGGTACCCGATTACGGACGAAGGCGTGAAAGCATCGCTCATGGATGGTTACGGATCGGCATTGATCGAACGTGGTGGGCGCGTGATTGCTGTCACTGGCAAAGAGGCGGTAGATATTTGGGAATCAGCTTCGACTGATGCTTCGCTTAGCTACCCTGTGAACCCTCCGACCAGCGCGTTTAGTCTCGCTACTGCCAAGTACGATGACGGCACGTTCAGGGTCGATGCAATTTCTACCGACGGCGGATCGCTCCCTCGCAACGTCGCTATCGAACGCACTATGGCTCTCGTGCAGTTCGGCGCTTTGAGCATGGACGAAGCAGTCATCAAACTTAGTTACACTCCTTCACGAATGCTCGGGCTGCTCAACAAGGGTCATTTCACAGAAGGCGCAGATGCTGATGTGACGGTGATAAACCCCGGATCCGGCAAGGCGTCAATGTCGCTAGTAGCTGGCGAACTCATCATGCTGAACGGTCGAGCTATTGGTAAAGGCGGCACATGGCTGGTGCTTGAAGAGGGCAAAGACGCCGCTGCTGCTACCGGTTTGCCCTACGAAGTAGTAAATCTGGAAAATAGCCGACTCTACGAGAACTGGAACTAGTTTGTAGTTTGTTTGGTGTGAATAGAACGAATATCGGTTCGCAAAAGGATCACTCGAATGTCGCTAAAAGATCGCATAGGTGTCGACGCAGGAAAAACCCGATTGGAAGACGCAATCCAATGGGCGATTGACAACGAATTCTTCTTTTTAGATTTCAACGCAGATGCCGGTCCGAACCACATGGACACGTGGACTCCCGAACGAACCCGCGCAGTTCGCGACCTATGCGAATCGAACGGCATTTCTATCGGCTTACACACTCTTTCGGCTGTGAACGTCGCTGAATTCTCGCCGCACGTTTCTCGTGCCGTCGAGGAGTACATGCGGGCGAGTGTCGATCTATCGAATTCGCTCGATTGCGCATGGACGGTGGTTCACGCTGGCTATCACTTCAGTGGCGATATTCCTGAACGAAAAAAGGCATCGCTCGATCGGCTAAAACGAATCTGCAAGTACGGTGCCGATACAGGGCAGAAAATACTTCTTGAAAACCTGAATTTTGAGCCCGATAAGGCTGAAGTTCACTACATGGCGCACACAGTCGAAGAGATTCGTGAGTATTTCGATGAGATTCCGCCTGAGCACATGGGCTGGGCGTTCACTGCCAACCATTCACACCTTGTCCCAGAAGGCATCGATGGCTTCTTAGACGCGTTCGGTATCGACCGGATCGGCGAAGTGCGATTAGCCGATAATCACGGCGACTACGAGGTTCACCTGATTCCTGGCGAGGGAACTCTGGATTTCACCAACATGTTTAACCGACTCGAAAACGCCGGATACAAAGGTCACTATTCGATGGCTTACGGCTCATATCAAGAACGAATCGACTCCCGAAATCATCTAGTTTCGCTGGTATAAACGCCAACAATAAACAGTCAATATCGAAAGGCGAATCCGTGTACAACGTCGAAGAAATCGATCCCAATGCGCTCTTCCCGAAAGGCGTGTCCCCTCACGGTCGATCCACTCGTGCTCCCGCGACCGGAACGAAGGGAATGGTTTCCTCAGCGCACCCGTACGCCTCGAGAGCCGGACTCGATGTGCTGCGTGATGGCGGTAACGCATTCGACGCCGCAGTTGCCGTTGCTTCGACTCTGAACATTGCCGAGCCATACATGTCGGGAGTTGGCGGAATCGGCATCGCAATGGTTTATGTCGCCAAAGAAAAACGCACTCGAATTCTCAACTTCTCAGGTCATGCCCCGAACGCTGCTCAGCCTGAGATGTACGACCATCTAAACGCCGAAACAGGTCCGATAGCACCGCTCGTTCCCGGAAACGTTTCGGGCTGGATGACGATGCACGACACGTACGGTTCTATGTCACTTTCGAGAGTAATGCGAGATGCGATTCAGTATGCCGACGAGGGCATTGCGCTAACGCCGTTCAATGCGGCAATGATCGAGGAAAACCTTGTCCGTATCGACCGTTTTGACTCGTCGCAGAAGGCTGTAATAGTCGAACGAAACGGACTCAGCGGTGGTTCGGTTTTCCGAATGCCACAACTTTCTGAATCGCTTGCCGCAATCTCAGAAGGCGGGCAAAAAGAGTTCTATGAAGGTGCGCTTGGTGATCGAATTCAAGCCGGACTGAAAGCAGCCGGCGGAATCATCAGCCGAGAAGAACTTGCTGCGTACCGAGCGTACTGGCAGGAGCCGCTAGGCACGAACTACCGAGGACTAGAGGTCCGGGTAGCTCCTCCAAATTCTTCAGGATTCCAAATTCTCGAAACGCTAAATATTCTTAGCAATTTCGATGAACTCCCGTACGGATCGAGCGACACACTGCACAAATTAGTCGAGGCGGTATACATCGCAGCCGACGATCGAGCCAAGTACGCTGGAGACCCTGCTCACGTCGAAATTCCGTTGGATCGATTGCTTTCAGCAGAGTACGCAGCCGATCGTGCTGCCGAAATAAACATGCTCCAAACTTCGGGTCCTCCCGCTGAACGATGGGAGCGATCTCGTGTCGATCATCCTCCTGTAGGCGTGAAGGCCGAATATGCGAGCGGTCTGACGACTCACTTTGTTACCGCCGACTCTGAAGGGAACGTCGTGACAGTCACGCAGACGCTCGGTGGGGCGTTCGGGTCGGCAGTTGTTGC
>JABHBJ010000102.1 GCA_018673955.1 Chloroflexota bacterium | reverse complement strand
GGCGCGATTGGCAATATCACCACTAACATGGAACAGCCGTTCCGTTGCTACATCACGATCGACGGTTCAAAGGGGCGAATCGAGATTCCGGGCATGTTCGACGATTCTGGACCGATCATCATCAAGCGTGGTGACGGACGAAACGGTCGCCAAGAAGAGATCATCGCAACACCGTCACCAAACCGGTTCTCAGTTCAATTCGATGAGTTTTCCGAGTGCGTTCTTACCGGTAAGAAGCCTGAATTCCCAGCCGAAGATGGACTCCGCAACACAGCAATTATTGAAGCGCTCTACAAGTCGGCGAACACCGGCAGTTCAGTCGATCTGAGTTTGTAAGGCGTTCACCTTCACGAACTTGAATGATCTATCCGGATGCAATGCATTCGGATAGATTGCCCGCGTCTCTTAGCAATGGCGTAAGATGCGCCGGCTACTCACGATTTCTTTTCAATTTATTAGGTGTAATTGACGATGTATCCAAGTGATGTCCGACAGAAACTAGCTTCCGGAAATCCTGTACTCGGAACCAGTATGTTCACACGTGAGCCATTCGTTGCTCAATCGATTTACCAGACTGGAGCCGACTGGGTCTGGATAGATCAGGAGCACTCGCCTCAAGGTTTCGAATCAGTAGGAACGATCGCTGTGCAGGGGCGTCAGGCTGGCAGCGCACCGGTAATTCGAATCCCTTACAACAATCCCGGAGATATCAAGAAGGCTTATGACGTCGGTGCCGTTGGAGTCATGGTTCCACAGATCGACACTCCCGAAGACGCTAAGAGCGCAGTTCACTGGGCAAAATATCCTCCAGTAGGTATGAGAGGGATCGCACCGTTTTTCGCTGGGTATCTTGGGCTTTCACAGCAGGACATCATCGATAACGCTAATGACGAAACGATCTTGATGCTCCAGATGGAAAGTGTCGAGGCGTACAAGAATCTCGACGAAATACTCGCTATTCCGGGATACGAAGTTCTTCTTGTTGGCCCAACTGATCTTTCGGCTTCACTTGGGATTAGTGGTGATATCCACAATTCGAAGGTCGAGAACATCATGTCGGATGTCGCACAGCGAATAAAAGGCACAGGCAAGTACCTCGCAACAACTTTCGGTGATGTCGACGATTGCCGTCGATGGATCGGTGAGGGATACCAGATGATGAACGTATCTAGCACTCTAGCTCTTGGAACTATCCAGACAGCAGAAATTTATGCCGAGCTCCGGGAGACTTATAAGGCGTAGGCACTCTCGGGCTCCTCGTCACACAGCCACCGAAGATCTCTCCACTCCGCTTTGCTGTGGTCGAGATATTGCAATAAAAAAACGGCGAGAGCAATCCCGCCGTTTTTCGTTAATCAATTTAGATTGACTGGCTAGCCCATGTGGAGCGCAACTCGTTGAGCTCGCGTTCCTTCGTCCTTGCCTTGCCATTCTGCGAACTCGAACGCCTCGTTCACCTGATCGAGAGCGAACGTATCCGAAACAACGTCCATGAGTTGATACTTATCTTTGGTCTTCACGAGGAACTGCAACGCAGCTTCGATCACCCAAGGGTTGTAGTGAACTGTACCGACCCATTTAGTTTGGTTGCCGATGACTTTTCCGGCTGGAATTGTCAGGCTACCGCCACCGATGTTTCCGATATCGAGGTACGAACCGTTGATTCGCACCATGTCGAGACCTTCGTAGGTAGCGGCCGCAATACCAACCACTTCGACTACAACGTCGGCACCAATGCCGCGAGTTAGCTCACGAACACGTTCAACGCGTGATTCGGGAGTTGGGTACTCGTTTATCGATATCGTGGATGTGGCACCGCACTTCATTGCGCGATCGAGACGGCTCTGCTGACCGTCGATAACAATAATCTGGCTTGCGCCGCGTTCTGCCGCTACTGCAGTGGCATAGATACCTAGTCCACCGGCACCCTGAACAACAACATTGTCGCCAAATGCCACGCCGACTCGTTCGAGTCCGAACAGCACCTGAGCTAGCGCACAGTTGACTGCCGGAATGGCTTGGCTAGGGAGTTCGTCGGGGACTTTGTAAGCGTAGTGACCGGGCTGGAGATAGAAGTACTCCGCCATCCCACCGTCGCAGTATGCGTAGTCATCGAGACCGACCATATTTCGCCTAGAACGGAACGTGCAAGCGTGGTGTTCGCCACGGATGCAGTGGTAGCAGCGGTGACACGGGAAGAAGAACGGGAATGCAACCCGGTCGCCCTCCTTCAAAGGCCTACGGAGTGAATCGGTGTTGATTCCATTGCCGAGCGAATGAACGACTCCAGTGAACTCGTGACCGAGAATACGACGCTTAGAAAGTGGCGGACCATCTCCATCGCCACGCCATACGTGCAGATCAGAGCCGCAAATTACTGCGTCGGTGTTCTTGATTAGGATTCCACCCGTTTCGATTTCGGGTGTGGGCAGCGTTTCGAGTTCGAATGGCTTGCCCGGTTCTGTGAAAACGGTAGTAAGACCCTGGGGCATCAGTAATTCTCCGGATTGGGAGTTAGTTAGTAATTCGCTCGGAGAAATCTAGGCTTATCTGATGATTTAGGCAACTACTGAGAAGATTGAAATCCAGCGAATCCAAAACAATATGGGAATTATCGGCGACATTCTGGACGGGGATCAGTGCGACCGCGCACGTCTCGGGGGTATACTCCGCCGGATTTCCACGTTCATTCTAAGGCTCTATCCCAGCAAAACGGGATTCTGACGAAATGAACTAACCCAGAAAAGGACTGCAAGAATTGCTGGAACGATTTCACGTACCAAGTGACGTAGCGGTACATGTCGACGTTGATGACATGCACGCCACAGTGACCGATATTTTTATAAAGATGGGCATGCCTGCCGACGAGGCAAACCAAGCTTCCGAAGTGTTGGTATATGCCGACATTCGAGGCATCGAAACCCATGGCGTTTCGAACATGCTTCGTCGATACGTCGAGTCGTTTGGAGAGGGTGGGATCAATCCCACTCCAAAGCCGAAAATAATTCGGGAAATGCCAGCGGCTGCAACCCTAGACTGCGACAAGGGTCACGGGCTTGTTGTAGGTCCGATGGCGATGAATATGGCGATTGAACGAGCCAAGATTTATGGTATCGGAACAATCACGGCGAACAATGGTGTTCACTTCGGTGCAGCGGCCTATCACGCAGCTATGGCGATTCCGCACGGCATGATTGGTGTGTCGATGACCACCGGTGGAATGCAGGTTCTTCCGGTTGACGGAGCCAAGCCGATGTTTGGTCTCAATCCAATTTCAGTTGCTGTTCCAACGCACAGCGAAGCACCATTTATCTTCGATGCGTCGATGAGTTCGGTTGCTGGAAACAAAATCGCTCTGGCAAAACGCCTTGGCGTCGATGTCGCACCGGGTTGGATTGCTGACGCTGACGGCGTTCCGATCATGGAAGAGAGCCCGGTTCCAGATGAGTTCTTCATGCTGCCATCTGGTGGAACCCGCGAAGGCGGAGCCCATAAGGGTTCTAGTATGGGAATTTGGGTAGAAATCATGTGTGCGCTTCTCGGATCGTCTGGCGCTGGTCCAAATCGTCGAGGTGGTGCTTCCCACCACTTCATCGCATACAACATCGAGGCGTTCGCTGATCTTGAAGAATTCAAGAGCGAGATGGACATCTACATGAACGAGATCAAGAGCACTCCGCCGATTCCGGGTAAAGACCGGGTCGTATACGCAGGATTGCCTGAACATGAAGAAGAGATTGAACGACGCGAGAATGGAATTCCATATCACCCTGAGGTGATCGACTGGTTCAGAGGAATCACTGGTGAACTCGACATTCCATGGCGACTAACGAACAACTAAATCAGGAGAATCACTATGCCAAAACGAATTAATAAATGTATTGAGTTGCTCGAATCGGGTCAGCCGTTCTACGCAACTCACCCAACCGAGCTAACTTACGACGCTGGTGTGAAGGACTCTCAAACATGGGCCGACATGCTCATGATGGATTTCGAACACCACGCGTTCGACATCGTTGGGCTCACAAACTACATGCGTGGTCTCAAAGACGGTGGGCCAACTCCAAGTGGTCACCTGACCCCAACCGTTCTTTGCACACTTCCTTCGAACGCTATTACGCCAGAAGAAGTGCGCTATAACGCTTGGCAGTCACGACACGTACTGTCGACCGGTGCGCACGGAATTTTGCACACACACACTCGAACTGTTGAATCGGTAAAAGCGTTCGTTCAGACCACTCGTTACCCGTTCCAGAGCATCGAAAAAGATGTGATTGGTGAGGGACTTCGTGGCTCTGGTGGACAGAAGCCTTCGAATGAAATTTGGGGACTCGACACTGCTGAGTACGCTCGACGTGCTGACCCGTGGCCAATGAACCCAGAAGGTGAACTCATCCTAGGACTCAAGATCGAAGACCGGTACTGCCTCGAAAACGTCGACGAAATAGTCGAAGTTCCGGGAATCGGCTTTGCTGAATGGGGACCCGGAGACATGGGAATGTCGCTTGGTCACCCTGATGCTCACGACCCGCCTTACCCAGAAGACATGAACGCCGCTCGAGATAAGATCAATGCAGCGCTCACCCGCAAGGGGATTGGCTTCTACGCAAGCTGGGCCGATGACAACATGACGATGGAAGAGAAAGTCGATTACTCGATCGATGTACTCGGCGTGAAAATGATGGGTGCGACTAAAGAATGGGCTGAGTACGGTCGAAAGAAGACCGGACGAACGATGCCCTGGTAGTCGTTTCATCGACATTCCATGTGTCCGGTAGCAAAATTGGGCACTACAGGCTGTAAATTGAGTCGAGCTCGTGAAAACGGGCTCGACTCGCGTTTAGACCAAACCGAATCAGTGTACGAATCTCAGGAATTCAGAATATGAAAGTACTTGTAACTGGCGGATCCGGAATTGTGGGTCACTACGTGATCGACGAGCTCTATAAATTGGGCCATGAAGTGGTCAATGCCGACAAGTTCCGCATGACCAGTAACTTGGGACACAGCGGAACGACCGGGCAGTTGGCGAGTGCTGACGCTGCGGTAAGCATGCGGGAAAACTGGCCGAAAATTCCAACATTCTTTGAAGTCGAGATTTCTGACTACGGTCAGGTTATTTCTGCGATGGACGGCTGTGATGCAGTGATCTCACTTGCATCTCGCCCCAGTGCCTCTAACTATGTCGAAGAAGATGTTGTTAAGACGAACACGATGTCGATGTGGAACGTATGTCGCGCGGCAGAACAGCTCAAAGTGAAGCGAGTTGCACTGGGTTCTTCTTATAACGCTGTTGGTGCTATGGGAACCGCAGCACGCTGGGCTCCGAACGAGGTCAAGCCGCCCGAGTATTTTCCAATGGATGAGAACGTGTACACACGTTCAGAGGATCCATATTCAATCGCCAAATGGTTGGGCGAGGAGATCGGGGAAGCGTTCTCCAGACGTTCGCCATGGATGGCGATCGCGAGCATGAGGTTCAACGGCATGTGGGACGATGCCTATTTCAAGCACCTTCAGGCAAATCCGATTACCGATCCGTGGACTCGCTGTCAGGGTTTCTGGACTTACCTCCATATTCGTGATGCTGCACGTGCCTGTGTTCAGTCTGTAGTGAACGAGAACTGGAACGGTCACCATCGGTTCTTCCTCAACGCCAAAGACACGATGTTGAACATTCCAACAATGGAAGCAATCAAAACGGTCTATCCCGATGTTCCGCTCAAAAAGGAATTCGACGGGTTCGAAGCGCCGTTGTCGATTCAAAACATGACTGACGTCATAGGCTGGGAGCCGATCTACTCGTGGCGAGACGAACAGTTCAGTTCGTAAACAACTCGTAAAAACGAATATTGGTTCAATATGAACAGGCGCCGCACAACGTAAACTAACGCGATGTGCGGCGCTTTTGTTTATGTATATGTCGGTGGAGTTCGCTACCAGATGATGGGTGGCGAGGTTGAACGCGCTGGGGTCAGCGACCTTATTGCCCGAAGACCCGATCTGGGCTCACGATTCAACATTCGTCCAACTCAGGATGTTGTAACCATCGTCAGTGAATATGGCCGACTCGTCGCCAAACCGATGCGGTGGGGGCTAATACCGAGTTGGGCAAACTCTGAAAAAATACCACGAAACACGTTCAACGCCCGAGATGATCGACTGGCTGATTCAGGCATGTGGCAGGGGCCATTCAAACGAAGTAGGGGAGCCGTTCCTGCAAACGGATTCTATGAATGGAAAAAGCCTGACGGGTCGAAGCAGCCCATGTTCATATCGCCGAAAGAAGGTGAAACTCTCCAATTCGCCGCGGTGTACGACTCTTGGGTAAACGAACATGGTGAAACGATCGATTCGTGTGCCATCGTCACGACGGGGGCAAATGATTTCATGTCTTCGATTCATGATCGAATGCCGGTCATCCTCGACGAAGAGACGGTTGCTCTCTGGCTCGACCCCCAGACGATCGATTCAAGCCATCTTCAATCGATCTTAATGCCTGCTTCAAACGATTTGCTAAAAGCTGTTCCGGTTTCGAAGAGAGTAAATTCTTACAAGAACGACGATCAAGGATTGCTCGACGAGGTCGCGATTGATGAGCCCGCGAGCGATCAGAGGCAGTTAGGCTTGTTCAACGATCAATCCGAATAGTTTCTCTCTTAACCATGCAACCTCCACAAGACCCTTCTGAAGAACAGCAAAACGAACCATCTGGTGACGATATCGTGAACAAGGTTTATGGTCCTTCACAGACCGATATCGATCGTTCTTGGGATGGTTATGAAACGGGTGGCAGTAGCCGGAAGCTTGGTGGATTGCTTTGGAAATCGACCATCGTAATCGTTTCTCTTGTCATTCTGGCTTCCATGTCTATCGGAATACTGGGGCCTCTTCTTGGCGGTGACAACAATTCGTCGCAACCGGCATTGCCCGAACGTATTTCAGCTGAAGTTCTGCGAGTAATCGATGGTCGTACGATTGTTGTGGATGCTGGCGATGGCGAACAGACAGTGCGGCTTATCGGAATCGAAACCAAGCCGTTCGGTGATCCGTTCCACGACTTCGCTCAACAGGTGACCGCAAACTGGATTGACGGGAAAATCGTTCTACTAGAGCCGGACCAGCGTGACGGTGACGATCAGGGTCGTGTCATGCGCTATGTATTCCTCGACACTGTCATGATCAATGCTGCGCTGGTCTTGAACGGATTAGGTACGTCCCTTACTGAATATCCAAATATCCGCTACGACGGTTATCTGGCAGAAATGGAGCGTCAAGCTCGTGAGTCGGGTGCTGGTATCTGGGACGAAAGATTCCAACCGGATGGCGATACTACTGATTCAGAAGTTTGGCTCCGATCTCACGGCAAAGAGAGCACGATAGACGGTTGATTACGCCGAGTGCGTCGCAGGATAGTCGCTCAACGCAGCGTTTCAGTTCGGTAGTTTCAAATCCGTCTTTTCGACGTCTTTGGGGGATCGGTATTGCTTCCACGACGATGCGCTGGATGGAGACCGTGGCTCTCGGTATTTTTGTTTTCGAATTAACTGGATCACCGTTTTGGGTCGCAGTTGTCGGATTTCTACGTATGATTCCCATGTTGCTACTGGGGCCAACGATTGGATTGATATCCGATCGTGTGGACCGCAAGATCCTGATGGTAACTACTCTCGGAACACTCTCGGTCGTTTATGTGTTCATGGCTTTGCTGGTCATCAGCGGGCGGATCGAACTTTGGCATATATGCATAGGTGCTACACTCGCCGGAGTGATGTGGGCAACAGATTTTCCTGTGCGCCGAGCGATGATCGGTGACGCTGTTGGTCAGGACCGTATCTCCACTGCGATTGGCATCGATATGGCGAGCAGTAATTTCTCTCGTGTTGTCGGACCTCTTGGGGCCGGCGCTTTTTTAGCTACACTGGGTGTAGAAGCCGCCTACATCACTGGAGCAGTCTTGTTCGCCATTGGATCGATGTTGGCGTTTTCGCTGCCTCAGGTTCAACACGTTCGCAAGCCAACCGGCAACAGCGGTGGGTATTTCGCAAATCTCTCAGAAGGCCTAAAACACGTCAAAGCTGATCAGATAATCGTAGTCACGTTGATCATCACAATCGTGATGAATATTTTTGGCTTTCCGTACCAGCACATGGTTCCGGTTATTGGCTCTGAAACACTGAAAGTTGGGCCACTTTTGATCGGAGTTCTTCTAGCGACGGAAGGTCTTGGCGCAACAACAGGCTCGCTCGTGATCGCTTTGAAGGCACGACCGGGCGGGTTCACTAAGATCTACTCAATCGGATCGGTGCTGTTTCTGCTGGCGATACTAGCGTTCTCATTGGCTCCGTCTTTCTGGATGGCACTACCTATTCTTCTAATTGGCGGCTTTTCGATGTCAGGATTCGCGACGATGCAGAGCATTATCGTGATCACTTCGACACCGACAGAAATTCGAGGCCGGGTACTTGGCGTACTTGCTGCGTCGATTGGAACTGGTCCGATCGGGGCCTTGTTGGTCGGTGGGTTGGCAGTTTGGTGGGGAGCCAGCAACGCTGTGACCGCAATCGCAATTGTGGGTCTTGGTCTCACAATAATTTCGTTATTGATCTGGCCGTCGTATTTACGAGGTGTTGTAAACATGCGGACAGCAAAATCCGACATACGAGATTGAGGACGAAATAACTTGGCAATGCAAGCCAATCAGACCTATTCTCTGGTCACACTCGATATCGATGGAACGATGATTGGTGAAGATCGACTAGTAAAACCAGAGCTTGTTGAAGCTATTCAGCGCGTTCAGAGTACGGGCGCTATGGTGTCGGTTTCAACTGGCAGAACTTTCAAGCCGGCGTTGAGAATCGCTGAACAAGCAGGGACGGCAGGTCCGGTCATTTGTTTTCAAGGGGCGATGACTTACGATCAACTCACGAAAAAAACGATCCGCCATGAGCGACTCGATCAAGATGTGACCTCGAAGGCAATTATCGCACTCGTGTCGGTCGTGCCAGAGGTGATGATGTTTCTAGGCGACGATGTTTGGGTCGAGAAACGATCTGAGTGGACCAACGCTTATGGGGAGCGAATGGGCATCGCAATCCGTGACACCGACTCACTGATCAGCATGTCCGACAAAAAACCAACCGCAATCGTCGGTGTCGGTGAGCCGAGTATCGTCGAGCCTCTAGTGGGGAAGCTTCACTCACAACTCAACGGCTCTGCTCTGGTCACCCACTCGCTGCCCATGTTCTGTGAAGTAGAAGCAATCGGGGCTGGCAAAGATCTTGCAGTTGAGCATCTTGCGAATCTTTTGGACATAGATCGAGATGGAGTAGTAGCAGTAGGGGATGGAAAAGGAGATCAATCGATGATCGAATGGGCAGGGCTAGGCGTGGCCATTGAAGGTGGTCATCCCGACGTAATCCGCTCGGCAGATCAGGTAATCGGTATTCCTGAGCAATCAGGACTGGTAAATTTTCTGAACGATCTCTTGAACACAGGTAAATTCGGTCCGTCCGATTAGAACGATAATTTGTATCGACCATAACTAAGATACGCAGGCACTTAGGTAGGAACTCTTGAAAGACGTAATCGTACTCGGCGGACTCAATATGGACTTGATCGTGGATACCCCGCGTCTAGCTGGTCCCGGCGAAACGGCGGAAGGTACACGGTTCTATACCACTCCGGGCGGCAAAGGCGGTAACCAGGCCGTGGCTGCTGCACGGCTGGCACAGAGTCCTGGGTCGGTGAAGATGGTCGGACGGATAGGTGATGACAGCTTCGGTGAAGAGATGGCTCAGTTCATGCGGAACGAAGGTATCGATACCGGGTTGCTACGTAGGACTGAAAACATTGCATCAGGAATCGCAGTTATTTTCATACTGCCCGATGGCGAAAATCATGTGAATCCGGTCTACGGAGCGAACGCTCTCTGTGATTCGCAGCAATCAGATGACGTTCGAAATGCCCTGAGTTCCGCTGGCGTGCTGCTTTGCCAGCAGGAAGTACCGCTTTCGGCGACCAAAGTTGCAATCGACGCGGCGGCGAAAGCGGGAATCCTAGTGGTTCTTGACCCCGCACCGGTCCGCGAAGTTCCTGCCGGATTCTATGATTCAGTAACAATCCTGACGCCAAATCAAGGCGAAGCCTCATCGATGGCAAATATCGACGTGATCGATGAGATTTCGGCTAAAAAAGCAGCCATCGCTATCCGAAATACCGGAATCGAAACGGTGATCGTCACGCTCGGCGATCAAGGTGCGTGGGTTGAATCTGATGGCATCTCTGAACTACTTGCTCCGTTCAAAGTTCCGGTAGTCGCTACTGTCGCTGCTGGTGATGCGTTCAATGGGGGACTTGGCGTCGGCATTGCGTCAGGAATGTCTCTCCTCGATTCTGCAAGGCTAGGAATGGCGTCTGGAGCGCTGTGCGTTGGTCGCGACGGTGCACAAGAGGCAATGGGGACTCGGGACGAAGCAGAAGCTCTGCTGGCGACTAGGAGATAAACGGTGCTATCGAATGCTCGGTGGCTCGCCCGAAATATCACCAATGTTAGTGATGCCGGCCGCGCTCATTAGCTTCGACACTCGTTTGTTTATTCGAGCTGGAAGACCAGGACCTTCGTAGATGAATGCCGTATATAGCTGTACGGCGGAAGCACCTGATGCGAGTAGTTTCCAAACGTGCTCACCGGTTGAGACCCCACCACAAGCGATAATTGCAACTTCGCCCTGAACTTGAGCTTGAATATCGGCAATCATCAGCTCGGTATGTTCGAACAATGGTGCTCCGCTAAGCCCCCCTCGACCGACCTGCAATCTGCTGCTTTCGATCGGGTGGGGGTTTGCAATAACCAACCCGTCCACCCCTGCATCGACTGCGGTGGCTGCTAGCTTCAGCAACTCGCGCCGATTCTCATCGTCACGCGGCCAGGGTGGGAGTTTCACGAAGAGCGGAACTTTCTTCACAGAAACTAATCCTTCGATCAGCCCGCGAAGTCGTGCTGGTTCGTGAAAAATACGCAGGCCTGTAGTGTTTGGGCTGCTGATGTTTAGTTCGATGCCTGATACGAAATCCTGAGATCGTCGTAGGCATTCGAAGATTTCATCTTCAATAGTTCCGGAGATACTGACTAACACTCGATCTTTATAACGCTGTGAGCTTTGGAGTCGCTTGACCGACGGCTCAAGCCCTTGCCCGGGGAACCCCATCGAGTTCATCACGGCTCGTTGCTCGGGCAATCTCACCATTCTCGGCTTTGGATTTCCGGGGCGCGGTGAGAGAGTTACCGTGCCACCTGTGGTGAATCCGAATCCCAGATTCAATACCGAACCGACTACTTTGCAATCTTTGTCGAATCCGGCGGCCATGCCGATAGGTGTCGGTAGTTTGATCCCGGCGAGATTCGTTTCAAGCTTTGTGTCCCGAGCACCATTGGATATTCGAAATGTGTTCCATGCCCCCGGTACTCTGAGAGCGGTTTCGGCGGCTTTATGAGCGCCTTCTGGAGGAAGTCGGAAAATCAGTGGTTTTGCGAACAGACTGTAGATACTCGTTTTACCGCTCCCGCATCATCACAACTTTAGCGTCGTAATATTCTAATAAGCTGTTACGTTCAGAATAACCAGAAGTAAGATGTTAATCGCCCCCCAACGCGTAACTCGACTCCGTTACGACAGAAAATGACTCAACAGGCAAAGGTCTGATCAGAACAAATGACACTCGAATATCACATAGGTAACGCCGCTGATCCTAAGGGACATGCCCTGATTTACTTCAGAGATGGATCGAATCCGGATAAAGTCGGTGCTTCTTATGTGGTGATCCTACCGGTATCGGTCGACATCAGTAAGTATGTCCCGCCGTTCTTAGCCGGGCAGGTCGAGCAACTTGGATCTGGTGATATGTCGTCATTCGCTTTTCCCCCGGCACCTGAACCAGTTGAATCTGAGGCATGGTTGCGGAATACTGCCGAGAAGCGCGGCGATGATCTGCTATTTGGAGGGGTTGCAAATTTGACTGATGTGACCTCGCTCATGGAAGTGGTCGCTGGTATTTCCGCAGAGTATGCCACTGAATACGATGAAAAATCCCGGATAGTGGGTAGTGAGTCAGAGCAGGTTGAGACCGGATCATCTACCGGCACTGAGGCGATCGGAAGTGCCGCACCGGTCGACGCTGATGTCAACGATGTGATGTATAGCATGATGGGCGAACCGGATTTACTAACTGAGCTGACGACTTTAATGGGTCGGTTCCAGTACGAATCAAGCGGTGGAGATTCGGTAGGCGCTCGCGAGAGTGAATCGAAGATACGTTCGATCGCAAAGCATGTGCCTGACAACCGTCGAATCGATCTGTTGATTGAGGCAGCCACTGAGGGTGGTGAAAACTCTGCAAAGAAGGCGCAACTCTACTTGGAGCGCGCATTCGCTATGTATCGCGAGGACTACACCCGCGTTCATACTATCGAACAGGAAATTCAGTCACTCTCAGGTGACTAATTACCTAGCTCAGTACTGACTTAAGCTGGTCGGTAGTGATATTCCCACCGCTTGCGATAAGCACGACGCGCTTGCCTTGAATTTTCTCTTTCATGTCGATAGCTGCTGCAAGTGAAGCCGCACCTGCGTGTTCGACGAGCGTTCGAGTAGCGTGAACGTATGTCTTGATGGAGGCTATGATTTTCACATCGTCAACAAGTACAAACTCTTTTAATCTGTTGCGCAGTATTCCGATTGGGAACGAATATGCCGATTCTGTCGCCAAACCCTCGGCTACTGTAGACATCGGATAGGTTTCGATATTTCCTGTCTTCCAAGCGTGGTAGGCAGCCGGTGCGTTAGCTGCCTGAGCACCAACTATATGAGTTGATGGCGAAAGAGCATCGGTGGCAATACAGACCCCAGAAGCACCCGAACCTGCTCCAATGGGGGCGAATATCACATCGATATCTTTTAGGTCTTCGTGTATTTCGATTGCGTAAGTTGCGACTCCGGCGACCAGTGCCGGTTCGTTGGCTGCATGAACAAATCTGGAACCGTCTCGCTCTGCTAATTCTTCAGCGTGCTCTCGAGACCGTTCAAACACATCGCCATGAAATACCACGTTTGCTCCCATTGCTGCAATTGAGGCAGATTTGGCTGGGTTCGCACCTTCGGGCAATACAACGGTGCAGGCAGCACCAAATGTGCGAGCTGCGTATGCGATGGATTGCCCATGGTTCCCCGACGAAGCGGTAACGAATCCTCGGTCACGTTCTTCTTGCGACGATTGGGAAACCAGGTTGATGCCACCTCGGACTTTGAAAGCACCCAACAGTTGGAAATTTTCGTGCTTCACCCAAACGTCGGCGTCGAGTAGTTCCGACAAGACCGGATAGTGTCGTATCGGTGTATGAGTTACGCGACTTTCGATTGCCGATCGGGCGGTGTAAATATCTTGGAGTGTAGGCTCGGTCAATTTGGCGGAATCAGTCATTTAAACGTTCTCATTGAAGATCATTTCTCGGCTGAGCGAAGGGTACAAGATGAGACTCGATCATGAGCGATCATAACACCCTGAAATTGACGAGCGAATCGGTAATTACAGGAGTAACCTTCGTCAGCAAGCGCCCCGCCGGAGGGCGCCTATTTCGTTTCGAGAACTATTTGGCAAACCAAGAGCCCGTAAACCAAAGTTCAGATCATGGCGATGCGCTCTCGCCAACGACTGTACGCGCCCCAAGGTTCGGGGTGGTCGGACGATCATTTTTCCACACATTTGAATCTGTAATTACGAACCGCGATTTCAGAATGATCTGGTTCGGCATGGTGCTGTCGATGGGCGGCTTCCAAATGCAGATGGTCGTTCGCGGGATTCTCGTTTACAACATGACCGGCGATGCATTCATCACGGGAATCGTCGGCATGGGATTTGCTCCCAGTCTACTGATTGTTTCTCTCTATGGCGGAGTACTCGGTGACCGTGTTGAACGTCGGATGTTGATTCAAGCTTCTCAGGCGACAAACGGTGTGCTTGCGGGAATCGTGGCGGTATTGATGTTTACCGGATCACTCGCTTGGGGACACCTGTTCGCTGTATCAGTCGCTCAAGGCGCTATGTTTGCGCTTCAGATGCCAGCGCGACAAGCTGCTATTCCATCAATGGTGGGTAAAGACCAGCTACCGAATGCATTTGCACTCAATGCGATGGCAATGAGCATGATGACCTTATTTGCTCCCGCGTTGGCCGGAGTGCTATACGAAGTCATCGGACCTGAGAACGTTTACGTGATGGTTTGTATTGTGATGCTGAGCGCGGTGATCTTTACTTCACTTGTTCCTAAGATGCCACCACCTGTCACAGCAGTGAAACAGTCTGTGATGGCAAACATTATTGGTGGTTTCAAGTACATCGGGCAAAACAAGCTCGTTTTAAATTTGATGATCTACAGCGTGATCGTCGCATTGTTATCGATGCCATTTCGCATGCTTGTTCAGGTCTACGCAAAAGACGTATATGGATCCGACGCTTCCGAGGTTGGAATTCTTCTGACTGCGCTCGGACTTGGTGGATTAGTCGGAACGATTACAATTGCCAATCTGCGAAAAGGTCAACGTAGAGGTTGGATTGTTCTTATCGGCGCAATTGTCGCCAGCGCTTCATTGGGCTTGATAGTCAGTGTGCCGGTATATGCCGCTGGAATTATTGGCATGGTTGGTATGGGACTAGCTGAACAGGCCCGTTGGGCGCTAGGTCAGAGTCTGATGATGGAAAGTACCAGGGATGAATACAGGGCGCGAGTCATGAGTGTGCTTATGATGACGTTCGGGTTGATGCCATTAGGCATGTTGCCCCTCGGCTGGGCGATGGAAGAATTTGGAGCCCGGTCTCCGGTTGGCGTTATTGCAGTCGCACTTCTTGTCGTTACTCTGTTATCGATCATATTTATGCCACGACTGCGCAAGGCGCTTTGATCTAATTTGCCATGAATAGATCGTCACTTGATGAGCGACATAATTTTTATTGTCGCTAACGCTGAACCAATCACGAGAATAGCCGCAAAACTTGTCAGAATCTAATCCTAGGCCAGCCACAAAAACCAGGGCACCGAATGCCGCTGGGAGGCAGAGCGGGATACTGGCAAGGACATTCTCTTCATTGGGTCAATCTGGATTCAGGCATCTCTGGTTTGGAATGCTGCTACTCATGGCAGCGGTGAACATTCAGATGCTGGCCCGCGGATACCTAACATGGGAACTAACTAAATCGCCGATTGCAGTTGTGGTCGTAGGTGCTGGTTTTGCCCCTCCGATCCTCCTTTTGTCCTTGTACGGGGGAGCAGTAGCCGATCGCGTTTCTCGTAAGAAGATCATCCAGTTCGGCCAGCTCGGAATGCTCGTGATCACACTGTTTGTTGCCATTTCGATCTCGACTGGAACGATCACGGTTTACCACCTCACAGCGGCTTCCGTTGCCCAAGGTACGATTTGGGCATTTCTCATGCCCGCACGACAGGCGATTATCGGGCAACTTGTTGATGACGATCATCTCACGAATGCTGTGGCGCTCAATGCCTCCGGTATGTCGTTGATGACGGTCGCTGCACCGGGCATTGGTGGATTGATCTACGGATTGGCTGGACCCGCCGCTACCTACTACGTGATGGCAGGACTAACCGTTATTGCTCTGGGTCTCACGAGTTGGGTACCAGGAATGGCGCCGGTGGCGTTGCGCAAACGTCGAATGTGGGGCGATATCAAAGAAGGCCTGATTTACACAAAGAAGAACCGAACCGTATTGGTCCTACTTTTAGTAGCACTAAGCACAGCGTTATTGGCGATGCCTTTCCGAACGCTGCTCCCGGTTCAAATCGAAGAAGTGTTTAAGTTGGAAGTGGAAGCACTTGGCCTGATGCTAAGCATGATCGGTATTGGCGCACTGATCGGATCACTCGTTATCGCCGGATTGTCGAAGAACAGCCGTCGTGGTTGGGTTCTGCTGGTAACGAGCATGTTGTCGGGCGCTGCGATTCTGCTGGCGGCTGTGACTACATCGTACGCGGTTGCCTTGGTGATTATGGTGATACTCGGGCTAGGCGATTCAGGACGTCGCGCTCTCAACTCTTCTCTCATCATGGAACAGACTGACGACGAGCACCGGGGTCGTGTCATGGGGGTTTACATGATGAACTTCGGCTTAATTCCACTCGGTGCGCTTCCTCTTGGTTTCATATCTGCGTTTCTCGATGTCAGAATCGCTTTTGCGCTCGCTGGTGGTGGATTACTAGCGGCTGCTATCGGCTATACCGTTCTTACCGACAAAATTCGTCAACTGTAATTGATCTCAATCTACTGAACAAACGACTCGCCGAGTTCCGGACTGCAAGTAAACTTTGTTTTTCAAAGTAGCACTCGGCGCATAGGCGAATGAACGTGTCGAGCACACCAGTACGATCGAGTATTGTTCCGCAAATGCCAATTCAGGTTTTAAGTGACGATCTTGCTTCCCGCATTGCTGCGGGTGAAGTAATCGAACGTCCTGCCTCAGTCGTGAAAGAACTGGTCGAGAACTCGCTCGATGCACAATCGACTCGTGTCGACGTTCATATCGTTGGAGGCGGAGCCCAGAGCATAACCGTGGTCGACAATGGTCACGGTATCCCCGCCAATGAATTGGCGACAGCGTTCGAACGGTTCGCCACTTCCAAGATTGACGAAACCTCTGATTTGATTTCGATTGGGACTCTGGGATTTCGCGGTGAAGCTCTACCCTCCATCTCTTCGGTAGCACGGGTAGAAGCCATCTCTAAACATGCAGATGCCGACGCTGGAGCTCGGTATCTGGTCGATTTCGGTAAAACGAACGCCATCGAACCCGCGGGCGCACCTCAGGGAACAAGAATTGAAGTATCCGGACTTTTCACAAACGTCCCCGCTCGACTGAAATTTCTCGGATCTGCAGGTCGTGAACTGAGCCGTATTCAATCGATGTTGGCGTCGCTCGCACTCGTATATCCGCACGTGGCATTTAGCCTTAGTGCAGATGGCAGAGAGCGATTGCGAACTATCGGTTCTGGGAAACTCATCGATGCCGTCTTAGGTGTCTACGGTGCCAAAATTGCCGAGCAGATGCTCGAACTGGAACCTGGTGACCCTGCCGCATTCTCTGTTGACGGGCTAGTAAGTTCACCTTCTCTCAGTCGATCTAATCGCACCTATATGACCATCTCAGTGAACGGTCGTTTGATTCAGTCTCGTCGGCTTTCGTATGCGATAGAGCAGGCGTACTACGGTTTCCTCCCAGAACGTCGATTCCCGATTGCAGTGGCTAGAATACAAACCCCTCTCGGGGACGTTGATGCGAACGTTCACCCGGCAAAAGCCGAGGTGCGTTTTCTTAGAGAAGATCTTGTCTATTCGGTCGTGCAAAGAGCAATCAGAGGAGTGCTTTCCGCGTCTGCTCCGGTGCACGAACTTGGGGCAGGACGTGCATCTGGGTCGATAGGATTATTGCGCACACCCGGTTCGGTATCGAACATTGGTAATCAGAGTTTGCCCGCTGACGAACGATCTGCTTCGGCAGGATTCTCGCAGTGGCCAGATCCTTCACTGATTAGTGAGCAGTCACGGCTACTGGAAACTCCAACCGGAGCAGAGTCCGAGACGAATTCAACTAATACCCCCAAGGAAACTCTTCCTGTACTTCGGGTAATTGGCCAAGCTCACGAGACGTACATCCTCGCTGAAGGACCCGATGGTGTTTACCTTGTCGACCAGCACGCCGCCCATGAGCGCGTGATGTTCGAGCGAGTTCGAGATCGATTCGATGAAAATTCTTCCGAATCACAACCTCTGCTCGAACCAGCCACGGTCGATCTCGCTCCTGGTGCTATGACCACAGTACAAGAATATCTAGAAGACCTGAACCGGGTAGGTTGGGGTGTCGAAGAATTTGGTACGAATAGTCTAATCGTAAGAAGCGTGCCAGCTGCTCTGGCGACTCGGGCTAGTGGCGACGGAGCTGGACAGGTGTTTCTGCGTGTTTTAGACGAACTCCGCGAGGGTGGGTCTGGTGAAACTTGGAGTAATCGAATGCTGGCGTCGATCGCTTGTCATTCGTCGGTCCGGGCAGGGCAAATTCTGTCGACAGATGAGTGCAAAGATCTGATTCGACAACTTGAGCAAGTTCAGAGACCGAACACATGTCCACACGGGCGGCCTACCGTGATTCAACTCAACATCAACGATCTAGAGCGGGAATTCAAACGTAGGTAGTGCTTCCGTAGCGGAATGACCGCCGCTAAAACAGCGGCGCACCGGATACGGGGTGGCTGAATTGGTATACAGAGTTTTGCGCAGCGCCACATACGTAAACTGTTTTCATATCTTCGCCACCAAAAGCCAAGTTTGCTGGAGCCCAATCGGGAACGTGGTAGAGATCGATAAGTTCCCCGGCTGCCGATACGTAGGCAATTGCCCTAATACCCGGTAGTGACTGCAAAATATTACCTTCGACATCGACTGCTAAACCATCAGGATTACCGGGCTCTCTGAATCGACGGACGAGTGTTTGGTCAAGTGGTTGCCCTGTTGCATCGATGGTGAAAGTGATCAGGCGTTGTGCACGGCTCTCTGAAACGTAAACATGGGCGCCGTCTGGAGATACTGCTATGCCGTTCGGGTACGCCAGTTCGTTGGCGAACGCACTGACTTTTCCTTCAGGGGTAACCCGGTAAACGGGGCTGATCGCAGGGTCGGGTGGGGGACGACGGATTGGGTCAGTGAACAGAAGATCGCCGTTTGGAAGGAAGCAAAGATCGTTCGGTCCTCCTAAACCTGTCCCCTCATAATCTTCAACAAAAACTTCACTGTTGCCGTTATTATCGATTTTTAATATGGCTTTCAAAACTGCATCCGCCACAAACATTTCATCTGACGGATTGAACACTAAACCGTTCGGTCTTCCGCCGGTTTGCGCTACCTCTGTCAGGTCACCGTCGGCAGATACGCTAAATATTGCCGCATCCTCAGCACTCACTAGATGAAGCAACCCTTCGGAGTTGATCGCTGGTCCTTCTGGACCGTGAACGCCTGTTGCGAGGACGCGAAAGTCGGGTGGGATGTTTGTTAGGTCGATAGTCATCTTTGTACGACGAAGATTAGTCCTCGCCCAGCGGACGTACAACCACCCACGAGAGTTCTCTTTCGGTTAACGACATTGCTGTTGCTTCACTTCGACGGTAAAATCAGCACGTACAAACCGACTGGTCGGTCGGTCTTCCACGCCTTTAAACACATCAAACGTATTGCCAGCCTCTTCCACTCTGCAACGAACCCAAACTCGAGAACGCATTCTCGAAGCTGCTGAAGCAGTCTTTGCTGACAATGGTTATCACGAAGCGCTCATTGACGAAATAGGCAAGAAAACTTCCATGTCCAAAGGTGGGCTATATTTCCATTTCCCAAGTAAAGAAGACCTTTTCTTTGCTGTGATGGATCGTTTGGCGAATAAGCTGGTCAAACGTGCTGAAAAAGCCGCTGATAGAGCCAACTCACCGCTTGAATCGGCTGAAGCTGCTCTCGATGCAGTTTTACTTGCACTCTCGGCACAAAAGCGTCTAGCAAGATTGTTGATTACTCAGGGCTACAGCATGGGCAACGCTTTCGAGTCGAAACGATCGGAAATCTTCGATCGATTTGCAATCGTGATTAGTCAAAATCTCGACCATGCAAAATCAGATGGTCAAATTTCGGATATTAATACTCATTTGGCCGCACGTGTATGGCTAGGTGCAGTCAATGAAACAGTCGTCCATTGGCTGTTCTCAGATGGTCCAAATCCGAAAGAATCAGCCCCAGATTTGAGAAAACTGTTACTGGCATCCGTTCAAATGAATAGCAATTTGATCAATCCTAAGGATGCACTTTGATGACTGATTCTGCGACTCAATCTGGAATTCCAGGGTGGCATCATTTATTGTTGTTTTTAGAGTCAATCAAGTTCGAACACTCTGTATTTGCACTTCCATTTGCGATTCTTGCCGCTTTTATATCTGCAAGCGGAATGCCCGAGTGGACGGGTCTTTTATGGGTGATTTTCGCAATGGTTGGTATGCGCACGTTTGGCATGGCGGCGAATCGATTGATCGATGCGAAAATTGACGCTCGAAACCCTCGAACTGCAACACGGGCAATCCCGGCTGGAACGATCAGTCAACGAGCTATGATCATCTACATGGCAATTGCGGGACTGATTTTTGCCGCTGCTACATCGCAATTAGATCCGGTGACTTGGGCGCTTGCTCCGATTCCGCTCGCAGTGATGATTGGATACCCGTATCTAAAACGATTTACTTGGCTGGCTCACTTCGGAATGGGTGCTGTGTACCTGATTGTTCCTCCAGCCGTGTCCCTGGCTCTTACCGGGACGTTGCCACTGGGTTTCGTGCTGATCGGTATTGGATCAATGGCATGGGTTGCTGGGTTCGATGTTCTTTATGCCACTGCCGACTTCAAGGTAGATCGTGAACAGGGTCTACATTCGATTCCTTCAAGGTTTGGAATACCGGCTGCTCTCGTGATTTCACGTCTACTTCACGCATCAGCCGTGATCCTTCTGGCAATTGCTGGCGTAATACTTGAAGCAAGTGCTCTCTATTCAGTCGGAGTACTCGCTGCGGCAGTGCTGCTTGCGTACGAGCAATCGCTCGTGTCTTCGACTGATTTATCGAAACTGAACATGGCGTTCTTCACAATGAACGGGGTCATCGCCGTTGTATTCGGAACGTTTGTAGTGATTGGCGAGGTGATCTAGTGGGTGTTTACGTATTGGGTATCGCTGGTGCGAGTGGGGCACCTTACGCTCGGCGGGTTCTCGAACAGATGCTGGCGACAGGTCATGAAGTAAAAGCGGTCATCACCGACGCCGGCCGTAAAGTGATCGAGGTAGAAGAAGGGCTCCTGCTAACTGGAAATACAGAAGCAGATACTCCCACAGTGCTCGATTGGGCTCAGGCGAGCGATTACGCTGGCAAATTCGAGCTGTACCACCACAAAGATGTCGCTTCACCTATCGCATCTGGCTCGTTCCCCGTTGACGGTATGGCGGTTGTGCCTTGTTCAGGTGGGACGCTTGGACGAATTGCACACGGTATTTCAAATGGTCTGCTCGAAAGAGCTGCGGACGTTTGCTTGAAAGAACGTCGCCGGCTCGTTTTGGTCCCTCGTGAAATGCCTGTGAGCCTAATTCATTTACGAAACATGACCGCTGTCACCGAGGCTGGTGGGGTGGTTCTGCCTGCTTCACCCGGTTTCTATCATAATCCGACCAGTATCAGCGATCTGATCGACATGGTGGCTGGCCGAATATTAGCTTCGCTCGGCATTCAATCGTCGGTCATGAAACCGTGGCTGGGCCCAGATCCGTCCCCATATTCGACTAACGAAGAAGGAATCCAATAAGTGGCGTTTACTGATCTTCAATCGTTCCTCAATCTTCTCGAAAAAGAGGGCGAACTCAAGCGAGTAACTGAGGAAGTTGATCCAGAACTCGAAGTGACCGAAATAGCGACCCGCGCAGTGAAAGAAAACCTTCCTGCCTTATTGTTCGAGAATGTCAAAGGATCCAAGTTCCCATTAGTGATCAACTCAATGGCGAGTTTGCGACGAATCGAACTCTCGCTTGGTCGACCCGCCGAGGCTCTCGGAGAAGACATCGTCAAGTTCATGGAAGATGTGAATCCGCCTAACCTCGGTTCATTCTGGCGAAATCGTCAGACTGGTTGGCGATTACTCAAGATTCGCCCTAAGAACACTCGCCGCGCACTTTCACAGCAAGTAGTTCGGGAGCCCCAACTCGATGAACTTCCAATCTTGAAATGCTGGCCGGAAGACGGCGGTCGATTTTTCACACTTCCTCTGGTGATGAGTCGTGATCCTAAAACCGGTGCCGGAAACATGGGAATGTACCGGATGCAGATGTACGACGAGCGAACAACTGGAATGCACATGCAAATCCAGAAGGGCGGCGGATTTCACTATCAAATCGCCGAGAAGATGGGCAAACCGCTAGAAATGGCTGTTGCCGTCGGCGGAGACCCTTCACTCATTCTCGCCGCGATCATGCCACTGCCTGAAGGACTCGATGAGGTCGCATTCTCGGGAATCGTCCGAGGTCAACGAACTCCGCTGACCAAGGCCAAGACCATAGATATGAAGGTTCCTGCGCACGCTGAATTTGTGTTCGAAGGCGTTCTGCGGCCACGCGTGCGACGACTCGAAGGTCCATTCGGCGATCACTTCGGACACTACTCTGCTGCTGGTGATCACCCGGTGTTCGAAATTACTCGAATGACACATCGCAAAAATGCCATTTACCCAGCGACGGTTGTAGGCCGACCGCCACAGGAAGATCGATACCTCGGCGATGCCGCACAGCTTGCTCTGACCCCACTCATGCGGATCTTGCGCAAAGAAGTGAAAGACATGTGGGCGTACTACGAGGCAGGTTTCCACAATTTGTTAGTTGTTTCGGTCGACCCTCGATATCAGCGTGAGCCAATTAAAACTGCGATGGGATTGTTGGGAGAGGGGCAACTATCGCTTACCAAGAACCTCATTTTAGTTGGCCCTGATGTGAACCCTCGCAACTACAGTCAGGTGATGCAAGCGATTCGCCGTAATTTCGATCCTGAGCAAGATTTTCACCTGTTGGCACGAACAGCTGCCGATACTTTGGATTTCACAGGTGAAGCACTGCATAAGGGGTCAAAGATGATCCTTGATGCGACTGGTGGCTCGCTGGGCGAAGGCGATCGAACCGCCGTTGCGTTGCCGGCGAACATCAGTGCTATCGCCTCCGGCATCATCAAGCACAGGCTTGTCGGCAAGACGATGCTCGTGGTTCAGACCGAGGGTGGTGGGCGAGAGATCATTCAGAAGCTGGTCGACAATCCATTGCTCGGCAGCGTGAAGATCGTCGTCGCTGTGTCTTCTGACGTTGATATAGATGATGATGAGAACTTGATCTGGGGAATATTCACGAGATTCGATGCTGTGCTCGATGTGATGTTCTC
>JABHBJ010000101.1 GCA_018673955.1 Chloroflexota bacterium | reverse complement strand
GGGGCACGGACTAGTTCCAAGCGACGTTTCGCTGAGTCGGTCTGATTTGTTGTATTGATCATCTACGCGCCATGTTTTTGTTGTTTGTGGCTTTGGCTAATAGCTAGACAGTGAGGGGGTTTGTGGGTGGCGTATTCGTCCAATCGTCACGGGATCGAGCGTTTTTATCCCACACGACTTGTCCGTCTTTAATAGTCATCTGGCACACAATTCGTTGATTAGTGTGGAACGCTCGATTTCCAGACCCGTTGTCAGTTAGCCCAAAATCACCCTCAGCCATTTCAAGCACGGCGATATCGGCAAAGGCTGTTTGTCCGATATTCCCGAGTTCCGTGTGTCCGAGGGTTTGTGCAGGAACCCAAGTGGATCGGGCGATGATATCTGGCAGTTCCATGCCAAGTGCCAGTAGCTTCGTCATCGTTTCTGGCATCGTTCCCTGGTTTATAAGAATGCTCGCTGTGTGCATGTCTGTAGAAACAGTGTCGGGTGGAAAACCCTGTTCGATAGCTGCCTTGGCGATTCTGAACGAGAAGCTACCTGCGCCGTGACCAACATCGAATTTGACGCCGCGGTCACGGGCTTCGAAAAAGTACGGTTTCACCTTGTCGTTCGAATCGATCATCGGCTTGTCGAATCCGTAGCAGTGAGTGGTCATATCGCCGGGACGCAGGTGTTCGAGCAACATTTCGTTGTTGGGTCGAGATTTGATGGGCGCTTGATCGACCATCACGAACACGCCGGTGTTTTCGGCGGCTTGAACCCCACGATCGAGCGGTTCCCATCCCGGCCCCATATAGTGCGCAACTTTTACCCCAACAATGCGATCGGGGCGTTGAGCGATTTTTGCTGATGTTAAATCGACGCTCATCCCTTCCATGTCTTGCTCGGGAAGTCCAACCATTCCTTCGCCAGCAATGTTGAGTAGGGCAAATACGTTGGTTTTTGAGCGAGAGATGATCGTTCGATCAAAATCGTCAAACGTTAGGTGACCTGAACCACCTACGTCGACCGCAGTTGTTGTTCCTTCAGGCAGACAGTGAGCATCGGGGAGTACTGCTGCTGCATAACCGTAAAAATGGGCATGCAAATCGATTAGTCCAGGAGTCACTACGAGTCCTGAAACATCGGCGGTACGGCGTGATTCTTGAGGGGAAATATCCTTGGCTACGCGGGCGATATGTCGCCCCACAATCGCCACGTCGAAAAGGCCATCGACGTTATTGGCGGGGTCGATAACTCGCCCGCCCTTTAGTAGCAAATCGTACTTATGCGTTGCCGCGTTTGCCGTAGTCATGAAACCCTCAAAAAAAGCATTCTCATAAATTATTCAATCACAAATTCTCCGGACAACGACATATTAGTGGGGTGACGAACATTAAGTGGTCGTTTCATAGCGGTTTACCGCAAATATCAAAGAGGTTTCGACACTAATAACTCCAACTCAATGCTAATACGAATCTAATTTCTAATTTCATGAGCAAATTTCGTATCTTTACGGACATGGAGGTACTTGTGAACTTTAGCGAGAGAAAATACCAAATACCACTCTCGGTCCAATAGCAAAATCCGATCGTTAGTTTCAGCTAAATAACTGATGAAACTAGACATGGTTGATAATACTTTTTGTTCTTTGAATAGTGATTTGAAGTACAAATGAAGAAATACTCCCCATTTGCGCACTTTTATCACTGAATACTTCACTAATATGGCGGTGAACTGAAATAAATATCATGATGATCAGGCGGGCCACGGGAGCACCTAATGACTACTGAACAATCGTCGACACGTACTTACGATTTGTTACTAAAGGGCGGGCGAGTTATCGACCCCGCCAACAACCTCGATGATCCTCTGGATGTGGCGATTTCAGGACGGCACATAGCGCTTGTTGCTAAGGACATTTCTCCGGCTCTTGCGAGAACTGTCGCCGATGTATCTGGTCATGTGGTTACGCCCGGATTGGTCGATATCCATGCTCACTTCTACGGCATAATCGGTTCGGTGCTTCCTGATGCTCACTGCATTCCACAAGGGACGACCACGGCTGTAGACGCTGGCGGTTCTGGTCACCTCACGTTCGATGATTTCAATGAGTCAGTGATTAACCCGTCGATAATGAATATATTCGCCCTTCTCAACATTGTTGGTGAAGGAATGGTTGGACTTCCCGAGCAAGATATAGAAGATATGAGCGTCGATCTAACATCAGCGAAAATCGCTCAACGCCCCGATCGCATTGTCGGGGTAAAAGTTGCGCACTATATGGGGCCGGGATGGGAACCTCTCGACCGGGGAGTTAAAGCAGCTGACGACACCGGTGTGTTTGTGATGGTCGATCAATCGCCGATTCATACTCGGCCAATGGGCGAAATGATGCTTGAGCACTTGCGACCTGGCGATATGGTGACCCACTGCTACGCACTCAGCAAGCCGATGACCGATGTTAACGACAAAGTGAAGCCATACTTTTTCGAAGCACGTGAACGTGGCGTGAAGTTCGACGTCGGTCATGGCTCGGGCAGTTTCTCGTTCCGGGTTGCAAAGGCCGCAATCGAGCAAGGATTCGTTCCAGACACTGTCTCCACAGATATGCATGAACCAAGCCTGATGTACAACCAAGCGACGATGCCAGAGACGATGACAAAGCTTCTTGCGCTCGGAATGGATCTACCGGACGTGGTGAAGCGTTCGACATGGGATCCCGCTGTAGCGATCGGGCATCCTGAATTAGGAAACCTCGGTCAAACTGCACTGGCTGATATCGCTGTGCTAGAAATCGCTGAAGGCGATTTCGGACTGACTGATAATGGAACCGGGTATCGAGTGTTCCCGACGGACAAACGAATCGTGGTTCAGATGACTGTCAAAGACGGGAAGGTAGTCTGGGACAAGAACGGTAAATCTCGAGACCATTGGTCTTCGACCCCTCCAACAAACCCAGCGCTAGTGTAAGTGGGGCAGGTGTGTACTGCTTTTCGGTCTCGCCAGACCCAAAAAATAACACCGGAGTACTAATCGGGCAAAACAACCTAAATATCTGCCCGGCTAGTACTTCGGTGAAGAAATGTTAGCCGAGTACTTCGACTAGTCTGGCTGCCAAGACGGGCCCCTCGCCGGCCTGAAGGTTGATCGGATTCACCGACATAGCGTCTTCATTGGCATCGTACGTCATGAATATTCGTGGTTCACCATCAAGAAGTTGCTTCAAAATATCTTTAGGGTCTCGACCCGTCTGATCCGAATTCAAACCGATGACCAGAGTTGGTACATGATACTTCGATGCTGAGAATTTGATCGCGAGGTCTATCCCTTTTACATCACTCAGTATTTTCTGGATCGGGCCCAATGTTTCTCGGTACGACTCGAACTGTGCTTCGTCGTCAGATTCCATGAACAGCTTCAATGCTGTGTACATGCCGATCATTTCGTCTTTCGTAACCTTTTGAGGTCTACCGATCGAATGGTTCGGCGCTGTATTCAAAGTCGCTGCTTCGATCAGATCTTTCCTGCCGAACAATAAGCCAGCGCCTTGAGGTCCTCGGATATATTTTCCGCCGGACATCGTCACCAAATCTGCACCGTCGGAAATAAACTTTCGCAGATTAGATTTCGGCGGCAACATCGCTGCCGCATCGACGATGACTGGAACGCCACGGGCGTGAGCAATATCAGAGACTTCGCGCAATGAAAGTCCGTTGGTCAGCACTCCCGGACCAAACAAATATGCAACTGCGGCTGTGTTTTCGTTTATTGCTAGGTCTAGCTCATCAGCAAGACACCCGTTTACTGAGCCAGCCTCTCTGAATTTGGCGCCGGCGAATGTGTACATATCGCTGTACCCGCCACGGTGGATTTTCTGAATCGCCAATTCATTTTTCATACCGTTGGTGTTGGGTAGCTGACGCACAAATCCCACGTTTTTGCCCGTCATGCATGCTGCCATAGAAAGCACAACGCCACCTGCAGCTCCGCTCACGATCATGCCACCCTCAGAGCCGCTGATCTGCGCGATGTATTCGCCAATTTTCTCGTTCAGCTCTACAAGTCCTACAAACGAAGTTGACGCCATCGCCATGGCTTCAACAACTTCAGGCCGAGGCATGGAGCCTCCGAACGAAGTTATTGTTCCTGCAGCGTGAATTACAGGCTTTATCCCAAGTTCATCGTACACACGGTTGCTAATAGTCAATATAAAACTCTTTCAATCGCTGCTAAACAGCGCGAATACCTTCACCGGACATGATTCCAGTGCACTCGGAATTTTCGACCACGGACTGGCCGTTCACGAGCACATGAGGGATGCCGATGGGGTGCATCATGGGGTCTTCAAATGAAGATAAGTCGTTAATCATTTCGGGGTCAAAAATGCATATATCGGCTTTGAAACCCTCTCGGATTTCACCGCGTTCGGCCAATCCAAACCTGCGTGCCGGATTCTGAGTCAATCGCTGTACAACTTGTTCAACCGGGTATCCGTGCCGTCGTCGTAGCCGACCCAATATTCTCGGAAAGGTACCCCATGCCCGAGGGTGCTGTAACCCGCCCACGGGAATAGCATCAGAACCTACCATGTAGTCAGGGCGATCTAGCAGACTCATTACGTCTTCTTCAACAGCCCGCCACAGCCGGGCACTTTGAGGGGGAACACCACGAAGACCGCATGAGAATCTCTCTTCGAGCATCACTTCACAGATCATCTGCTCAATAGACGTTCCTCGCTCCGCAGCGACATCACCAAAGCTCATGCCCTCGTAATGTCGATTAGCGTCTGAGGCAATCCACGTCCAGCTATAGTTGTGCAATATTTCGGAATCGCGGGATTCCAACTCACGAATCAGCATTGCCTTGGTTTCAGAATCGGCAAGCCTGCGAAGAGCAACTTCCGTGCCACCTTCGTGGAACCAACTTGGAAAGTGAGATAGCGGGTGTCCAGAGCCGACCGGGTATGGATATAGCTCCAAAGTAACATCGACGCCATCTGATTTTGCGCGCTCGATCGGCTCCATTATCTGATCGACCTGACCGGCGTTACTCGCACTGGTACGGTAGTGCTCGATGTGGACTTTGACACCTGACCGGCGACCTATTTCGAGCGCCTCTTCGACTCCACCACCGAAATATGCACGATCAGTATTGTGATTTCGGGTATGAATGGAAAAGGCTTTATCGTAGCGTGCTGCGACTTTGCACAATTGAACCAATTCTTCAGAATCTGAAAAAGAATTCGGGTAATAGGAAAGGCCAGTAGCGAAACCACAAGCTCCCTGCTCAAACGATTCTTCCATCGTTCGGGTTGCCCGTTTGAGTACCTCACCCCGTAGAGGAACGTCTTCCATCCCGACGGCACCAAGCCGAATTGGGCCATGTCCGAGGAACATGGCAACGTTAGGGGCAGTTTTGTGGTGGTAGTTGTCAAGAGCCGAACTTATGGACGACATATCCAAATCTTCTGGAGGCAAGCCGAGAAGACCAGATAGATATTGCCGATACATAAGGTATTGCTCACGGGGGAGGGGAGCGTACGTGAGTCCGTCGGGACCGACGATTTCTGTAGTTATCCCTTGTCGTACGCCTTCGGCATGTTGACCGTCGTTGAGAAGCGCACCATCAGAGTGAGCATGTGTGTCAATAAACCCCGGTGAAACTACGTGACCAGACGCATCGATTTTTCTTTTTGTATCGGTAACAGATAGATCACCAATAGCAGTGATCTTTGTTCCGGTAACTCCAACGGAAGCATACTTCCCTGCAGCCCCAGTACCATCTATAACCAATCCGTTTTCTATGACGAGATCAAAACTCATGTCCTATTACCGATCTGTCTGTTCGTTGTTTAAGCTCATTTAGTCCAATTGGTTTAAGCGAGGATCGAATCTGTCTCGTAACCAGTCTCCAAGGAAGTTAAATGACAATACGATCAAGAAAATCGCTACTCCAGGAGCGATCGACATCCACCAAGTAGTCGTCAAAAACTTCTGGCCCTGAGCGATCATCAAACCCCATGTGGGCACGGACGCAGGCACCCCAACTCCCAAGAAACTCAGTCCGGCTTCCGCAATGATCATCGAACCTGTGCGAAGAGTCGTAATTACGATGACCACGTGCATCACATTAGGTAGAAGGTGACGGAGAATAATTCGAATATCAGAGGCATTCATAACCCTTGCCATCTGTACGTATTCTCTGTTTCGTAGAGAAAGAACCTCACCACGAATATTTCTGGAACCTGCCGACCAAGAACTGACGGCAAGTAGCGCTATCACCATGCCCAAACTTGGACCCACGCTAATAGCGACGATTAACGCGATTAACAAAAATGGTAAAGACGACCAAAGATCTACGAGTCGCATCAGCACTTCGTCAACCATGCCGCCGTAATACCCCGCAACTACTCCAGTTAGGGTGCCCATGACTAAGCCAAACGCGACAGCCACAGCTGCTACGAATAACGAAATTCGAGCCCCGTACAACATACGGCTGTACACGTCCCTGCCGAGATTATCGGTACCGAGCCAATGCGTCGAATCACCACCATCCAGCCAAACCGGGGGGATGTTCCTTGCTCGCAGGTCACCCTTTTGAGGTTCGAATGGAGCAATCACAGGCGCGAATACCGCGCCAAATACAATCAAAAACATAATCACTGCTGGGATGATGGGCCAGCGTTTAGTGAATCTAAACACCTGCATGGGCACAGCAACAACGCGTATAAATGTCGACTGGGCGACTAAAGGTTGACTAGTCATATCGGATCCTTGGATCGATAACCGCATATAAGACATCCGCAATAAAATTCATAAACACGTAGGCACTACCAAATAACAAGACAACTCCAGCTAGAACCGGGAAGTCGTTGTCGAGCGACGCTTGGACTGCCAGTCGGCCAATTCCAGGCCATGCAAATACGGTCTCAACAAAAACACTTCCTGTAATAAAGGACGCAAGCACCAACGCAGAAACCGTCAATGGCTGAATCAACGCGTTACGAAGCGCGTGTCTCCAAATCACACTTTTCCCTGAAACACCCTTTGCCCGAGCTAGTTTTACGAATTCAGAGTCAAGTACTTCAAGCATCGAAGAACGGGTTAGCCGTAAATAGGTCGCCCAAGGATCAAATCCAAGAACCATGGCAGGCAGCACAAAATAAGATGCCTGAGTCATAAACGATTCCGTAGAAGCCGCCTTGGTCGCAGGAGGTAGCCATTCGAGCCTAACTGCCACTAATAAGATCATCAGGATGGCCAGCCAGAACGATGGGGTCGCTTGCCCGATAAGTGCAAGGGTTCGGGTGAAATAATCCCACATCGAACCTCGCTTAACAGCCGATAACACCCCTAAACCTACTCCGGGAATCGACGCCAGTATCCAAGCGATCATGGCCAGTTGAAGGGTGGCGGGTAGTCGTTCTGCAATAATTTTGGTGACTGGCCGCTGAGCAGCAATACTCTCACCAAAATCACCTCGAGTGATTGCTGCCATCCAGCGTAGATACTGGATATGGAACGGTCGGTCGAGACCCCATTTCGTTCTTAGTTTATCGAGCGTTTCTTCACTGATTCCATATGAGTCATCTCGTACATATATAAGGAGTGGGTCTGGACCCATTCTCGAGAGACCGAACACGACGAACGTGATACTCCAAAGCGTAAGAATAGCGAATATCAGACGTCGAATAAAAAACTTTTGCATATAGTACCTAGGTCAATTCCAAAGAGACCGACCCCACAATCCTAGGACTGCGGGGTCGGTCTCTTTTGAGGAGGGAATTTACTACTTCAGCTTGATCAACTCTGGTGAGTTGCTTGTCTGTCGTAAGCCCAACTCCATATCCCATGAGGAAATGCTGTTGGGGTTGAACACAAGCAGACTTGGTGACGCAACAATTCCGAATCCTGGGAGCCATTCGCTCATCCAGTCAGCGTAACCGTTGTTCAGGTCTATCCTGCCTTCCAGAGTTGCCTCTCCTGAGACCGCCTGGTAATTCGCAGTCGACTCTGGGTTTTCCAGACCGTGGCTCTTACCACCACGGGCAAGTGCGCTCATCTGGATTCCACGAGGCCAGTCCCAAGGCGTGCTTGCGTAGTTCTCAAGTGGTCCTGTGTCGGTCCATGCCTGAGTTGCAGACCTACCAACCAAAGTTGGACGGAATACAGCGTATTCGTAGTGCAATACGTCCGTGCTTACACCGATTTCTTCCCAGAAGATCGAAACGTTGTCGCCGATCTCTCCATAGAAGTGACCAATTGGCCATGCGAACATCGGCATGCTGAACCGCTTACCTGAAGAATCACGTGGGAATCCGGCCTGGTCGAGAAGCGCTTCTGCTCCATCGGGGTCGTATTCAATCTTCCACTTGTCATCCCAGTTAGGGTTGTTGATGTCGAAGTAAGGAATGTACACGGGCCAACCAAGACCGCTCAAGGCAGCTTCGTTGATGAGGTCACGGTCGATCGACATAGCAAGAGCCTGTCGAACAAGTCGAGCCTGTTCCATGTCATCCATGCCAGCAGGGTTGTTGCTGTCAGCAGGCTTGTGTGGATTACCTAACCAGGGAAGGTCGTGTGTGTAGGTAACGATGTCCAACTCTTCACCCGTTGTCGGGTGGTTGGTTTCCCACAAGTTGCCGGCGAACATCATTGTCACCATGCGAGCAGCGCCGGAACCCTTTGCGGTCATTCCGATTCGCTGAGCTTCCGAAACGTTCGAGATGCTGACATCTGCGATGTCCGCGTCACCAGTAGCTAGCTGAGCAAGACGAACGGTCTCGTCTGGAACGGCAATTCTGGTAATCGACGTTACTTCAGGAGTCTGTCGCCAGTGGTTGTCCACGGCTGTAAACACTGCTCGATCGCCTCGTTGCCACGAGGTCATTTCGAATGGACCAGTTCCAATTAGCTGATCCTGATTCCATTCTTCGCCTTCGGTATCGTAAGCATTCTTGCTAACGATTCCAGCTCCTAGACCGTCTTGGCCAAAGAACCATGTGTCCCAGCGAGGGTCAAATGACTCCCAGTTTATTCGTACCGAATAATCACCAGTTTTCTCGGTTGCGTTAGCACCGAGGAATCCAGCCCAAGTACCAGAACCGTCAGTAATACTGATGTTTCCTGTACCCAAAGTTTCCGACAAGTTCGGGTTGGTATCGTTGATATTCCAAACCAAGTCGTCGGCAGTCAATTCACCGTATCCACCGTGGAACATGATTCCAGATTCGATGGTTACATCTACGTACTTAGGTGGTGAGTTCGTTGAGTCAAGTTCCCAAGTCTTGGCGAGGAGCGGCGTAGCCGGTCCGCCAGCGTGAGTTGGCTTGAATAGAGTCTCAACAACGCTCATCATTTTAGCGCCGCAACATAGGTTGCCGGCGTTAAATCCACTTCCGATGCCAGAGTCGGCAATCGTAGACCAAACTAACTGCCCCGAAGCACTCTTCGACGGGGGGGCAGGTTTATCAGCTGGAACCGGCGTTGCAGTTGCAGGAAGGACAGGTGTCGCTGTTACGACAACTGTGTCTCCCTTAACTGTGACCGTGTCACCTTTTTCGGTGACAACTACAGTTTCAACAACCGTGTCACCTTTTTCGGTGACGATTACAGTCTGGATGACGATTTCAGGTTCAACTGCCTCTCCATCACTACAAGCAACTACCGCCATTGCTGCAATAGCCAACATTAGCAAAGTTAGCTTGGGCCATAACTTCATGTACCGCATTAACAATTTCCTCCTCACTGTTCATGTATTCATAAACAGTGCTTAGATATCGCCTGAATCACGGAAACAGAACCAGTTTTTGTTACCCGTTAGAGTCACAGCACCGGACTGCCCAACTCAGACGATCATAGTCAACGAGAGTTTTACGCTGTGAAGTTAAAGTCACAAGGTAACGAAAGTCACTATTTTAGTTACTTTCGTCATGTTGCCTGTCTAAAAATACGTATTTCGTCAAACATTACGCTCAAATTAAAGTGAATAGATGTACCGATGGTTTGTTTTACTGTCATGGCAGTTGAAAATACGATTCGGACGTGATATCACAACGTTGTCGTACTGTGCACAGGCTAATATGTGCAAATGATTTCTTAGATACGCATCCGGGGTTGATTGTCTGGCATGCATGAAGCGGATCCGAAAACTAATGACTGATACCGATTTTTACAACGAGATCGAGCATTTACTGATCGACAACTCAGTAAATGCTCATGTTTGGGACGAAATAGCGAATGTAATCAAAAGAGTCATTCCTTGTGATCGCATGGTGATTGCATCTACTGACGTTATTCGTGGATTGTTTTCTCCAGTTCATATTTCAGGGTTATCTATTCCAGATTGGGATTCAAGTCCTGTGCACCGACTAGGTCAAAGTCTGATTGGGCAGACTGTAAATGTCGACACTCCTGTTACTTCAAGCACCATTCCTTCGATGTATGCGAAGCAAGACGGCGATGATTTAATCCCGGGCGCTCCAGGTGATAATTGGGCCTCAGGTGTAGGAATGCGTATCGTGAACGCCGGCGAGGTTGTGGGCGGTATCGTTTTTTTCTCGCACATCCCCGATGCGTTCGACTCTGATGATTTTCTTATGGTCGAGAAAGTAAGTCGGGTATTGGGTCCATATCTCAGTCAGCAGACACTTCAAAAACAAATTCTCAGAGCTACTGAACATCAGACGAAGTTAGAGCACTTGCTGCTCCACCTCAATGACGATCAAGACCCCGCTACTTTCTTCAATATGTTCTATTCGACTTTCGCTGCACGAACGTCGCTTGTGTACGGCGCCTTATTCGGCTACGACAGGTACTCGGATAGGTATGTTCCAATAGCCCATGTGGACGGAATAGACGGGGCCGCAGGCTCAATTTTGCAAGACTGTACAAGGCTGCTCAATGAAAACGGTCTCTCTAGTAATACAGTCCATTTGGCATGCGAGCACAAATCTGTACCCTCATCTCATATCGGAACTGCTCTGGTGAGCATAATCGGATCGTCATCAGAGTTCAAAGAATTGTGCGTAATACCACTTACAGCAGGTAGCAAACGAGTCGGTGCCATCGTATTTGCAATATCAGATTGCAACCCGAGTATGCTCGAACGAGTGGAAGATATCGAATCAGCTGGGCCTGTGGCCAGTGCCTTCCTGCAACTGCACCAGACTTCACGTCAGTGGGACCGCAAACAGCATATTTCTACTGTCTTGCAGTATGCCGTTGATGGGCTGTGCGATGTGCCGAACAGTCATCAAAAGCATGAGTTCTTCAAAGAAGTAATGATTCGATCGATCGGCGCTTCGGCATATTCATTTAAGATAACTCATCGCGTCACTGGAGTTTCGTTTTTTAGCTATGCCTACCCTGAGGATTTCAACGCCGATTCCGTTTCGATGGTTTCTGGTACTGAGCAATTGCGAGTGAATTCACGATTAGATGGTACCCACATCGTTGATCTAGTCGCCTCGTTTGATTCAAGTGCGAACTTAATATCTGCAATGCACGAATTACGGGCCGTCGTTCGAGTCTGTGCATCAATACTAGGTTCATCGATACTCTCTGAGCCTAAGTCTGCAATCACGATTCAATCTCAATATTCTTCTGATTCTCAAAATCATCGTGGGGCTGAATACACCTCCAGTTCTTTCGGTCTCACAACTCGTGAATCGGAAATACTCAGTTATTTGTCAGAAGGCGCAACCAATGATGAAATCGCAACACGCTGCGGAATCACATCGGGTTCTGTGAAAAACCGCCTTGTCTTTATCTACAAAAAACTCGGCGTGAGGAATCGTAGTGAAGCGTCGATTAAAACGCTTGTCACTGATCAATCAATCTGAACGAGCGGATGATTCGAGTCCCATAATCAGAAATACCTACTCGTTCAACTTGAACTAAGTTATTACGACGATCGCAGGTCATTTCGTCAATTTGAGCTTCGACAAACCATAAGAACTTCCCAACACACTTCTTAGTAATACGCGAAAGATTCTAAAAAATGCCTAGCTATGATCTCCTAATCAAAGGAGGGCGAGTAATTGACGCCGCCAACGGTGTGGATGGCTTGATGGACGTTGGAGTCTCAGGTCGGTCGATTGGCGCTGTGGAACCAGACATTCCAGAGTCACAAGGACGCCGAGTTGTTGATGCAACTGGCATGTACGTGACGCCCGGACTCATCGACATACACGCTCACTGTACTGGGTGGGCAGGATCGATGTTTCCTGAAGAAATGTGCTTTCCATATGGAGTGACTACCATGGTGGATTGCGGGGGGGCCGGATGGCGTACTTTCGACGATTTCAATACAAACGTCGTGCGAAAATCAGCGGTTAGGGTATTTGCTCTTCTTAATATCGTTGGGCAGGGAATGGAAGGTGATGTAGAGCAAAATACCGAGGATATGGATGCTGAACTTACTGCGGCTAAAATTCGACAACGCTCAGACGTACTGGTTGGAGTGAAAGTTGCGCACTATCAAGGTCGTGGATGGGAATCTATCGACCGAGGAATCGAAGCGGCACGCCTCTCGAATTCATTTGTACTAGTCGATCAGAACTCAAAACCCACACGGACATTCGACGAACTGCTCAAGCGCTTGGGGCCCGGCGATGGTGTGACTCACTGCTATGGGTATGGAAAGCCGATGATTGGCAATGATGGCAAAGTGAAGCGGCACTACATCGATGCTCGAAAACGTGGTGTGAAATTTGATGTAGGACACGGTAACAATAGCTTCTCGTTTTCGATGGCAGTTCCAGCCCTCGAACAGAATTTCCCGCCTGACACCATTTCCACTGATATGCACCGCTCAAGCCTGCATACGTCTCGAGCTCAGATGACCGAAGTTATGAGTAAATTCCTCGCCATGGGCATGCCCATTGGCGAGGTTGTGGCTCGGTCTACGTGGGAGCCGGCGAAGATGATTAATCACACAGAGTTGGGGACGCTAACCCCCGGTGCTCCCGCTGATATCTCGGTATTGGAATTCCAAGATCGCCCAGCAGGACTTTCGGATTCAGGCCCGACTGGCTACCGCATCATGAAGGCGCAAGGGCGATTGATTAACCAATTGACCATCAAAGATGGAACCGTGCGTTTCGACTACGATGGGCTGTCGAAAGACGACTGGAGCGATACGCCAACTACAGACCTAGACTTGCCATAAACACAATCATGAGTCGTCATGATCTAGTGATAGAAATAGTAATTGCAGGATCGAATTGAAGTTTAGGCACCTAGGGAAATCTGGCTTAGAAGTCTCTGAAATCGGACTCGGAGCAAATAGCTTCGGAGAGACCGGGCGACGTGATATCAAAGAATCGACCGACACAATTCATGCGGCGATAGATCACGGTATTAACTTCATCGATACCTCAAATGTCTATGCACAGGGCAAGTCTGAGGAATATATCGGTAGTGCTCTTCGGGGCAGGCGAGCGGAGATGTTGATCGGAACTAAGTTTGGATCAATGCGGCGTCAGGGTCCCAACAATTTCGGTGGGGCACGAAATTACGTATTACGTTCCGTTGAGGAGAGCCTTCAACGGCTTCAGTCCGATTATATCGATGTCTACATGATTCATAGACCAGATTCTCGAATGCCAATAGACGAAACGCTAAGAACGCTCGATGATCTTGTACGCGACGGAAAAATTCGGTACATCGCTGGTTGTAATTTCGAAGCATGGCGATTGGTCGATGCTCAATGGACAGCCGAAGACAACAGTTTTGCACCGCTTGCAGCTTCTCAATTTGCGTATTCACTGATGACACGCAGTGCTGAGGAAGAAATGATTCCAGCCTGCAGAAAACTGGGTATCGGAGTGATTCCGTACCTCCCACTAGCTGCTGGACTACTTACTGGAAAGATGAACCGCAGCGGTTCGGCACCCGCTGGTACTCGAATGTCTGTTGAGCAGCACACTGCCGACCGATGGATTACATCGCACAACTTGAATCTCGTACAAAAGCTCGGCGATTGGGCTCATGAGCGTGGGCACACGGTGCTTGATCTGGCGTTCGCGTGGCTTCTTGCCGAACCGATCGTTGCAACAGTTATAGCCGGTGCAGGTTCGCCCGAGCAAATTCGTCAAAACGTCAATGCAGCTAACTGGCAATTGACCACGGCTGAGCGGCTTGAGGTCAGCGCTATTGTCGAAAGCAATCCGCCTGAGAATGGTGGCCCCTACTATTCAACCGCAGGTTATTTCCACGCGCCCACAGAACTTGCGCCCAGATTCTAAGATTCTTTGCATCAATCTTCTTCTCGATCGCCAATATCAGTGCAGCGACGACGTTTGTCCGAGGATTCTGAGAATCCACAAAAGGTTGGTCGATTGGCACCTATGCTCGATGGGCCAACCCAAATTGTTGAATTTAGGAGAGAATCCCTTTGATTCTCTGAATGACTGATTCGACTTCTTCATCTGAGAGCATCTGAACACCTATCGGAATCGTCTTACCTTCATCGAAGGTTCGAGTCCAAATGGGCGGAGAGCCCTCTTCAAGCTGGCGAATGATGTCGAGACCAGAGACACCCGTTGTGTTCTCGTCTATATGAATAACAACGTTTACATTTGGTCCGAGCTGAGGAGTCGTGGGAATAGTTACATCGACGCCTGCTACATCTTTTAGACCACGTTGGAATGCAGTTCGTTTCGAATCCTCAACGCCTAACCGTTCTTCGTGGTTCATAGTGAACCAGCGTCGAAGGGCAGCGGCAACACCGATAACTTCACCACGATCAGTCTTGTACGGGCGACCGTAAGGGCGTGCTATCCCTTTTTGACCTGCCAGTTCGTATCCGATGAAGTTCTGCTGAAACGCCGATTCAACAAATTCCGCACGCCCAGTACAAATTCCAGTCGAGTGAGGTGATCCAATGTATTTGGCTCCGAATGCAACCACATCTCCGGTCTGAGCAACTTTCATGAACTGGTCTAGCGGGTAGATCTGTCCGGCAGCGTCGACGATCAGCCGAATGTCATGTTTGTCCGCTAGTGCGCGTGCTTCGTCGAGCGATACCCATTCGTCGCCCCATTGCCCGCTTTCGTAGTAGGCAATTCCGACTGTTTTTGAACCAATGCCAGCTTCCATTTCCTCGACAGTACAGCCGTCGTCACGTCCGATCTCGTTTAGTTTGGCCCCAGCCATCGTGAAACAGCGCTTGTACGTGTAGTCATGTCCCTTTTGGAACACGAGCTCGTTTCGATCGAATCCTGACGTGTCAGGGATGCTGCCAATCTTCTCTCGATCGTTACCGGCAAGAGCCGCTGCTGTGCCTAATGAAATCGCTGCGGCTGCTCCAGACGTCACAAAGGCTTGTTCGGTGCCGAGCGTGTCCGCAATGAATTCGCCAGTTTTACGAAGTAGGTCTTCAAACACGACGTATCCGGAATTCATCGCCTCGTCCATCGCATCCTGAATCTCAGGCGGAGGAGTTGAACCTCCGAGAAGTGTTTGGTTACCGCGGGCGTTTATGCCTGGTGTAACTCCGAATTGCTCATATATTCCGCTCATAGTCTTCTCCGAAAGCTGCTTTATCCAGATAATTTGTGGCAACATGCCCCCGCAAAGTATGCATTCTTGCAATGCTGGGTATTTCTACCACACGGATGAGGACCTAAGGCGATTCATCTAGCGAATTGCTAAACGATCTGTTGCCAATACAAAGGATTGACCGATGTCGAAAGAACCACTGAACAACCCCGTTTACGCGAGATTTGGTGTCACGCCGCTTATCAATGCAGGTGGTACTCACACAACGCACGGAGGGTCATCGATGCGACCGGAAGTGCTAGAAGCGATGAGCCTTGCTTCAGAATCGTATGTCGACTTGGTCGAGCTGAAACGCGCTACCGGAAATTTTGTTGCTGAGATCACCGGGGCAGAAGCGGGGCTTATTTGTTCCGGGGCTGCTGGTGGATTGGTTCTCGCTACGGCTGCTGTGATGACCGGGACAGACAGAGCAAAAATAACGCAACTTCCAGATTCATCTGGAATGAAAAATGAAATTCTCACTCAGGCAACTAATCCCGCTGGCTATCTGAAATGTCATGAATATGCAGGTGCAAAACTTGTATTTACTGGTGACGAGACAGGCACGACAAAAAACGAGTTCTCTTCAGCAGTAAACGATCGAACGGCCGCTATTTTGTTCACTTTTGCATATGGGCCGCCTGTGCCGGGACTCACCCTTCCCGAGGTAGTTGAAATCGCTAGGAGTTCAGGTGTACCGGTAATTGTCGATGGTGCAGCAATGCTTCCGCCGAAAACCAACCTGACAAAGTACATCCGAGAAGGTGCCGATCTAGTTACCTTTTCCGGCGGTAAATACATCGGTGGTCCCCAATCTGCTGGTCTTTTAGCAGGAAGAGCCGATTTGATTGAAGCAGCCTTGTTAAACAGCGGCCCTGGAATGGCTGTCGGGCGTCCTCAAAAAGTCGGACGAGAAGAAATGATCGGTATGGCAACGGCCCTGCAGTTGTTCGTCGAATCTGATGACGAGAGTCGACAAATTGCGATGAGAAGTAAAGCCGAATACATCTGTGAACGGCTACAAGGACTTCGCGGAATAACTGCGACCGTTGAACAAGATTACGAAAAATTCCATGTTCCGAATTGTGTAATTAATTTCGACCAAAGCGAAAAAGAAATCGATCGGATATGGGAAGCTCTCCACGAGAGTGAGCCAAGGATCTACATCGCTAGAAACCACGGCGGTTTAGCAGCAAATATGGCAAACGTACGTGATGGAGAAGAGAAAGTTATCGTCCAGCGTTTAGTCGCTGAACTTACAAATTAGCCGAATCGTTGAGTTCAATTCAGTGATCGACTATGTGTTGGAGCGAAGGCCATCGTTTCTCTGGGAATATTTAGAGTGAATAATACGGCTTCGTTGCTATCAATGACAGTCAGTTCGAGCACTTCCAAAGCGACAAACAATCCAATTGCACCTTAGTTCTACTGCAGGTTTTCAAGCCACGGCAGGACGATGAACCAGAGGTGGTGAAGGAAGAGCTTCTAACTGCCATCAGAGACATCTTAGGGCCTGATTACGATATTGATACGCACTTCACGCCAACCTATCGAGTGTGGCGTCAGCGAGTTGCACTTGTCCCTGATGGAGATTTCTTCAAGAGTATTCAGGCGGGGCACGTTTCAGTGGTGACAGATGAGATTGAGACATTTACCGAGAGTGGAGTGCAGCTGAAATCTGGAGCTGTTCTCGAAGCAGATATTGTTGTTGCTGCTACGGGTTTCAATATGAATGTCTTAGGTGATATCGAATTTTCAATTGATGAAAAACCCCTTGTGCTGTCAGACACCGTGACCTACAGAGGAATGATGTTTACGGGCGTTCCAAACTTGCTCTGGGTATTTGGTTACTTCCGAGGAAGCTGGACTGTGCGCGCTGATTTGCTTTCAGATTTTGTATGCCGCTTATTGACCCATATGGATAGCCAAAATGCTAAGCGAGTTGAAGTGAAGCTGCGGCTTGAGGATGAAGATATGGAACTTCTGCCCTGGCAAGATCCAGAGGACTTCAACCCGGGTTATCTGACGCGAGCAATGCCTTT
>JABHBJ010000057.1 GCA_018673955.1 Chloroflexota bacterium | reverse complement strand
CTTTGAAGGTTGGCGATAAGGGGCGATCACGTCCGACTCATGGCGATACGACGATCAACTTGCATGAGTACTACTTTGGTATTCGTGACGGCAAGCTTGAGCAGGCTATCCCGATTCCTGGTCGCGGTAAGTTCAGGTAAGCCAGGGCGTCTTCGGACGACTTGGTCGCACGTCGCAATTCTCGTACCTTAGTCCTTCCGTATCGAAGGAAACAGCTACTACTGCAATGTCGTTTGTGTGCCTATAATCTCGCCGTTCTACCTTTGAGTTGAGCGATGAGGATGATGGCCAACTTGTCGGCGATGTGTTGATGTAGTCGCACAGTGGATCGGCGACGATTGTATCGAGCGATGCTGCAGTTGATCGCTATTCGAGCTGCCGTCTAGAAGCATGGTTTCTGGAGATCATCAACCGAAATTGAATTTATCGCCTACGGATACGGGCGAACTTTACGACTTGAATAGCGACCCGCTGGAGCTGGCGAATCTATACGATAATCCGGAGTTTGCAGCACGGGTGCGGGAGATGCCGGGACGAATGCGTGAAGGGCAGGATCGGGTTTGGGATGAGTTGGAGCTACGTTAGGTTTTGGACTGCGAAACTATCTGAGTAAGGAATAGATATGTACGAGTTGGATGGCAAGGTTGTAATTGTTACTGGTGCTGGGGGCAAGGCCGGGATTGGTCGTGGAATTGCGACTCGATTGGCGGCTGAGGGTGCGGCGATTACCGTTTGCGATCTGAACGATAACGGTATGCCTGATTGGGGTGGATTGTCGGCGGTTGTGGATGAGATCAACGCCGGTGGTGGTAAGGCTATTGGTCTTACTGGTAGCGTTTCCGATTCGGTCGATGTGGCTTCGATTGTTGAGGGATCTATTTCGGAGTTTGGTCGGGTTGACATTCTGGTGAATAACGCTGGAGCACCGGCGGGTCCCGATCGGGTGAACGTCGTAGATCTTCCTGAAGAGGTTTGGGATCAGGTGTTGGGCGTGAACCTGAAGGGGACGTTCTTGATGTCGCAGGCGATTTCTCGCCACATGATCCATCGGGGCGGGGGCGGAAAGATTATTAATATGTCCTCGGTTTCAGGCAAGATTGGGAACGCCAAGTTTGCTGCATATTGTGCTTCGAAATTTGGTGTGATCGGGTTTACGCAGTCACTTGCGAGAGAGATGGCTGAGCATAAGGTAACGGTGAACGCTATTTGCCCTAGTTTGGTCGACACTGAGCGGGTGTTCGGCATGGCGTCGGCATTGAAGCCAGACGCAGATACTTCGACTGAAGAGTGGCGAGACGAGATGGTTGCGCAGACGAACGCCAATAACCCTATGGGTCGAATTGCGCAGGCAAAAGATGTGGCTGACGTTGCTGCATTTTTAGCGTCTTCGCAGGCTGATTATTTGACCGGGTTGGCGATCAACGTGGCTGGCGGATCGTACATGGGGTAGGGGAGGCTAGTGCAGGATGTGTTGGTCGGAGAAGTCTTTGCCGCCTGTTGAGCGGGTCAGGCCGCCTCCTAGGAATTCCTTTACTTCTAGATCGGCGAAGGCGTTAACTACTTGGTAGAACGTTGGAAGGTCTTCCCAGCGCGCCGGGTTCCAACTGAGTTTCCCGTCGCCTACGAGGTCTTCGTGAACTACCGCATGGGAGCCTTCGGCGGGTGTGATGACGGCGTACTGGGTATCGGCGGTTCCCCATTCGCCGGTTCGTGGCATGTATTTGTAGTGCAGTTGGCCGTCTATTTTTTCCGGGCTTGCGGGTTCGGCATTTGATTTGGCTTTGAGGTTACTTACTTCCATATCGAGGAAAGTGAATCCGAGCCACGATGCTTGCGTTCCTGCGGAGTCGCCAACGACTCGAATGTCGGGGAGTTCGCAATAGATTTTCGAAAATCCGAGTTCTTCGCGACCAGTGATGATGGGGTCGGCAAGGTTCTCCCAAAGGACGGTTAGGAACGGGCCCACAGCAGTGTCTTTTTCGCCCTTGAATCGTGCTGGGATTGTTACGCCCAAAACCGAGTAGCCACGACCTGCAAGCCATTCGATTTCAGTCATGTTGGTTTCGCTTACGGTTACTACCGGATCGCCGTATAGTTCGAAGCCGGGTGGTAATAGGTTTTCGAGCTGCTTGGCGTTAGATAAAAACGAGGCTCGAAGTGAAACTGACTTAGGGCTGTTGATGCCATCGAATATACGACCGTTGTGACCTCTGCGGGGTCCGGTCGCTGGCCCAAAATGGGTTGGCATTCGGTACATTTCGCCGGGCTGGAATGTGTATGGCATATTTTTACCTTTTTGGTGTGAGTACGGATGAACGTTTGTTTAACATTGAGAATGCAGGTATTTGGTCGCTAGATCGCTGGTTCGAAGCTTCACAGGGTTGCGTCGGAGACCGGTGTGTAAGAGGTTGTATTCGGTGACCTGCATATTCTTTTTGATTTTCTAGTGGCGGTTTCGGCTAATCGTACTCGTAGTCGTCCAGGATGTTGTTGATAAGGCTTTGCGGACCGGCAGCCATGAGTCCGGCATCGACGGGCAATAGCACGCCGGTGATCCAGCGTGATTCGTCGCTAGCTAGGAACGTTGCAGCCATCGCAATATCTTCCGCTTTACCTTCGGTGCCAAGAGGAGCGATGTCGCGTCGAATCTTTCGTTTTTTATCGTCGACGTATTCGACCATAGAAGTGTAGATCATGCCGGGAGCGATGCAATTGACCCGGACGTTTTCGCGACCGTGATGAACTGCCATAGCTCGGGTCGCTGCGATCATTCCACCTTTGGCTGCTGCGTACGGAACGTTCTTGGTCATTGCAGCGCGGATGCCGTCTACTGAGGAGACGTTGATGATTGAGCCGCCCCCGGTTTTGATCATTTCAGGAATGGCGTATTTCGAGATGAAGACCATGCTTTTGAGATCGACATCGATTACTCTATTCCACGAATATTGAGTTACGTCGGGTGCTGCTCCAGGACCGCCGATACCGACACTGTTCATGAGAATGTCGAGTCTGCCATAGCGTTCTACAGCGGCTTCGACAAGGGCTTTGCATGCTGACTCTTGGACGACATCGGCTATGAATGTTGATGCTTCGCCGCCATCTTCCTCAATCATCTGCTTCGTGGTGTTGGCGGCTTCTTCGTTCATATCAACGATCAATACTTTCGCTCCGTGCGAAGCGAAGAGTTTTGCTGTTGCTACACCTACGCCACTTATGTTGACGGAGCGGGTTCCTGCGCCTGTGACGATTGCGACCTTATTTCCGAGTCGAGTAATTTCACACCTCGTGACCGGTTTGCCGTGTCTGAAGAGTTGTCGATAATTGTGTTTGCTACAGGGTGGCGAGTAATTGCTTTGACCGTGTAGCGTTGCCGCGGGATAATCCGCCAGCCGGGATTGTGGCACAGTTGCGTGAGATTTTCATTACGGTGGTGCTTGAATATGCTGCTTTGACGAAGCCGGTAGCGGGTCCAGTATCGGGTTGTTTAGCTTGACAGTGAAATTCGAAACAGACGTTTGTAAGTAAGGAATCGATGATGAAAGCTGCAGTAATACGTGGGACTCAGAAGATAGTCGTTGAGGATATTCCGACTCCGGAGCCGGGTCCAAATCAGGTGCTGGTCAAGATCAAATATTCGGCGTTGTGCGGATCGGACGTTCATCGTTTTCAGTACGGAATGGCTAACGACGGGTCGGTATTGGGGCATGAGTACATCGGTGAAGTCGTACAGACGGGTAGCGATGTCACGTTGCTGAAAGAGGGTGATCGAGTGATTAGCGGCGGTGGTGAACCGCCTGCGGGAATGGTTTCTGCGTTGTTTTCAGGAGAGCGTTACAGCGCTCGGACGGTTGGTCTTGAGGCGACTCGAATCGGTGGATTCGCCGAGTATGTTGCGATGGATGAGTGGCGACCACTGCTCATTCCAGACGACGTTAGCGACGAGCTTGCGGTGCTTGCAGAACCAGCGTCGATTGCAGTGCACGCGGTTCGTACTTCGGCATTCAAAATTGGCGATCAGGCAGTCGTTTTGGGAGCGGGTCCGATTGGGTTGTTGGTCATGCAGGTGCTGAAAGCGGCGGGGGCTGCTGCTGTTTATGTTTCCGAGCCAGCATCGGCTAGGGCGGAGTCGGCACGTGTGCTTGGCGCGGATCTGGTTTTGAATCCGATGGAAGAAGACGTTGTTGAGCGGATATTGGAGCTGTCGGGAGGTCCGGGCGTGCCGGTGGCGTTCGATGCGGCGGGGGCTCGGGCTACGTTCCAGCAGGGTATGGAGATGATTCGTCGGGAGGGTCAGCTATTGGTTGTTTCGATGGCTTGGGAAGATGTTGATCTTCGAACTGTCGATTGGATCGGGCGCGAAGTTGAGATGAAGGCCGCGTACGGGTCGTTACCGATCGACTGGCGGACTGTACTGAATTTGATGGAGCGGGGTCAGTTATCGGAGAAGTCGATGGTGACTGACGAGAGTTTTATCCGCTGGGACGAGATGCAGGTATCGATGGAGCGACTGATGAAGCCGGAAGAGCACGTGCAGTTGGTGTTGGTGCCGTAGTTGGGCTTTGAGCGTATGGCGCTGTGTGGCTTGTTATCGAGCCCGGTCTACATTCCGAGCAGTTTTGCTAATTCTTCGCCCTGCTCTTTGCAATAGTCGTAAACGATGCGTGTGTCCCATCCGATACAAAAATCGATTACACCAGCATCCATGTAAGGTTTAGCTTCTTCGAAGTGGAAAATTTCCACTCTGGGTCGCACGCCCATTTTGATAGCAGTTTCGTTGACGTGTTTCTGAACTTTCTGAATTTCAGCATGTTCAGGATCGGCGTATAGCCCTTTGGTTACTGAGTAGTCCGATGGCCCAAACTGGATCATGTCGACACCATCAATGGCCAGAATTCCTTCTAGGTTTTCGATTGCGTCGGCTTTCTCGATCATGAGAGCGACAACGCCTTCTTGGCGTTGCTTAACTCCTTCTTCGAGCGTGGCGCCGATTCCGTAGCCAACATCGCGCTTCCAACCCGCACCCGCCACTCCATTTTGGCCGGGAGTTTCGTGGCGCACTGCGGCGACTGCTTCTTGAGCATCATTGATGGTGCGTGTATCGGCGAACAGCAGATTCTGTATACCGGATCCGTTGGCTTTACTTGCTAGCCATTCTTTTGGAACTTGCTCGATTTTCATCATCGAAGTCATATGGTCGAATAGGTCGACAGCTCTACCGAAGTTTTCGAGCGAGGCTAGGTCGTATGGTGCGTCTTCGCCCGAAAACTCGATGTAGTCCATAACGCCGGTGTAGCCGATTATTTCGACCATGGCTGGCCACACGGACATTAGGTGTGTACCGATAGTCGGTTTGCCGTCACGCAATCGTTCACGTAGAACGTTGTGTGTGGATTTTCTTAGACTTTTTGGATCGACAGGTCTGGACATGCTCTGATTTTGATTACTGCTGATTATTTCTTTTGGCTTTGGGTGTTTGAAGGGTCAGATTAGTTCCGGCTGAACACTTCGGTTTTAGGAGTGAACTCGGTGTCTAGCTCTAGCGGGTAGATGGGTCGATCGCAAACGGTGTGTCCGAGGGTTTGTAGGTTTGCTGATGTGGCGCCAGGGGCGTCGACGTTGAAGTTGGCTTCTACCCAATCATCGAAGAACGCTGGCTCGCAGTGCGGCGACTTCACGATTGTCGAATGGAAGTCTTTGGGGTCGAGGCCGACTTTGAAGAAGAGGCCACGGTCGACGAGGATGACCGTTTCGGTGGTTACGACGAGCGTGAGATTGCCAGATTTTAGGACAGCGGTTGGGCCTATCGTTGGTTCGTACTTCCATGTTTCGCACTTGAACGTGCCGTCGGTTAATGACTCGACTGTCCAGTCGAGTTTGAGCGGAGTGAACTGCGGGTCATGGGCACCACCGACGCCCATTGTGAACAATGCGCCTACGCCGAGTTCGTGTGCTTTGGCAGCCGCTTCGGGATCGGTGATAGGGGCGAGAATGCTGTGCGGGTAGTTAGCTTTGACCATTTCGGAAATGATTGCATTGCTATCGCCCGATGAGCCTGAGCTTGGAGCGTCGGCGGCGTCAGTGAACGCGATGGGTCCTGCCATCGATGCGCCCTTGGCTACCGATTCTTCAAGGGAGATAAATTGTCCTTGCATGATGGCGCGGTTTGGCCAGAAATCGTTTGCCATTTGTAGGGCGTGTTCTTCGGCTAGAGCTTGGTTACCGTCGGTGAAAACGTACGCCTGGCTGCTTAGTTCGGGAACATCTGTGAACGGGTTGCAGATGAAGAATCCGGCGGACAGAACTTCTGGGTTTTCGTGCAGTTTTTGGGCGTAACGGATTTGCGCTCCGAAAGCGCCTTTGGCTGTGATTAGTTCGTTGCCGCGAACAATGGCAGGGACTCGAACCCGTGCTGCGACTGGCTTGACGCCATCTTTCAGAATACTAGCGAGCATTCGTGCTGCACGCTTGCCGGTGTCGTGGAAATCGATGTGCGGGTAGGTGTGGAATGATGCGAGGCCATTGATGTTTTCGAGCATCTTGGCGGTAAGAATTCCGTGAAGGTCCATCGTGATGACGATTGGTACATCTGGTCCGAGAATTTTTCGAGCTTCTTCTAGAAGATATCCCTCAGGGTCGAGCAGTTCGGTCGTTCCCATTGCACCGTGCATCGAGAAGTAGACGCCATCGATTTTGCCGGCTTGTTCTTTTAGGGGTTCGAGAAATTCTCCAGCTATTCGCATGAAGGCGCTGTGGCGGAGCGGCCCGGCTGCTGTTCCTTCCGCGTCGTAGGTGAAGACTACTTCGAGATCGTCGCCAAACGCTGACTTAAGTTCGGCTAATGCGCCACCGATTTGCGAGTCGTTGCCATCGTGGGTTTTCCTGATCTCGTCACCACGCAGGTAGTCGAAGAATTCGTATTCGCATGGGACTGGGTTAAATGTGGATATCTCTTGTTGACATCCGCCGATCAGAATTCGCATCGTTGTGTCGCTCCGAGTCTGAATAACTAAGTAAGTATCGTTCCGGGAGAATGTATCAGCGAACACTGGGTGTGAACTGTGAAATGAAGTCGAATTTCATGTCTAAATCTGATTGCCGAACGAATTGTATTGTTCGATCTAGAAGTGGATTAAATATTCAGTGGGTTTTCCAGTTGTTCTCATTGGTCATTTCTATAGAGAGAGAATTTTGACCGCAAGACTTAGGCTAATCTGAGTCGGTATAGCGGCTCCCAGAGGTATAAATATTTTGACTGGGACTACCTCTTTACAGCAACTGCAACGTCGTTGATTCCGACGCGGTCCACGTCCTCTTCAGCATCTTGTTTTTAGGCGGGTTTTGAGGGTGAGTACTGCCGCGCATATGGTGTGATTTTACGATCATCGCCTGTCTTGTTGTAGTGTCTAAATATCTTTCATATGACGGACACGAGATTGCTAATATTAACGATTTAACTTGCCGAGGATCACGAATCGCTTCTGTTTAGTGTTTGCGAGGGAATCCCGATGCGCAAATTCGCGATTGTTTGCGGAGTGGGGTGGGTGTAAAGTTTCCTGCGGTTCGTAAGAAACTATGTGCCCGTAGATCATTTTTCGAAAGATGTTGTTTTAAATTGAAAGCTGCACGACTCGTTGCTCCACAAACGTTCGATTTTGTTGAACTGGATGAGCCGACTCCAGTAGACGGTGAAGCAAAGATCCGAATTGAAGCCACTTCGGTTTGTGGTAGCGATATTCACGGGATCTATCACGGGGCCACTCCTGAAGAGGACTATCCACTCGCTCCGGGGGTGCCCTGTCATGAGATTGCAGGAACGATCGTCGAGTCGAAGACCGATGAGTTAGTAGAAGGTCAGCGAGCTATCGTTCTGCCGACACGTGGTATGGGTGGACTTTCTGAATACCTCGTACAGACTCCCGACCGTGTGCTTCCAGTTCCTGATTGGGGCGGGATCGACGAGTGGGTGATGTGTCAGCACACTGGAACGGTTCTTTATTCGGTGAAGCAGATGGGTAACGTTGCCGGCAAGCGGATCGCTGTTCTGGGGCAGGGGGGAATCGGTTTGTCGTTCTCAATGCTCACTGAAAAGATGGGTGCGCAACAGGTTATCGGCATCGATCCTGTTGAGGCTCGTCGTGAAAAGGCGTTGGAGATTGGTGCGACGAACACAGTCGATCCTGCGAAAGACAATATGTATGAAGCGATTGAAGACCTGACCGGTGGCGAGGGTATCGATATTGTTGTCGATGCTACTGGCGATCCTGAAGGTTTTGGTCAGTGCTTGAAGATTGTGAAGCGTTGGGGAACATTCGTGAGCTTCAGTTTGACGGGTTCTAAGGGCAAGATTGCGAACTTCCCTCACCAGGAGTTCATGTTCAAGGCTGCGACGATTATTCCTACACAGGTTGCTGCCACTTCGCAACCGACTAAAGATATTCGCGATATGATTGCACTTAAGGAGCGTGGCTGGGCTGACCCGGGTTTGCTGAAGAGCCACAATGTCGGCTTTGAAGATGTGCAGAAGGCCTACGATATGTATTCCGATCAGTCGGATGGCGTTATCAAGGTTGTGATGGATGTGAACGGTGGCGGAGCGTAAGGCGTCCCGTTAGTGTTAGTCGCGCTCTCCCCCTCCAGCTCCCCAGATCCGGGGAGCTGGTTCTGATTTTAGAGAGACCTCTCGTCGTTTTGACGAGGGGTCTTTTTTTGTTTGGTGGGTATGGCTTAGAGGGTTTGCGTGGGAGCGATAGATCCTGAAAATGAATCCAGAGTGACAGTGTGGGTGGGCGACTGGGTGTATGGTTGAGGTTGGGTTTTGTTGGCTTCGTAGCGGGATTTGGTCACCTCTGACCTAGGTCTCTCGGCGTTGCTCGGGACGTGGGTGTTGGGTGATACGGTTTTGTTATGAGAAGTACTCGGGCGATTCGTCTCTCGGTGCTGTTGCGCCTGTGAAGTCGAGTTGTTGCCACATTTCGTATAGGACGACTGCAACTGCGTTCGACAGGTTGATGCTGCGATTTGCTGGCATCATCGGAATTTTTAGTCGTTTGTCGTTTTCAAATAGTTCAGTGATTGATTCTGGCAATCCGCGGCTTTCAGATCCGAAAACGACTGTGTCACCGTCTTGAAATTCGACCGAGTTGTACGAGGTTGTGGCGTGAGATGTGGTGGCAAACATTCTGGTTGGGTCGACAGCATCGAGTAGTGCATCGAACGATTTGTGAACCGTAACGATTGCTAAGTGCTTATAGTCGAGCGAGGCTCTTCGTAGAGCGTGTTCGGTGAGTTCAAATCCGAGTGGTTCAACGAGGTGTAGGTTCGCTCCGGTGTTAGCACACAGCCTGATTATGTTGCCGGAGTTTTGCGGTATTTCGGGGGCTACAAGTGCCACGTTGAAGGGCATGTGTTTTGCGTTCTCAGGAAGTGAGGTTGTTGGTGGGAGTTGGTGGCAGAATCTTAACTCCAGATGGTGATTTCGTTGGCTGGGGTTCGTTTGCGTTCGGATTTATTTTCTTCAGAGTCTGATGGGTAGCCGATGTAGAGCGCACCAACGATGTCCCAATCGGGTTCCGCTCCGATGGTGGTGTCGATGGGCGCGAGGCAGGGCTTTCCGGTGCTCCAGCCAACTCCGATTCCTAGCGATTGGGCGGCGAGCATAAGATTTTGAACTGCACACGAGGTTGCTGAGTAGTTCTCGCGGGTCATTTCGTCGTCACGCCCTTCGACGGAGTAGACGTAGATGAAGGCTGGTGCATCGAGTATTTCTTGCTGGGCGTCTTTTGCACTTGTTTCGCGGCGCGCTGAGTTCGGGTTTTTGACATTTTCGTATGTCCAGTCGTGAACAATTTGCCCGACCTTTTTACGCATATCACCGTCTTTTTCAAGCACGATGAATCGCCATGGCTCGGTGGTTCGGTGATTTGGTGCCCATGTTGCGGCTTCGATCATTAGTTCGAGCGCGGAGTTGGAGACGAGATCTTCAGTGAAATCGCGTACGGTTCGGCGGGCTTTGATTGAGTCGATGACCAATTTATTCTCCGTTTAGTTTGTTCTTTTAAGGGTAAGCGTACAGGTGATTTATTGGGGTCTGGGTGGGTGGATTTGGGAGGCGAAGTGTTGATTCTAAAATGGGTTAGAGGTGGTTGCTTGTTGGTGATATGAACTACGAATCGAGCGAGTTTGCCCAGTCGTCTTGCGAGGGAAGGCTGGTGGGGTTGTCGGCGCGTTGTAGGTAGAACTCGTGCATCGGAAGGTATTTTTCGTACGAGGAGCGTAGTTCGGGAATGGCGTCCTCTGAAGCGTCGATACGAATATCGATTGCGAATTTTTCACCGGGTGATCCCACGATCAGGCAGGCAGATCGTTCGTTGAGGTGAGAGCCTTCGGTTCCGGCTTGCCCGCCTGCTTGTTTACCTGAATCGAGTGCTGAGAGAAGTCGATTGGCGAGGTTAGGGTATGGGGCGCTCGCAGTCGTGGGGTTTTCAAACCCGTTGACCATTGCTGAGAGGACGTTGTCGTTTGCTAAGAAGTTTCCAACGGCGGTGCAGTCGTTGCCGTTGAGATGTCCGCCTACGGGCTTTATGTTGGCTCCTGAGTGAACAAGTGGATCGCCTTTTGGGAGCATGAGGGCGACTTGGCGAAACTCGGTGTGTTCGTCTTTGGCGAGTGATTCCATGAAGGCTTGAACCGGATCTGTACCGTCTTCAATAAGTTCCATGATTTCTTCGGCTATCGCCGGGTTCGTCGATGCTTGTGTTGTGGAGACGGCTATTCCGGGAAGGATTTTCGGGCATGTTGCGCCGACGGCGAGCGAGTAGGTCGCTATGGCGATTCCCAGCTCGCCAGTTTTAGGATCTCGGCCAAGGATGGTGAAAGTCATGCCGGTTATTTTATTCGTTATGTTCAGGCTTGAACGGTTATCAGGAGATTGGCTGGACAATTGAATAGGTTTTACGCTTTGCCCCATTGGTGACCGATTGCATTTAGTTATGCGACGACCAGAAGCGCTACAAACACGCCACCAATCATCACTCTAGTTGAATTGTGGTGCTGTTGGCATTGTGCTGTGTGAGACTGGCATCGGTGTCGAGTTCGACAGGAGCGATTTGAAGATCGGAGATTGTTCCATTTTCGATCTTTTCGTGAAAGTTGTTAGCCTCAATCCGGAAAGCGACTACGTGTTGATAGCCTTTACCAGTGGTGATGATCGTTACTTCGGTTTGTTGATTGGCTGTGGGAACTGCTAATTCCATCTTGCCGGATCCGTCTTTCGGCGCGAGCTAGACGTACCTCTCTGGTCAACTGTTGGAGAGTTGGCGGCTTGATTGGTGGCATTAATAGTCATTGAGATCGCATATAATTTTCTTACGTTATTTTGGTGCCTGAATATCGGTGTCAGTGTCGAAATGTTGTTGGTTCAATGTTTATGAGAATCGTTTAGTGATAGTCAGACCTAGTCGAATGGTGCGAATTTAGGTTGCTGATTTTTCGCCGGCGATTGCGCTCGGATTTTTACCAGATGTTTGCCCTTGTTTTGGGCGTGCTGGTGATGACGACTATCTTGGCAGGTGCGCCGATGTATCTGAGTTCAATCGAGTCGCTGGGATTGCGCTCGACTCTCGTTACGCTTTCGGCGTCGCATCGAAATATGCAAATTGTGGTTGAAGAACTTCCTCTCACCGATATTTCTGTTACGTCGGCGACTGAACGTGTGGACTTGGCGCTGGGTGAACTTGGCGATCTGATTGTGGAAATTGGGCAGGAGTCGCACACTCGTCCACATTTATGGAGTACAGATGGCGAGTCTATTTTTGGCGGCCCGAATGCCGATATCGCAATTCTTCATCGTTTCGACGGCTTTCTTGATGAAGTAGATATCGTCGAAGGACGAGCACCACAGTCGACGGTTATTCAAGATGAGACCCACTTAGTCGCCGAAGTCGTTGTTCCAGTAGAACGCGCCGAACTTCTAGGAATTGGAGTTGGGAGCGAGATATGGCTCACGGCGAATCCGGTGGATCCACCGTATTTAGTAGCGAACATCGTCGGGTTATTCCAGACGAGAGATTTGGACGCTGAGTTCTGGTTGGGTTTGGGTCAAGAGGTTACTGAGCCTGGTCGACCGGGACCGACTGCTCGATTTATGTTGCCTCTGTTCTTTACTAGAGATGGGCTGTTTCGATCGGTTACTGGCGGTGCTGTTTCGATCGGGACAAATCGCTGGCTAGTTCAATTGGACGCTGATTTGCTCGAACGACAGAGTCCGGCATTTACGGCGGCACAGGTCGAATCGGTTAGTCAGGAGCTTCGGCGTAGCTTACCCGAGTCGAAGGCTATTTCTGCACTGGAGAATCCGCTCAAAGCGCTTGGTCAAAAGATCGCTTTTGCTCGGATTCCAACATTGATGATGGGTGGCGTTCTTCTGATTGCTGCTGGGTACTACTCGATCATGGCGGCGGGGGCGTTGACGGCGGGGCGACGAGTCGACACAGCGCGGATGTGGGCTCGCGGTTCAGGGCGACGGCAGGTGGCGATCATGTTCTTATTCGAGTCGCTGCTGCTCGTTGTGTTGCCGGCACTGCTGGCGCCGTTTATTGCGTTTGGGGCTATCAACCTGATTGGGATGATGCCTGAGTATGAAGCCATTGCGCTCGGTTCGAGCATGCCTGTATTTCTGACTTGGAAGGCGTTTGCGTGGGCGTTGTTCGGTGCTGGGGTTGTTATCGCCTACATGCAGTGGGCTGTATGGAAGAGCGGTGGGCGCGCTATAGGATCGGAGCAGATATCGAGTCGTAAGGTGGAAGGTAAGCCTTTCTTCCAGCGGCAGTATCTCGATTTATTATTCTTTATTTTCGGTGGTGTGATTCTTTGGGATTTGTCGACCGAGTCTTCAGTGGCGACTGCTAAAGAGGGTGGCGAACAGATCGTCACGGTGAACCCGTTATTGGTCTTCGCTCCGGCGATTTTCTTGGGTGTTGCGGTGATGCTTTCGATGAGAGTGTTGCCGCCGGTGGCACGGATTATTTCTAGTGCGTTAACTAGGAAAGGACCTGCATGGGCTCACTTAACTTCGGCGTTGTTCGCCCGAGTTCCACTTACTTACGCGTGGCCTGCGGCGATTGTTGGGATGGCGGCTGGGACTGCCATGCTTTCGGCTACGGTGGCAGCGACATTGCAGCAGGGTTCTGTCGATCAATCGGGGTACGAGGTTGGGGCTGATCTTAGATTATTCCCGGTTGATTTGAATGCTGGATCTCGAAGTGCTGTGCTACAAAACGTACGTGGTGTTGCTGATGTTGAAGACGTTTCGAGTGGACTTAGAACTACAGGAAATGTTCGTATTGGCGGGCAGGGTGCTCCGTTCGAGTTCCTTGCGATTGAACCGGATAAGTTTGCGGAAATTGGCGTGTTTAGAGGCGATTACGCGGAATCTAATCTTGCTGAGATTGTTAAGGCTTTGGATGCTGAGGCTGAGCTTGAGCCGCTGGTAATTCCTGAATCGGTCGCTCGCATCGGGTATCGAATGCGGGCTGACGTACTTCAGCAGCGGATTCGGGCGAGCATGAGGCTGATCGATGCAAATGGCTTGTCGCACACTATCGATCTAGGCCCGATCACAAGCCGCGATTGGCAGATTCGGATGGGGCGGATTCCGACGATTGCGGTACGGCCGGTTGAGGTGGTGGGGCTTACGTTCTTTGAGCTGACTCCCGATGAACTTGGTACGCAGGTGAGTATTCAGATCGACGATTTGATGTACGAAGTCGCAGGGGAATCGAATTTGGTCGTGGTTGAGGAGTTCGCAAGCGACGCTGGGGAGTGGAATCCGTTGGCGTCGTCCGAAGGGTTCGACACGGAAACTGAGTCGTTTACTTATGTTCGTAGTATCGATGGCAAGCGACGTTCCGATACCGGATTACAGATCAATCTTGGAATCGGTACCGACCAGGGTGTTCGAGGTGCGGTTCGATCGATATCGACGACGATACCAATCTTGTTTAGCCGGACGGCACTTGAAGCAAACAATTTGATCATTGGAGATACGACGGTCATTCATGTGTTCGGGCGTTCGATTCCAGTTGAGATTGTTGGTGTCAGTGAGTTATTTCCGACTCTTAGTCCTGACGATGGGGGCTTTGGAGTAGTTGATGTTTCTCAGTTGTGGGTGCATTTGGCGTTGAGCAGTGCTAACTCCGCTGGAGTTGCTGCGGAAATGTTTATTGGAATCGACGATGCGCCTAGCGCTGCGACCATTGATGCTATTTCTTCTACCGTTGGGGGGCTTCATAGCGTCGTGGAACGAGAAGAGATTCAACGATCTTCGGTTGTAACTCCGTTGGCGGTTGCTGGCTGGCGAGGTGCTTCGATCGTGACGGCGATTCTCGCGGTTGCATTAGCGGTTCTCGGTTATCTTACGTTCGCTCCTATGCGACCTGCTGGAGATCATTTCAATTTGGCTGTGCTGCGATCGATGGGTGTGAGAAAACGTGGGTTAGTGGTTATTAGTGTTGTTGAGCAATTGGTGATATTGATTGTTGGGATTGCTGCCGGTGTTGGTACCGGTTTGATTATGGCGCGTATTGCTGTCGACACTGCTTCTCAGACAGATTCGAATGTTAATTCATTGCCGCCGATAGTTTTCGAGACTAACTGGAACTACATGGTCGGCTTGATTGGCGCTCTAGCTGTTGTTTCGGTGTTGATGGTCATTTCCGATTCGATTGCTGTTCGACGAATTAACGTTGCAAATATGGTTCGAACTTCAGGGAAGAGTGGCTGATATGGGACCCCGAGCATTCTTTGAATTTGTTGGTCGGCGGACGCGCTCGCACTGGCCAATGTTGGCGGTGGTTTCTGTTGGTGTTGTTGCGGCGGTTGTGACGATTGCTGCTAGCGTAATTTATTTTGATTCGCTTGGTGATATAGCTCTGGAACGCGAGATATTGACCGATGGTGAAGCTAACCACGACATTGTTATTACAGGCAGGGAGACCAATGTTGATGCACTAACGAATGGTGACATTCTTGGTTTGGTTGATCGGACTGTGCGAGAGGTTTCGTCGTCGATAATCACCGGTTCCACCATTACTTACGGTTCGCCTACCTTGATTATTGATGCTCTAGAAGGGACAGACAGTTCGTGGCGTGCGGTGTTGATGAGTGCACCTGACATGCAATCGAATTCGGTTCTGACGTCGGGTGCTTGGCCATCTCAGCAAACTGGTGAAGGTAGTGCTGGTCAGTTGTTGATTGAGGTGGCTTTGGATGAAGATGCGGCCGAAGGGTTTGGGCTTTCTGTTGGTGATGTTGTTCAGGTTGCGCCGTTTTGGGACGATGTGAACGATTCGATGACCGTTCTGATTTCCGGTACGTACTCTCGTGCTGATGCCGCAGTAGGGTTTTGGACAGATATCGACCGTCAATATGGGCTTGATGATAATGATTTAAAGTTCTTGCCGCTTGTGCCGGCACCGGGCGTATTCGAATCTGTGGTGGCGCCTTATTTGCCTGGAATGACGGTCAAATATTTCTGGCGGTATCAAGTCGATTCAGGTCTGGTGAAAGCTTCAGGGACGAAGAAGCTGTTGCTCGGGTTTGACGAGATAAAGGCACAACTTCAACCTCAAATCGGCAGCTATTCGCAGGATATTCCGCTTAAGGATGTACTTTTGCGTAACCAGCAACAGACGTTCTTCAGTCGGTTGCCTATGACGGTTGTGTTCTCGGTTATTGCGGCGGTAGTTCTTTATTTTGTTGGCACGATGTCTATCTTGATGGTCGAGACGCAGCGAGACGATATCGCTCGGTTGCGTACTCGGGCGGCGACAGCGAAGCAGGTGGTTGGCGCGTTCATTATTGAAGGCGCTATCGTGGCTTTGTTGGCGATTTTACTTGCACCCCCGCTAGCTGCGCTTATGGTGAAGTGGATTGGCGTGATTCCGCTTTTCAGTGAGCTTAACGGTGGTAATCCGCTTCCAGTGAGTCTTGGTCAAACTGCTTACGTGGTGTCAGTTATCACGGGTCTAGCGGGTTTCCTTGCGATGGTCATTCCTGCGTCGATGGCGGCGAAGCGTACGGTCGTTTCGAGTGTTCGTGAGTCGACTCGACCCACAGCGCAGGGTGCGATGCAGAAGTACTACCTTGATGTGGCGTTGTTTGGGCTGCTGCTTGTGTTCGCTTCGCAATTGACTAGCGAAGGTTCGTTCGTCGACGTGCCAGGTGTTGGTGCGGCTTCGGTTGACAAGATAAATGTTGCGATGCCTGCTCTTGTTTTGGCATTTGGTGGATTTGTAGCACTTCGTTTATTCCCCGCGATGGTAGAAGTGGTTGCTCGGTTGACTTCTTTGCCTAAAATTTCCTCATTGGTTTCGCCGGCTGTCACGCTCGTGTTGTGGCAGATGGCGCGTAATCCTCGCCACTATTCTCGGTTGTCGTTGTTGATGATTTTGACAGCCGGTTTAGGAGTGTTCGCTTCGAGTTTTGCTGGGACGCTTGATGTTAGTGCGGCGGATCGAGCGCGTTATCAATCCGGATCTGACCTTAGAGTGAACGGTGTTTCATACACTAATAGAGTTCAGGCTGGAGAAACTTTTAACCGAATTGCGGGGACACCAGGTGTCGAGACCGCGGCTCCTGCGTTTAGGGCCGTCGGAGTAGATCTTACGGCTGATGTTGGTAGTACTTTTACTTATCTAGGAGTCGATCCTCAGTCAATGGCAGATATCGCATGGTTTAGGGATGATTTTTCCTCTATATCTTTGAGCGACCAGATGGATCGACTTTCAGAATCTAGCTCAGGCATTTCTATTCCACCGGATGCTCGTTGGATCAGTCTGAAAGTTCGCCCAACTGTTCGACGTGCGGACTCCCGTGTTTCAGCACGTCTAAGCGATTCTACCGGGCGATTATTCACATTAAATCTAGGATCACTGTTACCACGATCCGCTGCAAAAATAATCTCAGACAAAGATATAAATAAGACTTTTCTAGACAGTGCAGGTCCTGGGTATGGTGCCTCACCTCTTCATTTGGCAGTCCTCATAAACGATAAAGAAATCGCCGAAATCCTTGTCGATAATGGCGCCAATTTGGACCTGAATGCAAACGATGAAGATGCAGGTACCCCATTGCATTGGGCCGTTTATATGGGGAACAGAGAAATGGCCGAGTTCCTGATCGATCAGGGAGCTGATGTAAACGCAAAGAATAAAACCGGCTATAGGCCGATTGATTTTGCATCAGAGGGTTTTGTTAAACCTGAATGGTTTGATCAAGAAAACTCTGTTTTCACACTTCCAAACTTACAGACAGATACCGACGTAAACTCTGATTTCCTGAAGATCGATCCAGCACCTACAATTTTTACACTTCAAAGCCTATTAGATGTTGGTTTCAAGCTTAATAAATCTTATTCAGTATTGAATCTTGATGGCGCAACCGAGGCATTCCATGGCTTTTATGGGCCAGATCCTTACAGCAGGCTAGAGTATGAAGTACGTCTATATCCTACACACGCCGAAGCTAGCGATATTGGAGTAGATTTCGCTGATGAGGTCACAGGAGAAGATGCGGTAGTCGAAGAGCTGCAGCGATGGCAGGAAGGCATGGGAGAACGTCGTCAATGTAGGGCAAGAGGACGCCGTTCTCCACCTGATTGTGAGAATCCTAAATATTTTGACTACATCGTGGTTGGAAACATGGTTCTATTGTGTCAGGGCAAAAATTCATCATCTTCGATTAATGCTTGTGCTGAACTTGTGCAATCTGTCGAAGGTCCCAAAAATATATCTAGTGATGATCAGCCTGCAGTAGGTGAACAGGCTAATACAATCGCAGATGATTCTTTGGGTTCTGTGGCCTTACAACAAGAGTTTCAAATCGTAACCTCCGCTGATGATGAGGAAATATTTGCCGCCATATTGGATTCTGATATCGATCTAGTAAACCGGTATTTAAGCTTTGGTAAATGTGAGGTGGTGAATGAGACTTTATCTCCAAAGTGGTGCACTCTTTCTGGCTCGTTAGAAGGAATTGATTTCGATGGTATTAATCCCGTTCCACCGCTCCATATTGAGTTTATTGGGGTGGGATTACCAAATGTTGATCGAGGGCGATTTAGTCGATCAGACCCACCGTTTTTAGATGCCGGTGCGGTTGAGATTGATGAGCTTTCGATCGTTCTTGAGAGCGGCGAGATACGAGTGGTTGAAGATTTTAATTCAGACTCATCTTGGATGACCGTTGAAGCTGGTCTAAACCAGTATGGAGCGCGTATCGAGCCGTTATTTGTGTACGCTGATGTTTCGGGGGATGAGGGTGATGAGAAGTCAGCCCCGATTGATCAGGGCATTGCAGTGATGACTTGGAACCCTGTAGTCGTTACACAGCTGAGTGGTGTGACTGTGGGATCGGAAGATGCTCCGATTCCGGTGATTGCTAGCACTGGTTTTATGGATCGTGGTGGCTACTACGTTGGTGAGCGAATTAATGTCGATGTGCAGGGCAATGCTGTGCCGGTTCGACTTGTTGGCGTTGCTGATTACTTCCCAACGCTTGATCCGGAATTTTCTACTTTCTTAGTGGCGGATATTCGATCGACTTGGATGGCGCTGAACGCCAACAAGATGCGTAATGCTGAGCAGGCGAACGAAGTGTGGATCGAAACAGGCGAAGTGTTGCCTTCGGAGGTAGCCACCGACATACGGCGGCGTATGTCGGTGCCGCCTTCGCTGATAGCGCAGGATCAATTGTTGCGTGATGCGGCGGTTGATCCGTTGATCTCTGCTGGTTGGAAAGCGTTATTGGCGATTGCATTTACGACGGTGCTGGCTGCGAGCGCTGTCGGTTTCTTGGTCTATTCGCAGGTCACGTTTGCTTCGCGTATGACCGAGTATGCTGTGGTACGAACCCTCGGGCTGACGACCAAGCAGGTGCTGGGATTGGTTACGCTGGAATTACTAATGGTGCTTGTACCGGCTGTGTTGGTCGGTGGATTATTGGGCATGCGAATGGGAGCAACTATCATTCCATTCCTTGTAACGTCGGGTGAGGGTGTGCGAGTCGTCCCGCCGGTTGTGCTTGCTGTGGACTGGCAAGCGGTTGGTGTGCTTGTTGGTGTGATTGGTGCGATATTCCTAGCGATTTCAATTGGTTTGATTTCGTCCGTGCGCAAAATATCCCCCCCTAGGGTGATGCGAATGGGTCAGAATTAGCGGATTTTGTATCGGGTCGGTGCAGGGGCTGTCGAATACGAAAGGGCTAAGATTCATTCCTGTAAGCTTTGGTAGAAACTCTGCTATCGCCGTTCAGGAGAAACATGAACTCACCGACCACAGAAATAATTTTCGATGAAAACCTTAAAGTTCTGACTAGCATGCCATCAGAATCGGTGAATTTGATTTATGTGGACCCCCCATTCAACACCCAAAAAGTTCAAGCGCGTAAACGCTTGAAGACCACGCGAGCGGCTGATGGGGGCGGAGACCGCATCGGATTCAAAGGTCAGTCTTATAAAACCGAAGTGTTGGGTGAGCAAAGCTACTCAGATATTCACGAAGATTACTTAGGTTTTTTGCGGGAACGTGTTGAGCAGACGTACCGAATTCTGGCTCCAAATGGAAGTTTTTTTTTTCATCTCGACTATCGAGAGATTCACTACGCGAAGGTAATGTGTGATGAGATTTTCGGTCGCGATTCGTTCATAAATGAGATCATTTGGTCCTATGATTACGGTGGGCGGAGTAAGAGCAGATGGTCAGCAAAACACGACAACATCCTCTGGTATGCCAAAGACCCCAAAGATTTCACGTTCCGATTTGACGATATCGATCGTATCCCATATATGGCACCTGGCTTAGTTGGTCCTGAAAAAGCTGCAAGAGGAAAGACGCCGACGGATTCATGGTGGCACACTATTGTCAGCCCGAATGGCAAAGAGAAAACCGGTTACCCAACTCAAAAACCTCTCGGGATCATTAACAGAATAATCCGTGTTCATTCCAATCCCGGGGATACCGTAATGGATTACTTTGCAGGGAGTGGTACGACTGGGATCGCTGCGATAACCCACGGTCGTAACGCTATTTTGGTGGACAACAACCCCCAATCGCTTGAAGTGATGTGCAAACGTTTCGATCCAACAACGACCAAGTTTCTCAATTGGGATTGCACACCGGTCGAAAGTGGTGAAGTAACACAGATTGAGCTAACGCCTGAACCAACAAACTGATCCTCAGCTGCCCCTCCGAATAGCGTTACCACTTATTAACTCGGAATTTCGACGAGTTGGAGCCTTCGCATAGTCGCTTCAGGCACTGGGGAGGAGCGGTATCCAAGTGAGCTGTGGGGTAGAACTGTGTTGTACTCCCTTCGCCACCGTTTTGTCAGTATTTCGACCTCCTTTTAGTAGTTCGTCCCTGAACTTCCCGTTGAAGCTCTCGTTGTAGCCGTTCTCCCATGGACTTCCTAGCTCGATGAAAAGCGTTTTCACTCGGACGCGCTTTAGCCAATCCCATACCATCTTTGATGTGAACTCCGTTCCCGCTGGGAGAAGGGCTAGTTGTCGGCTGATGGTTACCAGAGCTGCATTGAGTCGGTGAAGAGTTGGGTTAGTTCAAGAGCGCCGGTT
>JABHBJ010000082.1 GCA_018673955.1 Chloroflexota bacterium | reverse complement strand
CAGAATAGCATCATTCCTCATTTGCTGAGGAGATCTGTTCATGTCCTGCCAACCGTGCCTGCCTTCGTCAATTCCCAAAGAAGGAAGATCTTCACCAACAGGCGATCGACTCCAATGACCGAGTTGTCAGCTTAAATACAGGGATCGGTCATGTATTTAGGTCGACTGAATTTTGTGCTGAGCGCTGAGTTCTGACAGAACTGATCGACATTGCCAAAAATCCTAAACTGCCGACTGCGCATCGAATGAATACGCTTAGCCAATCTACGGAGATGATTCTTGATGAAAATTGAATTGCTCTACTTTGATGACTGCCCCAATCACGTTGGTGCGCAAGAAATGCTCGAACAGACGTTGATCAAACATCAAGTCGGTGACCCGATAATAAGAATTGATGTTTCTAGTCTCGAAATTGGCGAATCTGTGAAGTTTCCGGGGTCACCTACGATTCGTATTGACGGGGTAGATGTAGACCCAACCTACGAAGACACAGGGGATTACACGCCCAGATGCCGTGTCTATTTCACCGACGTTGGCCTTAAAGGTCTTCCCAAGGAAGAGTGGATTGACTCAGTAGTCCGGGCTGCACTAGTCAAGAGGTCGTAGAGTATTGGCGTTCTTGACAGTGCAGGTGGCAGCTTCAAAGATTCTGACAGAACCAGAAAAAAGCCTCGACTCAAACACGGAATCGAGGCTTTTTTCTGTTAACTAATATTCGACGATCCTACGAGAACGATTCGTAGAGTCCGCCGACTACCAGACCGAAGATGATGTGGACCACTAGTGCACCCATCGCAGTGGCTCCGCCAAGTTTCAGAGCGAAGAATCCGGGGGCTTCAACCGCACCGTCACGAATACCTCGGTGGAGGGAAGAACTTAGCATTCCGAAGAACATGCCAGTGCCGATAAAGTGAACGAGTCCGAAGACGATTCCTATCCCGTAGCTGCTATCAATATCGAGCCACAGATAGAACGCTGCGTGAGCTGAAGCAAATACAATGCTCATCACCGCGTGGATCATCAACCCGATTCCGTACGTCATGCCACCGACGGGCATCATCATCGTGCCGAGCATTTTCAGAAGATCCATCTTCATCTGCTCAGGCATCATCATTCGACCGAGATAAATCGGTATCAGCATTATTGCCCCGGCGATCAACCCTGAGTAAATCGCTGCGGGCGAGTTGTATTCCATGACCAAATTCCTCCACTAAGATTTTTCCGTGCGAAGACCATGACCGATCTCGATCCAGCCCAAGTATGCAATGGGATGCGAGTTCGACTTAGAACGATTCTGCGTCGATTCCGCCGAACACGGCATCCAACAGAAATAAGCTTCTGCTAATGATCGGCAGATATCGTCGAAAAATTGATGTACGAGGAGCAGTGCTGAGTGGCTACAGATCAAGATAAAAGTGACTCACCGTCTTCGAAGCGGATCATGAAGACCGCCGATTCGGTTTTCCACGAGCTAACTCGCTCGATGTGTCCCGAGTGCAAAGACATCATCAACGGCGAGATTCATCTGACCGACGGCAAAGTTGTGTTGCGAAAGCGATGCCCTCGGGGCTGTAACGACGGCAAAAAATGGGAGGTGCTGATATCTCCTGATGCCGAGGGGTATCTAGATCAGCAGCGGTACAACAAGCCAGGCACGATTCCGCTCGAATTCAGTACGGAAATCGACGAAGGTTGTCCGTATGACTGCGGCCTATGTCCCGATCACAAGCAGCATGCTTGTTTGGTTCTCATCGAAGTAAACACGGCGTGCGATCTGGCATGCCCAACCTGTTTCGCAAATGCCGGACCCGGATTCAATATCACGATGGACGAGTGCGAAATCATGCTCGACACGTTCGTCCGTACTGAAGCAGAACCAGAGGCCGTTCAGTTCTCGGGTGGAGAACCTACTCTTCACCCACAACTATTCGACTTCATGAAGCTTGCCAAAGCAAAGGGCGTGCGGCATGTGATGGTCAATACGAACGGGTTGAGAATAGCGCGTGACCCAGAATGGGCGGCCGAATTCGCATCACTCGACCCCACAGTATATTTTCAGTTTGACGGCCTTCGCGATTCGACCTACGAAATCCTTCGAGGCGAGCCGCTTTTGGAGCAAAAACTAAAGGTTCTCGACAAGCTGGCTGAGTTCGATCTCAACACCATTCTGGTCGCAGCCATTGAACGAGACGTCAACGAAGACGAAATTCCGGCGATCATCAAGTTCGGACTAGAACATCCGGCGGTTCGCGCTGTCATGTTCCAGCCCGTTATGCACACAGGTCGGCACCTCGAATTCGATCCTATGAACCGGGTCACAATTCCAGAAGTTATCGAACGGATCGATGCCGGAATGGACGGCGTTTTCGTGAAGAGCGATTTCGTTCCAGTGCCTTGTTGTCACCCATCCTGCCAATCGGTGACATTCTCGTACATCGACGAAGAAGGTCAGGTCGTACCTCTGCCGAGAATCGTAGATGTCGACGAATATCTCGACTACATCACCAACCGAACGTTCCCCGACCTAACCGGTGAAATCCGAGACGCTCTCGAAGGCCTTTGGTCGTCGTCAGCTACTCCTGGTGGAAATAAATTGGCCGACGATTTTTGTGCTGCTTGCGCCGATCTTGGTCTTTTTAATGGCGAGTCGAAAGAGATCGCAAAACGCATCTTCTCGATATCGATCAAAGATTTCCAAGACCCGTATACGTTCGACATAAAAAAACTGATGAAATGCTGCGTCGAAATCGCCACCCCGGACGGTCGTTTGATTCCGTTCTGTGCGTACAACAACGTTGGCTATCGAGAAGACGTAAAAGAAGAATTAATGAAGCAGAGAGCACGCGATCGAATCAGCAAGATTAACGCGAGTGCGCTGGTTAACGGGAATGCTTCAGTGAGTGATGAGGCAAAAGAATAGTTCGAATGGCGCACATTCCGATAAATCTGTCCGATCAGTCCATCCACATCCACGCACAGCGGCCGCTGGCGTTCGAAATGGTCTCCGTTCTAGGCGTCGGCGGCGGGGTGCCACAGGCGAGCAATGCCGGGAGTACCCCGTCTATCAAAGTGCTTGCCACAAATGGCGATAGACAACTGGTTGAGTTCCATACGCCTTTGAAAGCCGGCCCCTGGCAGATGAATTGGAAAACGACCGAATGGGTGGCTGTTAAGCACCCAACATCGATTGATTTCGAATTGCTACCTTCCGGTGGGATCCTAGCGGGTGGACTCCGGCAACTGACCGACCGATTAGAGTTCGTTGCTCAGGGCAATTGCACCGAACTCATCTACAAAAGTCGATTCGGAATCAGGTGGTCGATTGGCGGTTGGCTAGTCGGAAAAATTCTCGTTGCACCAATCATCAAAAGTCACATGCTCGAGCATCTTGAAGATCTCAAGGTGAAAATCGAAAACCGTGCTCGACGAAGTCGGCTATATCCGCAGTTGCCGTGCAAGGAAGACGAACAGGGGTAGCGAAGTGGCGAACTCGACTGATGGTCTAATTGAACTCGACTCCCAGCCAGTCGGCGCGTGCTGTTCTGTGATCTACAGTCATCCACTCGCCACGTGGCTTATTGGCGAGTCGTTCCACCCCGGCGGACTTGCACTTACCGACGAAATTGCCAACCTAACTAATCTCGGACCCGGTAAGCGTTTGCTGGACGCCGGATGTGGACGTGGAACCAGCACGGTTCATCTCGCAGAAACCACCCAGTGCCACGCGGTGGGGCTAACGCTTGAATCAGACGGAGTTGAACGGGGCAGAGCGTTGGCTGCAGCAACTGGGGTAGACGATAGAGTCCGGTTCGTCCAAGACGACATTCTGCACATGGATACCTCGATCGGCGAATTCGATGTGGTGCTGATGGAGTGCGTGCTATCGACACTTGAACAAAAACCTGAATCGCTAAGACAGCTGTATCGAATCGTGAAGCCGGGCGGGTACATAGCGCTCAGCGATGTCACGGTATCGCGTGAACTTCCTACCGAGCTACAGGGCTCGATTGGCGCCGCACTGTGCATGGCCGACGCTCGTGATCTGGACGAGTACATGAGCCTGATCGAGGACGTTGGATTCAAGGTGAAAGAGTACCGCTCTGCGAAAGAGGCGGTTCAGCAGTTGATAAAGAAGATAGGAACCCGACTGATGATCGCTGAGGCTGCGATTGGTCTGGGAAGTCTGAAAGTCAATAGATCACTGATCGTTCAAGCACGGGACGCACTGAAGATCGCTTCAAAGTTAGTCGAAGACGGATCGCTCGGCTATGGCTTGATCGTTGCTCAGCGCGCCGGGTGAATCCTCTACTCCAGCAACCCAACTTTGCGCCAGTTGCGATCTCGTAGGGCCTGCTTTAGTTCGGTGAACTCACGGGCAAAGTGGGTAGTGATTACGAGGAAGCTGAGAACGAGACATAGGATGATGCAGAGCGCTGGAGCGCCAGTCCCGATGAAGATGGCGTTGATTGCGATGATCCCGGCTCCGAATGCCCAGACCCAGCTTCGAGTAGCGAAGTAGATAGCGAAGACGACCGGACCCGCTAACGTCGAAAGCACCGGAGCCATCGCCAGCGATATTCCGAATATAACGGCGACACCTTTGCCGCCTTTGAACCCGATATACGGCGACCAGTTGTGACCGGCGGTAACCGCAATTGCCATAGCAAACAGCGTGTAATCCGAAGCACCGGCGAATCTACCAATGGCTATCACCAGTGCACCCTTAGCCGCGTCGGCACCAAGTATCAACAGACCCGAGCGCATCCCCAACATGCGGACGGCGTTCACCGTGCCGACGTTGCCGTTTCCGTGTTCTCTAATGTCGACACCGCGCTGCAATCGACCGCCAAGATACGCGGCAGGAACCCCGCCAATCAAATACGAAATGGCGACGAGTACGGCGGCGATCAAGACATCAGACATCATTAGTCCTTAGATGCTCTTCGGGAGCAATCAGTTGTCCGAAAGAAAACGAGCCATCGGCTCCTAGATGTCAATGGCCATGGATCTGTTAGAACTCAGCGTCGGAGCAGAATAACATCGTTCCTCATTTGCTGAGGAGATTTATTAATGTCTTGCCAGCCGTGCCTGCCTTCGTCAATTCCCAAAGAAGGAAAACCTTCACCAACAAGTGGTCAACTCTAATGACCGGGCTGTCAGCTTAAATACAGAGGTTGATCACGTATTCAGGTCGGCCTAATCGTGGAGTGAGCGCTGAGTTCTGACAGAACCCTTCCCGCCTACTGCTGAGTCAGTCGCGCTGGATGAACCTGTATATGCAAATTTATGCGCTGTGTGCCATGGAGTTGGGGGACTGGGTGACGGACCCACCGGTGCCAGTCTGCCAAAAAGACCTGCTGATCTGTTCATACATGTTCCTATTCACAGCGACACGATCCTGTACGAGTTCATACGTGATGGGATCGACTCTGTGGGGATGCCGGGACAAGAAGATGAACTATCCAAAGAACAAATGTGGCACCTGATGAATTACCTCCGCTCCAAATTCGATGCCGAGTAGTGACTGATTCAGAATAGTAAATCTGGTCTCAGATCAGCCTCGTGAGTTTGGGCTTGCCGATGCTCGCACCTTGAACTGTTCCAAATGTGAAGAAAATGTGGGGACTCCAGCGGGACCGATTCTTCATAAGGTCGCATCGTACCCTGTATCGGGTTATTTAGATCCGGAACCCGATGTTAAAGAATTTGTGTCGTACTTAGACCGGAACGTCCACTAAAAAAGTCCGAAATTCTTGAAATGGCGCAGGCAACTTAGTATGAAGTTTCAAAGAGCGTTACCCAGTCGAGTAGTCTTCGTCTCAACTGTCTCAGCACTGGCATTGATAGCGGTCGCCTGTGGACCTGGTTCGGAATCGGCGACCCCGACTGCATTCCCTGAGCCAACGTTGAACTCGGTTACCCCACCCGAAAATTTTCAGACTCCGATTCCTTCGCCTGAAGTGGCAACTGACCCGCTGCCTGAAACAGTATTTGCCGAAACACCTATCTCTAATTCATTCGAAAAACCGACTGAGACTGTCGATATCACGTTCGATGGACTTGAAGCGATCGTAGCTCGGCGATTCCAGTCGCAATATGGTTGGTTTACAGATTTCAACCAGAGGATCGTTGATCTGAGTGAAATCAGCTCACTATTACCGCGAGACGGGATAATCCCGATCGACGCACCGACGTTCGCGAAAGTCTCGGAGGTACCGGATTATCTGAGAGCAAGAGAACCTGTTGTAGCGCTGGAAATCGACGGAGATGCTCGCGCCTACCCACTCGCGATGTTGATGTGGCACGAGATTGCAAATGATGTAGTGGGAGGCGTTCCGGTTAGCGTTACTTTTTGTCCACTATGTAACACCGCGATCACTTTTGACAGAACCGTGAACGGACAAGAACTTACGTTTGGAACCAGCGGTAATTTGCGTCGCAGCGATCTCGTGATGTGGGACCGCCAGACTGAAAGTTGGTGGCAGCAGATAACTGGAGAGGCCATTGTGGGCGTCAACGCCGGAGCTGGCACCAAGTTGAAGATTATCAACTCGCCAATTATCGCCTGGGAGACGTTCGCTGAGGAATACCCGGACGGTCTCGTTATGGAGAGGATATTCGACGAATTAGGATTTCCTATTCGTTCGTATGACAATCCGCCGTACGCTGGATATGACAATGTCGACAACACTCCGTTCGCTTTTTCTGGAGAAGTCGATGACCGCCTGGTGGCGACATCTCGGATTCTCGCGGTAAAAAGCGAAGGCAGGACCGTCGCCTATCCATTTTCTTTTCTAGCTGAGACACAAATTGTGAATGATCGGGTCGGAGACTCCGACGTAGTGGTGTTCTTCGACGATGGCACTCTGTCGGCATTTGTAGATGGGAGACAGGGAGATCAAATATCCGGGTCAACAACCATGTTCAATCGAATCGTTGATGGCCAAACACTGACTTTTACGCTGGGAGCAGACGGTATCATTGATATTGAAACACAATCTACGTGGAGCCTACTGGGTACTGCCGAGTCAGGACCACTTGCGGGCAAGAAGCTAGAGCCAGTAATACATGCCAATCACTTTTGGTTTGCATGGGCAGTGTTCGAACCCGATACTGAGATCCGAGACGGGGCGGATGACATCTCGGGACCTACCGGCCGACCCTAAAGCTTGCATCAGAGCGATCAGCCTAATGTGTTGACCAGAAAACGCACACAAATTTCGGGAAGGAACGGCCCTCCCCTCCAACCGGAATGATTTCTGGTCGGTTTTAAGGAGGTGTTCGTGTGGATACAGCATCACAGCGACGGGTGATTTATCCGTTGTTGCACTGGTCCTGTACCAGCGCAGTGTATCCAACTCGATGGTTCTGTCAGAACTCAGCGTCGGGGCAGAATAACATCGTTCCTCATTTGCTGAGGAGATGTGTTCATGGCTTGCCCGAACTCGCTAACCGCGTCTCCGCCGAAGTACTCATGTCTGTGGAGTTGAAGAGTCCGGTGCTCAACACAATCTCGACGATACAACAGCTGATTCGACAAAAGCTAACGCAAAGTATCCCGTTGAGTCAGATGCAATTGCGAAAAGTTAGACCTGCTGATTCCCACTCAGTATCGTCACCTAAGCGCTAAGCTCCCACTACGCCGATGCCGAGTGTGATTGCGTTCGTACCAAAAGTTATCGCCGAGCCTGACCATAAATGCAACCCGATTCCCACCAGCAGAAACGCAAGTTGGTACTCGGGTATATGAAAATTGCTTAGCCACATACGGTTAATCGTGTTCTGCCCCCAAGATGATTACGCTGGCAAGGCTAGATGGCTCGGAATTGGTGAGTTAGCTTGCCTTCGGAGAGGCTGACGACTCGATAGCCGGATGGATCGTCGCCCAGTGGGTAGCCGAGTGCGCTCGTCACGACAACGTCTAATCCATTGTCGCTGGCAAGGTGATTGCGGTGCCAGTGACCAGCGAACACTGTTTGTACGTTGGCTTCCCGTAGAAGTTTCACGACGGGTGTGCGTCGCTCTAACGGGACTGTCCAGTATCCAGTCGGTTGGTTGCCCGGACTAGGAGCCCAGCTGAAATCGACATCTTCCTCGTTTGCGTTATCCAAGAACAACGGGTGATGCATGAACGCCACAACGTGCTCGGCGTCTTTTGATTCACGAGAACGAAGCGTGTCGCCAAGGAAATCCATTTGGAGTTTGTGTTCGTCTGGAATATTTTGGGGACGATCGAGTAAGACCGAATTGAGAATGATGAACTTTGATTCTCCGTGTGAGAATTCATAGTAATCGGCGCCAAATTCATCTCGATACGCTGAAACTGAATCCCTATCGGGTATCAGATTGTTCACGCCAATATCGTGATTGCCAGCAACCCAGTGAACGGGAGTGGTTTTACCGTACTCACCTAGAGTTTCACGAATGAGTTTTTTCTGATATTCATTATCGAACTCGTTCACCATGTCGCCACAAACGACGACGAACGCGGGATCGATTTTGTCGAACTCATCGAGAGCGGTTGTGAGATTTTTGCGCTCTGGCTCCATGCTGTTGCTGTTCATTTTGGGAGCAGGTTTTACGTTCATCCCGTGCTTTTGAAAGTCCGCTATTGTTTCGGAATCCATTCCCGCAAACCGGGCGTACATCCCGACTTGTGGATCGGCCATTTGTATGAAATTAAAGTCTGTCATTTGGAGCGATCTTACACGGAGAACGTTCACGATAAGATCACTTTCACCTACAGGATGAACGTGTTTGATCTCGATTGAACACTCGCTAATTCCAGGTGCTTTTGACTAGCGTTTTAGTTTATCGAACAGTTGTCGCCTTTCCTCGGCACGTTCTGCCGCTTCTTTTGCATCCTCTTTCTCGTCCATCAATCGCTCCTGCGCAATCATCGACAACAACACTTGATCCGGAAGATAGTCAGGGTCGATCCCTTGAGCGTCGACAATTTCTGTAATTTGATGAATCAGAACGTCCAGTCGCGGTTTCTCGTCTGACTTGATCTCTCGTTCAGTCCAGCCGGGCATGCTCGGGCGATCCTTACCCGGCCCATACCTAAGCCAGGACTTCGGATCCGACTTAAACACACGAGACTCGGCATTGAGCCTCGCCTGTGCACGGGCTTGCCTTACCCTCTCCGAAAACTCCAGAAATTCTGGTTCGCCATTCCGTCCTCTTGCCATCCAATCATAGTAAGTGGAGGGAGAGATGCCGGCAGCCTCAGCCGCTACATAATCAAATGCGCCGGCTTCAATCGATTCAACTACGAGACCAGTAGTCTCGTTGGTAAGTTTTGGTTTCCGACCGACTTTCTGAACTTCACTGGTCATCCTATTTCTCCCAACAAAAGCTGCGTCGAAAGCTGATCCTCGTATTCACTTGAATCAGGCAGGAAATCTTCGAGGCCAGTTTTGCGGAGCGTTTCGCCAACTTCGCCGATTCGCACCCATATTTTCGTCAGACGTGATTCGTCACGTTGTTCTCGGACTTCAACTATTCCAGCTTCTGTCATCTGTTGCGAAAGTTCCTGTAGCTGCTGCGAAGACTTGTGCTTTTGGAACACGATCGTCGAAATCTCGGTCTGTGTGAGACTCCCTCCGTTGTCATCCAAGACAGAAACGGCTTTCTGTTGATCTGCCGAAATCACATTCTCACCAAATATGAATTGGCATGATCTGATGTAGTAATCGACTAGTGCCATCGCAGCAGTCAAATGGCTGACACCGACCTCACTACGATGATCCAGGAGTGCGTAAATGACAGCCAATCTGCGGATATGAGGCTCAACTCGACCTAACACGGCTCCTAACATTCCTTGTGGTTCAGCAGCCGCAAGTGTTCTGTATACCTTGTCCCATCTCTCCCACGCTTCTTCGGTCATGCCGACTGAACCAACAGTACTCGAGAACTGGACTGCAGCCCTAACATCACCTGCTATCGAATCAATTGCCGAGGAGGTGAGTTCTCCCCCTCGTGGCAATAACTTCGTCCGGCGGACGTAGAAGAACAACAATCTATTGGCGAGACCATTCCAGTAGGACACATTGGACATCTGCGACTTGAGCTCATGAGCTGTAATGTGAGCATTTAGAGAAATGTGAGGCGCAGTAGATTTGACCGGCGAATTTTTAGTCATTGAATTGAGATCATCTCCATCCCAAGACGTTCGCATCAAGGGCGATAGCGTATTGCCCTCGCGTTGGAGCTGAGCGAGGACATTCGCTAACTCCGACTCGATTACCAGTAGTCTTTTGTCTTCTATTCCTACATCTACCAAATCGGTCACCATCCCATCCTTGTCAGCACGTTCCTTGTCCTGTTTTGATCTTGCGACCTTGTGTTGGTAGACCGGGTCTCTAACCGCCCAGATAAGACCCTCACCGCTACTCAGACCTCTGGAAACACAATCTTTTGCCCACGCTGAATCTACCGCGCGAGCGACCTCTAACACCCAGTTGAGGGAAGACCCCTTCCTACCTCTCGAACTCTCCCCGACAAGCACCAACATTTCGTTAGTGTAGTGCGGACTGGATTCGACTCGAAAATTAGGACCTCTCCCAATGATTGATCCACAGACAACAAGAAACTGCGCCAACAGTCCGACTGGATCGGATTCGCTGTGGGGCGATACTGTCTTGACGAACGCACCTGCGATTCCATGCAGTGCAGCTGGATGCAAAACCCCAGTGAATTTTTTTGTTTGCCCAGGGTGCGAACTTGCGAACTTAGCGAAGTTCGATCCAGTGGTAATCGAAGCATCCTTCGCTGGAGCACGATTTCGATGACTCATGTTTGGATTTACCAACCCTAGCCAATCAGCGAGTCTGCCAAAGACGGGGACGCCAAAGTACTCTTCAGCTTTTGGAAGTCCAGATACCGGATGGCCCGCTTCGATACGCTCGAAAGTCCTCTTTACCCAAGTGAGCCTCTCTGTTGCTTCTTCGTCACCTGTTTCTGATGTCACAGTTCGAAAGATTTTCTCCACGATCTGTTCACTGAGGTATCTAGCCAATAGGCCCGCGACAATCTGATAAAAATCGTTCCGCCCACCCTCACCTGGTGCCAGCCTGACAAGTGCCGCGACCACCGCCACAAGAGCTACGTT
>JABHBJ010000084.1 GCA_018673955.1 Chloroflexota bacterium | reverse complement strand
GGGGTTTTCGCTAGAGGATTTCGTCAGTATGATTTACTACTCTGATGGCAATCCGTAATAATCAAATCAGGCGGGTCACGAGCTAACTAGAGCAGGTTTTAGAGTTTGTTCAAGAACTCTAGACTCGAACCTTATTAGATTCAGTATAAAGCCCCGAACCGTATCCGGACAATTGGAACAATCTCGTATGGACGAACTTGATCGAAATATAATCAGCCTGCTCGAACGAAATGGACGGGCATCAAATGCGCAGGTAGCGCGTGATGTTGGAGTAAGTGAAGGAACGGTTCGAAGACGTTTGAAGCGCCTCATCAGCGAACAGATAATTAATGTAATTGCGCTTCCTGATCCTCGAAAGCTGGGATACAACTCCGAAGCTCTGATCGGCGTTCAGGTTGACCCCGATAAAGTTGATGACGTGGCTTCCCAGATGGCCAACCTTAAGCACACGCGCTGGGTAACGATTACTACAGGCTCCTACGACGTGTTCGCTTCGGCGACATTGCCAAATGCTGAGTCTCTCGGTAGGTTCCTTCGAGACGAAGTCGGTGCTATCGATGGCGTACGACGCACGGAAACCTTCATGAGTCTTCAAGTAATGAAGCGAGAGTTCGGCATTTCGACGTGATCGTTCGGAATTTGGAACCGTAAGTAATAACGAGGTACATGAATAAATATGTACCTCGTTTTAGTTGTTCCGTTTATGACTACATGAAATATAATCATTTTCACCGTAGATCACTCTAATTAGTGATCTACGGCATTCGGTCAACAACGTCGCTTCCGAGTATTATAGTACGTTCACCGAGCGGCGATAAATAAGAGGGGTTGTCACAGCCTCATGGAGAATCCGATGCAGCAAACCGCTGTGATAGCGAGTAGAGCGGAGCCCTTTTCTCTTTTAGGGCCGGCAGAGCCATCATTATTTGAACGTCTCGTTCCGATGGCGAACGTGTGGCATAAGTCTGCCGCCGTTGTAATCGGCATTGCATTGGTTTCACTTTTGGCGCAGGCTCGATTCTTTTTGCCCGATAATCCGGTTCCGATCACACTTCAAGGCTTTGGGGTGCTGATGCTCGGTGGCGTATTGGGATGGCGTTTGGGTCTTGTTTCAGCGATTGGTTACTACATGGTCGGGATGGCAGGACTGCCTGTTTTCGCTAAGGGTGGCGAAGGCTGGGACTATGTAATTCATGGTGCGACTGGTGGTTATTTGATCGGATTTATCTTTGCTGCCGGTGTCATAGGTTTTCTTTCACAGCGTGGTTGGAACCGTGGTCGAGGATTGTGGCCGATGCTGATTGGTTCACTTCTTATCTACGTTCCTGCTCTTATCTGGTTGACCGTATTTGATTTTGGATGGCCTGCAGAAGGCAGCCTGTTCTCTGGTGCGCTTTACCCGTTCCTTCCTGGCGACATTTTGAAACTTATGGCTGCAGCGGTGGTTACAGGTGGTTTGTGGCGACTTGTCGATAGCAAGCGGTAGCCCCGCCTCTACTTACCTACTGGTTGATTCGTGTGCCGAGGCTGCGAGCGACAATTTCCATTATTCGAACGAACAGGATATTTACGGTGTACAAGGACACGAACTGCGGAGAGCCGAGAGAAGATACGGTTGGCTCAGTGATTACGGTTGCGGGTTGGGTTAACCGGCGGCGTGACCACGGAAACTTAATCTTTATCGATCTGAGAGACCGAACTGGTCTTCTACAGGTGGTGTTCAACCCTGAGCATGGTGAGAACGCTCACGATCTTGCACAAAGCCTTCGGTCGGAGTGGGTTGTGCAGGTGACAGGCAAGATTGTTGCGCGACTTCCCGGAGCTGAGAACCCTGACCTCCCAACAGGTGGTGTTGAACTTTCGGTGACTGATCTTGTTGTGTTGAACCAGTCGCTAACCCCTCCCTTTGAGATTTCTGACGATGTCGAAGTAGAGGCGAACACCCGCCTGAAGTATCGATTTATAGACCTCCGCCGTCCGCGTATGCAAGAAATCTTGAAGCTTCGTCATAGGGTGACTCACATCATGTGGGACTATCTGACTAAGCAAGGATTCACGCAGGTCGAGACTCCAATCCTTATTAAGAGCACACCAGAAGGCGCCCGCGATTATGTTGTACCTAGCCGTGTTCACCCCGGCGATTTCTACGCTCTGCCTCAGTCGCCTCAACAGTTGAAGCAGTTGTTGATGGTTTCAGGTGTTGAGCGATATTTCCAGATCGCCCGTTGCTTCCGTGACGAAGATTTACGAGCTGACCGCCAGCCAGAACACACTCAACTCGACTTCGAAATGTCGTTCGTTCATCAGGACGATGTCATGGCAATTGTCGAAGATCTGTACACGCGCATCGTTAAGGAGACCACTCCTGACGCTGTAATTAACGGTCCTTTCGTTCGGCTGACTTATGCTGAGTCGATGGATCGGTTTGGCACAGATAAGCCCGACATTCGGTTCGGAATGGAACTAACTACGATCACTGCCACTGCAGCGACATCGGATGCACGTGTGTTCCAAGCTGTTGCCTCATCAGGTGGGGCGATTCGTGGATTCGTAGCACCGGATTGTGGTGGGTACGGCCGAAAGCAGACTGACAACCTGACAGAGTTCGCTAAGTCGAGCGGTGCTCAGGGTCTGGTGTTCATTGCACTCGACGAAAGCGCACCTTCGATTGAGGGGCTAGAAGACGACCATATAAAGTCGCCTCTGAAGAAATTCTTGTCGCTCGATGTCATCAAGAAGATGGCAATGGAGATGGGCGCCGAGCCCGGCGACCTAATGTTGATCGTCGCTGGAACCAGCAAGCTCGTAAACACGGTTCTATCGAACCTGCGAAACGAAATGGCGAAGCGGCTCGAGATGGTCGACCCAAAGAATCTTGCGTTCTCTTGGGTGTATGACTTTCCTTTGTTCGAGTGGGACGAAGATCTTAAGAAGTATGAACCTGCTCACCACGTGTTCTCAGCGCCTAAAGCAGAGCACATGGAGTATCTTGACAGCGACCCCGGCAAGGTGATTGGAACCTTGTGGGATCTGGTTTGTAATGGGTCAGAGATGGGTTCGGGGAGCATTCGAATCCACGATAAAGATCTCCAGACTCGGCTGTTCAACATTATTGGCTATTCTAAAGATCAGATAAGTGATCGATTCGGTCAGTTGTTGACAGCGTTCACATACGGCGCACCGCCGCACGGTGGAATGGGTCTTGGTCTTGATAGGTTTGTTGCGATACTTGCGGGCGAAGAGGCTATTCGAGAGGTGATTGCGTTCCCTAAGACGCAGTCTGCGTTCGACCCGTTGTTCGATGCTCCATCACAAATCGAGGATGAGCAGTTGGAAGATTTGCACATCCGCGTGGTGATGCCGAAAAAGTAGCCTCACGCATACGTGTAGACACTCCGAAATTTTCGGGGCCAGAAAACGCGACCCTGAGTTACAATTAGTGCTGATTGGGGAGCGCCTTGTGGCGCTACTTTCTTGCACGGAGTTGCCGTGCTATCTATTTTAATTAGTAATTTGGCTAACTGATTGTTACGGAGAACGCGTTGAAATTTACTCGTGACGAAGGCGAAAATCGTCAAGCAATTCTTCACATCGAAGTAGAAGATGATCTTGTGGAGAAGCATCTTCAACGAGCGCACCAGAAGGTTTCGGCGCGTATAAACATTCCTGGATTCCGTAAGGGCAAAGCGCCTCGGACCATCGTTACGCAGTTTGTGGGTCGTGACTATTTGCTTGATGAAGCAATGGAATCGTTGGTTCCAGAAGCAGTTGGTCTTGCGATTGAAGAATCGGATATTCCATCGAGTCACACTCCGCCTCAGGTAACTGTTGTTGAGCGTGACCCTATCGTGAAGATCGATGCTACTGTCGCTCTGCCACCTCTGGCGACGTTGGGTGATTACTCTAAGCTGAAGTTCGATGACAAGCTCGATGTAGTTACCGAAGAGCAGATCGAAGAGCAGATCACCGGAATTCAGGAATCCCAGGCAACTTGGGAGCCAGTTGAGCGAGCTGCCAAGTTTGGTGACATGTTGACTATTACCTCTAAGGGGTTGGTCGACGGTAACGAATTCGCCAACGTTGACGAGGGCGATTTTCTGGCAGAAGCGGGAAGCATGAACCCTGTACCGGGTTTTGCTGAGCAGCTCAAGGGTATTAAAGCGGGCGGGTCGAAAGAGTTCGATATCGAAATTCCTCTCGATTACCCAAATGAAGAGTTCGGCGGTAAGACCGCTAATTTCACAGTCAGTGTTTCGTCGGTGAAGAAGAAAGACCTGCCAAAAGTCACAGACGCGCTGGCTGCTTCACTAGGCGAAGATTTCAAGACTGTTGCGGAATTACGGACTCGAATTAGCGATAATCTGGAAGCACAGGCTAAAGATACTCTGCGAAGATCGTTAGAGGAACAGATTGTTGATGCATTGGTTGAGGACGCTGAGTTTGAGGTTTCTCCTTTGATCATCGATCATGAGGCCGAACATGTACTGGAAGATCAGCAGCGACAGTTGCAGCAGTACAACATCGATTTCCAGCAGTACATGCAGGGTATTGGTAAAACGACAGAGGACATTGTTGCTGAGGCTAAGGATTCAGCTGAGCTACGCCTCAAGCGAATGCTCGTGATCGACACTCTTGCCGAAGATACGGATGCTTCGGTTAGTGACGATGAAGTGGCTGCTGAGATTGCAATAATGCAGGACACTCCTCAGTACGCAAATGAAAATCTTGATACAGACGAAGCGCGTGATGCGGTTCAACGAATTCTGAGTCGGCGCGCTGCGATCGACAAGATAATTGATTTGACTCATAAGCCAGCGGGTTCAAAGCCTGCTGCTAAGAAATCTACAGCGACTAAGAAAAAACCTGCTGCCAAGGCGAAAGCTAAGCCAGCTGCCAAAAACAAACCGGCCAGTTCTGCGAAGGCTAAAACCCCTAGCAAAGCCGCCAAGAGCACCAAGTAAATACTGAAACTGCTGAAGGCAATGAATATGACATCAGGACTAATAACACCAAACGATTTCGGATCAGGGACGGCTCCACAAGGCAAGAACAGCCCGCTGCTAAATCTTCCGGAGAGCATCGTTCCAATGGTGATCGAAACGGGCGCTCGTGGCGAACGTGCTTACGACATTTACTCTTTGCTCTTGAAGGAGCGAATCGTATTTCTTGGAACGCCGATCAATGCGCAGGTGGCGAACCTGATCGTTGCTCAGCTTTTGTTCCTTGCACGGGAAGATCCTGAAAAGGACATCAACCTGTACATCAACTCACCGGGTGGTGAAGTTTACTCAGGAATGGCGATTTACGATACGATGCAGTTCGTGCCTTGCGACGTCGCTACTTTCTCGGTTGGTCTCTGCGCCAGCATGGGTACTGTGTTGTTGACTGCCGGTGCAGCTGGCAAGCGATTTACCATGCCTAATTCGACTATTCACATGCACCAGCCTTTGAGCGGAACTCAGGGTCAGGCATCGGATATCGAAATTCACGCTCGAGAGACTCTTCGAATTCAGGATCGCCTGCGACAAATTATCGCTGACCATACGGGTCAGTCTTATGAGCGCATTGCGCGAGATTCCGACAGAGATTTCTGGTTGAACGCAGAACAGGCGACTGAATATGGACTCGTAGACGAAATATTAAAGCCTGAGACTCTGGCGACCGAATAGAACTTTTTGGGTCACTCAGAAAACTTATAATTTCGTAGTAGTAGGTTAGGTACTCAACATATGACGACGGATCAAACAAATGGCGGTGGTGGCGAGGGTACAAGTACCGGGGATCCCTATTCGTGTTCATTCTGTGGTAAGCCTCAGGAAAGTGTCCGAAGGCTAATCGCAGGACCATCAAAGATTTTCATCTGCAACGAATGCGTTGGCAGGTGTCAGCAGATCATTGCCGATGATCAGCCAATTGTTAAACCTCACCAGAAGCCGACAACTCCTCGTGACATGTTCAAACTACTCAATGAGTACGTTATCGGACAGGAACGCGCGAAGAGGGTTATTTCGGTTGGTGTTTACAACCACTACAAGCGCATTTGGTTTGGAACTGAAGATCCCGACGTCGAACTTCAGAAGACTAACGTGATGCTGGTGGGTCCGACCGGTTGCGGTAAGACTCACTTAGCTCAGACGCTTGCTCGAATTCTGGATGTTCCTTTCGCTATCACCGACGCCACGTCTCTCACTGAGGCTGGATACGTTGGTGAAGATGTTGAGAACATTCTGCTTCGCTTGATTCAGGATGCTGAGTTCGATATTGCTCGAGCTGAGCAGGGCATTATCTACATCGACGAAATCGACAAGATTGCTCGAAAGTCTGCCAACCCGTCGATTACTCGTGATGTATCGGGTGAGGGCGTGCAGCAGGCACTTCTGAAGATTCTTGAAGGTGCAGTTGTAAACGTTCCACCTCAGGGTGGGCGTAAACACCCGCATCAAGAGTTCTTGCAGATCGACACATCGAACATCATGTTCATTCTTGGTGGTGCTTTTGACGGTCTGGGTGAGCTTATCCAAAGTCGACAAACCAAAGACGCTACTTCAATTGGTTTCAACTCTATCGGCAAAGCCAAAGAGGATGAGATGGCAGACTTCACGGCGGTAGAGCCTGGAGACTTGCTTCACTTTGGATTCATTCCTGAATTCGTCGGCCGAGTCCCGCTTGTAGTGGGGCTTGCTGATCTCGATCATGAAGAGTTGATTCAGGTATTGACTGAGCCTAAGAATGCTCTGATTCGCCAGTATGAGGCTCTATTCAAAATGGACGGAGTTGAACTGGAATTTGAAAAAAGTGCGCTCGAAGCTACTGCTAGACTTTCTCGTGAGCGTAAGGCTGGAGCACGTGGACTACGTTCGATCGTTGAAGAACTGCTTGTCGATGTGATGTACGAACTGCCTTCGATGGAAGGTGTTACGAAGTGCATCATTAGCGAGAAAACGGTGACTGAGAACGCTTGGCCACAGCTGCTTGATGAGGACGGCAACCGACTCGATGGCGACCTGCCAGAAGGTAAGCACAGGCCTGCTGCTGCATAGGCAGTGTTGAAATAGTTATTATGAAAAGCCCCGGCATTTGCCGGGGCTTTCGTTTGTTCGTTTTTTGTTTCTGTTGCCCGCTGACTGGACGAGTACGAGTTTTACCATCGCTGTCTCAGGTGCTTCGCTGTGACAGGGGTACATGAGGGGCTAGGGTTGTTGTTTCTTGGGTGGATGAAGTAGAGTTTGCGCGGTTGTACTGATCGGCCTTTGATTCCCGTTGGATGACAAAATCATGCTTGGTGGTGGACCTCAACCACTAAATATTCCAGAAGACCAAGGATCTCGGGCACCGATACGCCATCTGGAGGACGAAGAAAGGCGATTCAAAGAGCTTCGCAAGAAAGTATTTCTCTGGGGCGGCATCATATTGCTGGTTGTTTTGGAGATATTTTTGTTCATGTTGGCTGTCGGAATCGGGCAATATTCTTAACCGCCGACTGCTTTTTCGACTTCTTGGGTGAGGTCGGTGATTTCGCCTGAGCCGATTAGGTCGATACGACCTGCAACGACGGCTTTGAGGGTTTCGATCACTAACGGTCGCTCACGTAATAACCCCGCCTCTCGAATCGCTTTGAACAGTGACAATTCTTCGCCGACGCTATCTTTCAGTCCGGTAATGTCGGCATCTGCGACTTCATTCCAAAGTGGCGTGAACTCTTCGCCTTTTACGGAGAATTTTGTTGTCGATAGAACCGGGCCTTCATCGACATCTTCTGTAGATACATGGATCATCGCACCGGTTTCGTCGAGTCCTTCGGAAATCACGTCCCACACCGCTTGTTGCCACATGCCTATTGTTCCGCCCGGAAGGGCAGGGTGAAGGTTCAGCGTGAGATACTCAGAGCAGAGCAGCGGTGCGATGAGCATGTAACCCGCGTGCACGGCGATATCTGCGCTGTGTGGCCCAAGTAGCTCGATTGCGGCACAATCGAAATCTTCTCTTAGCTCAGCCCAAGGTCGATTGTCGTTCGCTCGTCGGAAATCTCTAGATGACAGGGTGACCAATGGAATGTCCTGTGCTTCAACGAGTTCGAGGAATCGATCAGTTCGATTGGTCTGGCCTTTGACTCGGTTGACGAATACAAACGCTAGTTCTGCGTTGAGATCACCTGAATCGATAGCGTCGAGGGCGGCCTTTAGCAGACCGTACGACCCTTCGCCTCTGCCGGTTGAAAACCAGCCGACTTTGAGAGGTGATTTGCTGCGCGAATCGCCGTTTGAGGTCACCGGTTAAGCGTCCACGTCATCGGAATCGTCGGAATCGTCAGCTGCAGGCACGAGGTTCATCTGTTCAGCGAAATTTGCCTGCAATCGGGTTATCTTCAGTTCTGATGATGAGAGGATTTCGTTGCACTTGGATGCAAGCTTCATGCCTGACTCGAACAGTTCGGTCGCTTCGTCGAGAGACAGCCCGCCAGTTTCGAGCTTGCGCACGACTTCTTCGAGTTGAGAAAACGAGTTCTCAAACGACTTGGCTGG
>JABHBJ010000087.1 GCA_018673955.1 Chloroflexota bacterium | reverse complement strand
GGTGTAGCTGCTTTGCAAGCAGGAGGTAGAGGGTTCGAGTCCCTCAAGCTCCACCAAAATGGAGCGCAGTGTTTGATTGTGACGATTATTAATTATTCTATGTAACGTCTGTACCGTATGGTAATGCTCAGCTACTAGCCAGTACTCACTGAAAGGGATTAACTCATGTATGGAACTATATTTAACTTGAAAGTTAAACCTGGTCATGAACAAGATTTATTAGAAATTATGGACGGAAACGCTCCGGCAGGAGGGGTCGCATGGTTTTTAATGAAACCCGACGATGATAATGCGGATTTGATTGGTGTCGTTGTGTTTGAAAGCAAAGAAGCACATATAGCTAACGCAAACAGCCCTGAACAAAATGAATCCTTCGCTAAATTAATGGAGCATCTTGATTCGGAACCAACTTGGACAGATGGAGAATACATCCAGGGTGTGATGCTTTAAATAGCTGAATAGCTGCCCATTGGACAAAATCCTTGGTCGCTCAATTTAGAGGAACGTGTAGATGTTGCCTTTGATCTTCAGGAAGCTGAAGTTAGCCAGTTCCTTCTTCGCCCTGATAACAGTGGTTCTATGAACACCGACAGCATCGGCAAGGTTGGAGTCGCTTAGCTTGAACCGATCTCGACCGCTAGCTTTTGAAACTATCATCAAGAAAATCGCCTGAGTTGCTAGCTTCATATCTGTGCCTTGAGCGTATCTAAGGGCTTGTAGTTGTTGCTCATCTACTGGCTTCTTTCCTTCTCGGTCATGCTTGCGCCTGTAAATAAGGAACTGGACTCAGTGAACTTTCTTTTCAGCTTGATGACGTTAGCTTCATGCCAATCTGGCCGTTTCTTATTTCGCGAGTTGGTTTGCTTGCTCAAGTAAAAGCCTTCGACCTGCTTGGATCGTTGTGCAGCCCGATCGTAAGTCCAATGTTCAGCTCCTCTGATGTAAAAAGACTAGCTCTGAAACAAGAGGCATGAGTTCTGCCAGAACCACGTTGATTCGCACAATCAGTTTCCCGCGTCATAATTGCATCTGGCGAATCTAATCCGGCGTATAAGTAAGCAACTGAATCCCGCTAAAGAACCCAGTGAAGGGCATCGACACGGGCTAAACAGGAAGTAATTATGTTCGAAATTATCAACCAGTACTCCGCAGTCATCGTCATTCCCGGTTTTCTCGTGGCGATGTTCGCATTGCTGCCCATCAGAAGCTGGCGTAAACGCATCCCGCTCTATTCCGGGGTAGCAATCGCTGGGATCGCAGCGATGCTCATCCTACAACCCGGAGACAGTACTGTAGTGAGTGAGTCGGAGGCCCGGAGCGTAATCGCTTCAGGTAGTCCGGTTTTCGTGGAGTTCTTCTCAAATACCTGAACCGCCTGCCTGGCGTCCGAGCCGATCGTCCGTGCACTTGAGGGCGAAGCCGGCGGCGATGTTCAGTTTCTCAAGCTGAACGTTCAGGATGCCATTGCGAACCAGTTGGTTCGCGAATACCGGGCTTATCTGACGCCAACGTTTCTGGTGATCGGGCGTGACGGTGAGGTGATATGGCGACAGGGGGGCGAGCTCCTCAAAAAAGGGGAGGCTCTCGAAGCCTTGAATGGTGCGTAGGTCAGGCATCTGTCGATACCGGCAAGCACGATTATTCATATAGATGGTGGGTCTCAGGGTGTTGAAAGCCAGATTTGTCTGGTTGTAATTACTACTCTTCAAACTTCGAGAGAAATTGTTTTACTTCTTTTCTGGAGCGTAACCTGACAAATTGGATGCCTGAATATTCTGATTTTTCCGATACTACTGAATAGCGTTTTCGGTTCTTGTGAAAATGCTTTATTACCCACCAAATCATGGAGTTCCGGGTGAAAAGATGCCTTGATATGGATTCTTTGTTACCAGCCCACAATTCCTCTTGTTTGAATCCTCTTAACAAGCTTCTGACAATTATTCTCCAGAGTACGAGATGAAATGGTAAATCTAGGAAGATTATCGTTTGCGCCCGTTTCCATAAATATTCTTGAGTCCTCGAGTAATTACCGTCCAAGATCCATCTATCAGTAGAAACGACCTCGTTTACCTTTTGAAAAAACTCATCATCGGTTGATTCAGTCCAGTTGGGCTTCCAGAACAACGCATCTAATTCTATATATGGGCAATCCAGTTTTTGGGCCAACTGTTTGGAAAAAGTGGATTTACCACTACCACTTGTCCCAATCACGTTTATTCTCATTCAAACTCCAAGATAGGGTCTCTGATATTAGATGCATGTTGAGGTTATCAGGGTGCTGAATTAAGTTTGTTGGAGCAACCGAGAAATAACTACGTATGCAAAAGCGTTGGATTAGTTACCGCTGATCAAGTTAAGTGGCCAAAACCAAAGAAAACAGATTGACAGACTTTTTCAGATTACGCATACTCCAGCCACTATAGATCGCGCGACACTACAGGCAAGAGACCATCCAAATAGGGATAATACGTATTGATTATGCGAAAGTTGAGCACATCGCATGTTGCTGCATTCATCGCCACAATCATCACACTGTTCATAGTTGGCGCCTGTTCTCAACAGCCCGCACCAGACCCTTCTATAGAGAGAGTCTTAACCCCAACCTCCACGTTAGGCGACAGCGGAGATGAGCTAAATAGCAACGAGGTAGTTGATCAAACCTCCCGGAACAACTCGAATCAGGGAGATGCTCAGACTACCAACACCCCTGATCCAACTGCGACCGCGACGCAAAAAGATAATCAGGACATCAAAACCTTTGATCAGACTCCGACTCCGACCGTGACGCAGGCATACATCGAAACCATTATCGACGGCATTCTAGCCGAACTCATTAACGACGCCATGATGAACTTGCGTGACCTTGAGGAGGAATTGAGTGCAGATACAGCGCTCTTAGCTGACGACGAGCAAGCCCTGACCGGGGTAGGAGAGTAATTTCGTGACATCACTTAACCGGCGAGTATTACGGCTGTCTGTGACATTGGTTGCAATCAGTTTCTTAGCGTGGCTTAACGTTGCTACCCCAAAACTCCTTATAGCCCAAACCCCCGAGCCAAAGGGAATCTGTGCGAAGCTCTCGAGTATGACGTCGAATACTGAACTGAGTATGCAAAACCGTCTCAACAAAATCGAAGGGAAACGCACCGCACAGGATCAAAAGCGATCGGAGAGACAAACGCACAAAGTGAATGAACGTGCCGAGAAGAAAATCGCCGGAGAAGCCAAGCTAACCGCCAAAGCTGAAGCCCTATACGCCATCGCTGCAACGGACGTTCAAACGGCCGCAGTTGCCACTTTCGTTACCGAGGTCGAGGCAGCAGTAACGGCCCGCGTTACCGCAGTCAACACTGCCATCGCTATTTGGCACAATGAAGGAGACCGGGTCAGGGAATCGCGCATAGCGTTGTCTGATAGCCTAATTGCTACCCAAACTACAGCCATCTGGAGCATCTACGCGGATTCGGAGGTCAGTTGCAAAGAGGGTATCGTTTCTAAAATTGTTGGGCCCACGCACAAAGCCGCAATCGCCGCATCAAAAGACCAACTTAATGCCGATATCGCAGCCTTTCCCCCGATGGAGGACGTGATGGCGCCCTTCAAGGTCAGCTTAAATTCGGCCACAGATGATGCTCGCAAGAGCTTCACCGACGCCCTCCAATCCGCCACCAACACTCTAGCGACAGCCTTAGGCGTCGAAGCTTCGGATGCTGAATCCATGGCCGCAGTAACAGAGAGTTAGACTTTTCACCCGCTTGGTACAAACGTATCGTATAAGGAGGGGGGCGCGAGTTCGAACCTCGTCTTCCGCTCCATAGTGAACCAAACTTAGAAGCCCTTGCAGAAATGCAGGGGCTTCTAAGTTAGTTACTCCAATAGCACCGAATAAATAGCTTATTCGGTCGTCTGTCGTACCTGCAGGGAACACCCACCGCCGATACCGGCAAGCACCCATTGTTCATGTAGATGGCGGAGGTCAGACTGCTGAGAGTTACAGGTTCGCTAGCTTTGCGAAGTTGAAGGCCGCTTGGGCGGTGTCATCTTCTGTTGGTTGGTCGATGGATAGGACGAGGTAGTCGAGACCGGCGTCCTGGTATTGATCGAGGTCGTCTCGGATCTGCTGGGGGCTGCCGGTGAGAGTCTTTCGCTGGCCGGCTTCGTCCAAGACTTCTCGGTTCAGGACGAGGGTTGATCGGAGGGTTATTGCTACTTCCGAAGGGAGGCGGCCTTCCGTTTCGCACAGTATGCCAATGGCATCCCTGGTGCTAGAGACTTCGGACGGAGATTGCCCTATTCCGTGCCAGGCATCGCCGTGGCGCACTGCTCGTCGTATGGCCGCTTTTGAGTTGCCGCCTATCCATATGGGTGGGTACGGCGTCTGCAACGGCCGAGGGAAGAATGTCATGCCCGCGGTGCTTGTTATCGAGCCCTCGTATTCCTGACCCTGGCAGAGGGCTATGAAGGCGCTAATGTGCTCATCGGTGATGCTGCCTCGCTCATCGAAATCTGCGTTCATCGTGGCGAACTCTTCTGGCATCCAACCGGTTCCGAATCCGGCGATGAGTCGCCCACCAGAGAGGACGTCCAGAGTCGTGAGCATCTTGGCGTTGAGCACCGGATGCCTGAACGGCAGAATCAACACGCTCATTCCGACTTTGACGCGTGTTGTGGCGCCTGCGATGTAGCTGAGCGTGGTTATAGCTTCCAGAACGTTTTGCGTTGAGGGATCTGCTTTGCCGAGCCCGAACTCGTCTGGGTATTTGGCGGCGAGATCTTTCGGATAAACCGTACGATCGCTGATCCACACAGAGTCGAATCCTACGTCTTCTGCTGTTTGAGTCATTCGTCGGACGTAGTCTGCTTGCGACTGGGGAGTTGTGGCGGGCGTGACGGATGTTGTTGCGGCGATTCCATATTTCATGCGCAAAGGATGCCACATGTGGTGCGGGCGTGTGATGCCGTAGAGGTGGTTCTGGGTGTCCTGCGTGACCAGAACGCCAGCAACAGGGAACGTATGGAAACTGCCCTTGGTTAGCTGACTGGGGCTTTGGTAAACCTACGGTAGATAATGCCTTAGAACCTCCATAAGACAGATGGTTCACTATCGACATAGGAGACCAACCAGCCAGGCCGCCCTAGTTACAGCAACGGACGTAGACAGCGATGGCATATCGCTCGAAGACACGTCTGGTTTGTCCACATCACTACCTGTATTTCGCGAGGGCGAAACATTCACCACCAAGTCATTTACCGAAGCTGGTTGGAAACAAAATAAAGAGTGCGACACTTTAACTATTCCAGAATCGCCAGAGATTTGGTACGGATTTTTTCAACCAGAAAAATATCGAGCTAAGACTCTATGAATCACACGAGTCGGCTATGAAACATGGAGCTCCACTAGCCGAGAAGATCGTAAAAAAAGACTCAGGTGCAAGGATAGGAGGTGTCAATACAGTCAGAACTGGGTATGGTGCCTACGCTGTGGCAGGAAACGTCGTAATGATGTGCGAGCTAGAGTTGTCATCATGTGAAAACCTGATCAACGCCCTCGAATCCAATTGATGCGTCTTTTATGATTTAGTCATCAAGATCAGCGACCATGACGCAAGAGTCAACCCGATCAACAATATGCTCAGAGATTGAGGCTGGTTGACTCTAAAGAGTTAACGCAATATCACCTGAACCAGTTAGAGAATGTGGCACAACACCACTCATCGACGGATATCTTCTGCAATGTAATCGGCTGCGAGATTACCACTGCGAACTGCGGATTCCATGGTCGATGGCCAGCCGGTATCAGTCCAGTCGCCGGCGAGGTAGAAGCCTGGGAGGGGTGTTCGCTGAGAGAGACGTTGTTTGCGGGAATTAGGGGCAACCTGGAATGTGGCTTCTAGCATTTTAACGACGGCAAATTTTTCAACATTGGCGTCTTTCGCTGCTGGAAAGGTATTTGTCATCTCTTCGGTGAAGATTTCGCGTAGCTGCTTTTTAGATTTATCTTGCCATTTCCATGCGCCACTTAAAGAGATGACGATGTGTTGACCTTTTTCGTTTAGAGATTTTAGATCTGTGTCGTTGAAAACCCACTGGAGGGGGGAATCGATAGTAGCTACGAACTTATCGGTCATTACCGGTCGGTCGTACCAGATGTGGATTGCGACGATTGGCGCGGTTCGGACTGATTCGGCTGGTGTGAAGAAATCTTCTTTTACCCTTGATCCACTAGGAAGGAGCGGGGTCATTGCGGATGCGGGAACTGCAGATACGACTGCTTCACCTTCTATAAGTTGGTCTTTGGAGGTACGAATGCCTGAGATTCTTCCCTTAGTGATTTCGAGGGATTGCACGTTGATTCCTGTACGAATTTCACCTCCGTGACCTTCTATGAACTTTTTGGCGTTTTCGCCAACGAGGGTCGATAGCCCAAATAACGGGATACCCATTGCGGGATTATTGGCAGTCCCGAGCAGAGCCACTTTGAATAATTCGATTCCGGTGTGGGCACTAACGGATTCGATGTTGTCGTTTAGTGACGGGAGGATGATTAGATTCCAAAAGTTTTGAATCGTCTCGTTGGTTTGGGCGTGATCCCGAAGCCAATCATCGAATGAGAATCGATCATGTGTAGAGGTCGGCCCAAGGCGTGCCGTCTTGATGCTGAGGAGTGCCCAAAGAATCCTGAACTTTCCGATGAACCCGACGTGTTTGTATCCGAACAGTGCAGAAAGGTTTGCTAACGGCCCGGGAAGTTTTCTGGCTTTTAGCCATCCGACTTTACCGTGTTTCAATACGGGAAATCCGATTCGTTTTTCTAGTCGAACTTGGTTGGATGCTCCAATGACGGAAATGTACTGCTGGAAGTGGTCGCAGGCGCCGATGAATACATGCTGGCCGTTGTCGATCTCAGTGCCGGTATCACGATCGGTGAACGAGTATGCTCGGCCGCCTAGAAACGGTCGTTTCTCAAGCACGATTGGCTTGATGCCGATCTGAATCAGGCGTACTGCGGTTGCGAGTCCTGCGATTCCACCACCAATGATGAGTACTGTGTGATTTGGTAGCGTTTGCATTGGCTAAACGAACCTGATTCCACGACTACGTAACCAAATGACGGACATCAGTTTGAATTTCTGGAATATGCTGAGGCTGGCTCGGTGATTTAGCGTGTCATAGCCGTTTTTCTCGATTTGATCAAGAAGTTTTTCGTATACATGGGTCATGGTCTTTGGGCACTGCCGAGATTGCTCGTCGAGAAGAGGGAATAATCGGACGCCTGATTCGAGATATTTTCTTGCACGAGCGACTTGGAATTTCATGAATCGAATGAATTCGGGGGAGACTCGTTTGCTTCGCAGATCATCGACTGTTACGCCGTATTCAGCAAGTTCTTCAGCGGGCAAATATACACGGTCGATGTCAAGATCTTCGATGATGTCGCGAAGGATGTTCGTTAGCTGGAGTGCGATTCCCAAGTCGATGGCGTAATCGACTGCTTTTGGGTCGTCATATCCGAAGACTTCGATTAGGGCTAATCCTGTCGCACTTGCTACTCGTTTGCAGTACTTGACAAGATCGTCCCATGTCTCATAGGTCGTGCCGTCTAGGTCCATTCGGCAGCCTTCAACCACATCCAAAAGATGCTGTTGATCTATCGGATATTTGTGGAGTGTGTCGCCGAGTGCTCGCCATAGTTCAGTTGATGCTTCAGTGATTTTCAGTGCATCGCCATTGGTCGAATAATCGCCTGCGTAGGCGGATGCAAGGTGCGTTTGTAGTGAGTCGAGTGCCTCGCCGGTGCGGTCACCATAGTCACCGTCGTCGACGATGTCGTCAGCGAGTCGGCAGAACGAGTAGCCGGCGTATACGGCGTGCCGCTTTTCGTTCGGTAGGGTGATGAAGGCGTAGTAGAAATTCGAGGATGCCGCTTTAGTAGATGCCGCAACGGCTTCATACGCATCGACGATTTGCTGGTCGGTGGCTGGGGTAGTGGGTTCAGGCATCTTGCTTCGCATTGCTTGCAGTATGCCTTGTTGCCGACTTGAAGGCACTCTTTGGGATGATGCTGATTCCGAGCTTTGAACGCAGCCATGTGGACGCGAAAATCTTTGCTTTGCCAAGTTTTGATATTCGAGGGCGTGAGGCGAGTACGTTGTAGTTTTGACGTTCGATGGCTTTCAGGATTTCAAGTCCACCGCGAGAGAACAGCGCGAAATCGGAACGTATAGTGCTATCGATATGATCGGCTAGTGAGTAGCCATCGACGAAGAGTTGGCGCGCTCGGTCAACTTCGAACTTCATTAGGTTTCGGAAGTTGTTGTCGAACTGCCGGTTGGTGATCTGCTGTTCGGATACGCCGAATTGTTCGATATCTTCCAAGGGGACGTAGATTCGACCAATTTCGATATCGACGCTTATGTCTTGCCAGAAATTTGCTAGTTGTAACCCGGTACAGGTTTTGTTGGCAAGCTCGTGAAGCTTTGGGTCACGGATACCGCTGAGGAAAAGTACAAGATGTCCGACGGGGTTTGCAGAGTATGTGCAGTATTCCAAAAGGTCTTCGTACGTCTGGTGCTTTGTAATCGTCTGATCGCGTCGATTCGCTTCGATTAGCCGCTTGAACGGTTCTGCTGGAATGTCGAATACCCGGATAGTTTCAGTAAGAGCTACAAAGTACGGGTGTTTTGGCTGTGATGAGGGCGTTATCGCATAGCAAGCGTCGAGTTCGCTTTCCCATTGGTTAAGTAATGCAAATTTATCGCCATCGGCTTCGTCACCAAGATCATCTACACCACGAGAAAAGGCGTAGATCGAGTAGAAATGCTTACGAAGGTGCTTCGGTAGAAGGCGTGATCCGACGCTGAAATTCTCGTAGTGAGTCTTTGCTAGGTTTTCACAGGAGGCGAAGGTGGCTGCGAGGTAGTCGGGCGAGTCGGGCCCGACTTCCATGTGTGGAACCGGAAGCTCAACAGCCGATGTAGCTGACTGAGTCATAGGCGAATGTCTTGACACCGAAGAAGTATCGACGTGAAGCTTAGAGGCCCATTACCTGAACGGCTACTTGCCGAGGTTTTGGTTCATCAAGTTCGACGAGGAATACACGTTGGAATTCTCCGAGTAGCGGGTTTCCATCAATGATTGGAACGATTTCCGACGTGCCAAGGATCATGTGCTGGCAGTGGGCGTGGCCGTTAGGGCATTCGTTGGGTCGCATGCTTACGGTACGAAGTTCGAAATCGTTGTGACCGTAATAAGCGTCTTTTGGTGCGCTTCTCTCAAGGAAGTGCTCCATATCTCGCAAAAGCAGTGGCTCATTCTCGTTGATCATTACTGAGAACGTGGTGTGGGTACTGAATATCGATACCTGACCATTTTTCACACCAGACTCAGAAACGAGTTGGCGAACGGTGTCGGTAAAGTCGATTAGCTCGGGAGCGTCGGTCGATTCTACTTCAACGATCTTGCTAAATACCTTGTATTCGGTGCCAGTGATAAGACCACCGGGCGAGGTGCCATTCAACACGCTTATTCGTCCTGCTTCAATAGCAGTCAACGCACGTGTCTTGTCCGAATGCAAACTTATTCCCCCTCGGGCAAAAAAACTAAGTGAAGCGACCTTCGAGCAGCCCCACCGAGGATACGCGTTCCAAAACCGTCGATCTCTGTTACTACGGATACGTGGAGACTGTAGCTACGGTTCCAACCATATTACTTCAACCAAT
>JABHBJ010000049.1 GCA_018673955.1 Chloroflexota bacterium | reverse complement strand
TCGAAAAGCTCTACCTCGCTGGCGGATTCGCCAACTACGTCGATGAATCGAACGCTATCGATATTGGATTCATAGCGAACATGCCCCTCGATAAAGTGGAAAAGGTGGGCAATGCTTCGCTCGAAGGCGCAGTAATCATGCTGCTTTCGACCATCAAAAGAGAAGAAATCGAAAAGTTGACTTCGACCGTCGAGCACGTTGAGCTTGAAACCGCACCAGACTTCTTCGAATTCTTTGTCGAGGGCTGCATGTTCAAGCCCATGGAATCGATCTAGTTCACCCATCTCTCGGTAATCTGAGATTCCACTTGCTCAAGATTTGACCGCAGTCCACCGCGCCTTGTCATGAACTCGGCTTTGTCCGAATGTCTCCCCGCATCCCGATTCCATGCCGTTCAAATACCTAAGTGTTAGCGTGATTCAGTCGAATCATTGCGTTTGGGGCGATTTGGGAAGGAATCGGTCTGTATCATTCAGCGCATGACTACAAAAGTACTTGTTACCGACTACGTTTGGCCTTCGACCGATCCTGAGCGTGAAGTTTTGGAAGCAGCAGGTATCGAGCTTGTGATCGCTCCCGACACATCGGAAGCGACGTTGGCAGAACTCGCGAAAGATGTTGATGCAATCATGTTTTGCTTTGCTCAAGTAACTTCCAAAGTGCTTGAATCGGCAACACACTGTAAGATCGCCGCTCGCTACGGCATCGGAGTGGACAACGTTGATATAACTAAGGCAACCGAACTCGGGATAGTAGTCACCAACGTTCCCGACTACTGTATGGATGAAGTAACCGATCACGCTCTCGGAATGATTCTCGCTCTCAATAGACGGCTCGTGCCGCACACCAATGCCGTAGTAGGCGGTGGCTGGAATGATGTCATTCTTAATCAGCCAATGCACCGAACACGTGGAGCCACACTAGGTATTGTTGGTTACGGTCGTATTGGTCGGTCACTCGCTGCCAAGGCTGCCGGTTTCGGAATGAACATTCTCGCCTATGATCCGTTGATCGAAATTGGCTCTGAAATAGACGGAGCATCAGTTGTTTCACTCGACGATTTACTGGCTAAATCAGATTTCGTTTCGCTTCATGTCCCACTAATGCCATCAACCCAGAACATGATTTCTGCTCCTGAGCTGGCAAAAATGAAACAGGGGTCGATAATAGTCAACTGCGCACGAGGTGGTCTCATTGACGAAACTGCCCTTGCTGAGTCGCTCGCCTCAGGTCAAACCGCTGGTGCAGGACTCGATGTCGTCGAGCCGACACCTCCAGATCCTGTTAGCGCACTACTTCAGCAAGAAAACGTAATCATCACACCGCACACGGCATTTTTCTCTCAAGCATCGACTCTTGAACTTGAACAACGCACGGCACAAGAAGTGGTTCGTGTCCTCAAAGGCGAGAAACCAGAAAATCTAATTAACCCCGCTGTACTTGGAAAAGCTCGTTCGGGCATTTAGATCGAATTAGAGAATTTTCTCTTGAAGATCAACTGAATAAACTAACGCAACAGCAACCTCCGAACTATCATTCGATGCGGCATATGCGAGCCAAATCAGGCCCTCGGCGTCATCACCAACGAACAACTGTGCGGCGAACGCGAATTCACGATACGCTCGTTATCTAACCGTTTGGCGCTGTCGTTGACTACAAGCTCGATATCTTTTTTACAGAATCCGGAGTTCGCCGCGGCTACATCAAGGTTGTCGCAAGTCGGCGAACGAACAGTGAGCTGAGTTTAGAAGACGGAACTTCAAGGATTTCCGCAGGAGTTGGCAACTCAGCACGAGTCGATGCGTAGAACGCAATCCACCCGGTGTCTTCGAAGAAGATTTCCGACCAGAATTGTGCATCTTAAGGCGTAATCTTATTTGCACCCGAGTATGAGTATGGCTCTCTTGGCGAATACCCTGTCGCAACCCTCGATTACAAACCAGTCGAACAATCAACTACCGTCAGCGCAGTACTACAAATACTCCCTATGCCTAATAATCTGTCGTCAGGCGTACACACCAGAATAATGACGGATAACCTCCCATCCTGACTTCGTCGTCAGCGCAACGCCTATGCCTGGGAGCATTTGTATATAAATCCACATATTGTGTTTGACTTAGGCATATTCATCGTTCGATAGAGGCTCTCAATTGCTAGAATCCCTGCCCGTCGGGCGATTACATCAAAGGATCTAGTCGAAGTACTGGAACACAACGATACGTCCAGACGTAAAGTCGATTTCGCCGGTGAGTCAACAAGTCGATAAATCGAAACAGAAAGAAAAAAACTAGTGACATTTACTTTTGGCTATTCAACCTACGCACTTCGAATGCTTGATCCATTCGAAGCTGTGCGAATGATCAAAGACGTTGGCTACGATGCGTTGGAGGTATGCGCAGCTGACGGTTGGCCATCTTCACCAATCGAATTTTCGGAGATCCAACAACGTGAACTCGCAAAGCTGTCGCAGGATCTAGGATTTGAATCGCCGATCATGTTTGCGCTGATCGACGTGTGCGCGCCTCATGCCGATCGAATGCCCATGCTCGAACTAACCAAGAAAAAGTTCGACATGGTGCAGCGATTGCACTACGACGATTCACCTATCCTCATCACAACTACGCCCGGTCACTCGGCGCCACCGTGGGAGTCTGGGAAAGAGCAGATTCGTGATGCGTTCATGACACTCGCTGATATGGCAGCCGAAAACGACATTATCGTTGCGATAGAAGCGCATGCTGGCACCGATTTCGAGACTCCCGAAAAAGCCGTATGGATGATGGAACAAAGCCAACACCCTAACCTGAAGTTAGATTTGGATATTTCTCACTTCGTAGTTGAAGGAGCCGAGTTGGTTCACAGTGTCGATCTAACTGCCAAACATTCGGCGATGGTTCACATTAAAGACGGTGAAAAGATCGATGGACAGATTCAGTTCTGCCTGCCCGGTGACGGCGGAATCGACATACCGAAGTTTATGACAGCTTTGCGTTCAAATGGACTTGAGCAACTACCTGTGTTCGCTGAAGTCAGTCAGATGCAGTCGAGAGAAACCGACTACCAACCCAGAGCCGTAGCTGAATTCTGCTACAACGCTCTTTATAACGCTCATAAAGCGATTTCGTAACTGCTTCACCTTCAACGCCCGCACCACAATAGAGGAATCACAAACACTAAATGGCAAAAATCAAAATTAACACCATCCACCATCAGTCGATTCCAATGTGGGATCGCAGTAGAGCGCTGGGCTTCTGGAAAGACTTACTGGGACTGGAGATTATTCCAGCACAGGAATCAGGGGACGGTCTTATTTGGATGCAGGCTGCCGACGGCACGATGATCCACCTAGTTCAACGGCCACCCGACGGGACTCCAAATATCCACACTGCTTTCGAAGTGGATGATTTTGACGAGACGCTAGAAGCGATGACGAGCGCTGGTTACGAAATCATAAAAGGCCCGATCGAGCGTGCCGATGGCCAACGTGCATTCTATGTGTACGACCCTGAAGGCAATAGACTAGAGTTTGCAACGAAGTCGCGCATCAAACCCTCGAACCGAGTGGTAGATGAGATGGGTTACAGCAGAGACGGCGAAGAGTAATTCGACTAACGGTCGGGTACGTCGTAATCTTAATGCGTTATCGATTACGAATTGTTCCACTCATGGGGCAATCGAACGCATAAGCGCCAACGTAGCTCAGTGGTAGAGCAGCTCATTCGTAATGAGCAGGTCGTGAGTTCAATCCTCACCGTTGGCTCCAGCAGAACCAATAAAAAACCCGGGTACTATTTCGTATCGGCTTTTCTTCGTTATGACGATCTAGTTGGTTTTTTCGGCGACAAATACTGGGATCGGACGATCCGTTTTATCTTGATATTCCTGATAAGGCGGGTAAGCGGCAACTGCGATGTCCCATAGTCATTCTTTCTCTTCTGAATCCAATATCTCGCGTGCCCGCATATCGAAAACGTTCGTTTGGTCCCGAATTTCTACGTTCAGATCAGCCTTAAGATTGTAGTAACAAACAGGGTTCTTCGGAGCACCACCCATCGAGACGACAAGGATGTAGCGTCGGTCATCAACAGCCCGCATCAACGCAATTTTGCGGATGACCCCTGATTTACGACCGGGGTGAGTGACGATAATTATGGGTAGCCCGGTGTCTTTTAATGTGGTGCCCTTAGTCCCGCCACTGCCTTCATACAGCTCGACTTGGTCGGCGACCCATTTATAAATACCGGCTGGTGTTGTTTGTCGACTATTACTGGCGACATTTTAGAGTTTTTGCCAAATTGGTCATACTAATCAGGAAAATTAAACAAAAGCGGCCCCGTCAGCATTGGATTGCCGACGAAGCCTATGTCAGCCATTGAGTCCCCAGTGGCTGACCCTATCTACGATACAGCCAACTTTGACAAAAATGGGCGTATCAACGACGAAATCATCACGATTGTCTGGCTGGGAGATAACGAGGTGTGAAACAATTTCCTGAGTTTGGTTCGTTTTTCTCTCAAGTTTCTCAGAACACGATCACCCGAACATCGAATCTAAGCCCTCAACAAAAACGCCCGATACTCTCGCTCAAGGCCCGCTCTCAGAAGTCTCAATTGTTTATAGCGCACTCTCAACTTCGATTCTTTGCGGTTATCTCTGTTGCACTAGGGACAGCGATCTTTGTCACGGCATGTGGTTCCATCGACGATAACGACGCTGTACGCGACCCTGAGAGTTCGTTAATTGCCACGATCAGTATTTCTTCCGCAGCGTTCGACGATGGAGATTCAATTCCGGTCGATTACACATGCGATGGCAAAAACACTTCAATACCTTTGCGGTGGTCAGACGTTCCAAGCGGAGCTCGTTCGATCGCAATATTGGTCGATGGCCACGACACTCCAGCAGGAATACTCCGCCATTGGTCCGTGTACAACATTCCTTCAGGAACCCGTTCACTATCGGGCGCACAGTCGAACAAAGTCAAACTGAAAGACTCAACCCGCCAAGCAATTAACGACTTTGGCGACGTCGGTTACAGCGGACCTTGCCCGCCTGAAGGCCAAGAGCACGAATACGTCTTTTTCATTTACGCAGTATCTGAACCACTCGACCTCGACGACAATGCAACCGCACTTGACGTATCAACAGCACTCCGAGGCAAGGTGGTTGGTACGGGATCGTTCTCAGGTATGTACGCTCGCCGTTAGCGCTTTTGGGCTTACCCTCCCCGCACCTTCAGCACACCTTACGCAAACTAATATTTGTTTAGCTAAATCCGTCCGTGTATTCCAATACAGAGCTAAACATGTTGCGTCATTTCCTAATAATCGCGTTCGGCGCGTTCTCAAAAATTGCAGTCGCCTGTTCAGGTAGTGCTGATATTGAACAGTCCGATTCATACGACTTTCTTTTATCCGTTTTATAGTCAGCCGGCGTGAAAGTTGACGTGTAAATTGAGAACAATTATTAATTTGCAGGTTAATTTTCGTTTCGCTGAATCAAGATGATCGCCAGCGGTCGAAATATTCTCGATTTCGAACCGTCTAATGTAGAAGAAGCCGTTTAACGAGCAGCGTCGGTATCACCTCATGGCTACCGAATACGATTGAAGTACATCAACTGGTCAGAAGTCCCTTATTTCTTCCTCAACCGAAAAAATCGCTGTGTACTACGGCTCACAGATGCTCGGTATCGACACAAAGGTTACTGTTATGGGTGAGCGTTTTGCCAGCGAAGAGCCAGGCGCATAGTCCACTTGGGCTGCTAACGGGTTAGCCTTGCGTTACTGATATAGAAGCTAACGACATCAACCCGACTTACTTGCTAAATAACTCGTTTTTACATCTTCAAGGTTTCACCGTCGACGACGAAGAAAACCTATGGGAGAGTGGCGTCCGAAATTGGGACGATGCTTTATCCTCCGGCGGACTCACCGGCAACCAACGCGACGAACTTTTACAGTGTTCTGCTGCACTGATCAATCGCGACGCCGTCTACTTCGGCGACATGTTGTGAGCAGGCGAGCGTTGGCGTTTATTGCCCGACTTTGAGAACGAAACTGCGTTCCTCGACATTGAAACTACCGGTCTCGGAAGTGATTCGTATCTCACCATGTGCGGAATTCTCGACTCTTCCGGATTCAAGGCATACGTTCGAGGTGACAATCTCGATCAGTTGGTCGAGGATCTCCATGAATACAAACTGGTAGTTACTTTCAACGGAATCTCTTTCGATGTGCCGTGGCTAAGGCGTGAGTTAGGTCCGTTACGAGAAAACGCTGCCCATGTAGACCTGATGCACGTATTAAGAACCGTCGGGCTACGTGGCGGTTTGAAGAAGATTCAAAAGACTGTAGGTCTTGATCGTGGCGACGACCTTTCACAGCTCACCGGTCGCGATGCCGTAAACCTGTGGAATATGGCGCAGAATGGCGAACCCAACGCTTTGAAACGCTTATTCGCTACAACGCCGAAGACGTTACTTCACTCCCTCGTTTAGCTGAATACGCTTATGGACAGAATTCGGCGGGTACCCCGATGGCAGTTCCAGGATTCTTCTCCCCTGTTAGTTTTGACACCTCATCCCTTCCCTATGACCGAGCTCTAGTCCAATACTTATGCAGATGATGACGTAAATGGGTGCTAGACTTGCTGCTTCATTCTCGGGCTCCGGCTCGGGCGCTAACGCATGTATGTGACTCAGCGATAACATCACCCCACTGACTAACTCCATTTAGTTCAAGGGCAAAACTGGCGAGAGTATTGTCGGCACTTCAGTACACCGAACACCCAATCCTTAGTAACACGGTTTTCCTCGCAGCATGGGGAGGTTGGCCTGATGCCGCTGAATCGGCGACACGATCACTCCGAGAGGTCGTTCGACAGCTTTCCGCAACTCATTTCGCGTCTATCGATCCTGAAGACTTTTTTGATTTCGCCGAGCAACGTCCCGAAATTTCCAACGAACCTGATGGATCTCGCAAGCTCACGTGGCCTGAGAACAAGTTTTACTACTGGAAATCTGACGACGGTGGTCGCGATCTATTGATTTTCATTGGTGTTGAACCGAACTTGAAATGGCGCACTTACACCGATCTTATCCACAAGGTCGCCAGCGAAAGCGATACAAGGCTCCTTGTGACAGTCGGCGCTCTACTGGACTCCGTCCCTCATACCCGCTCGCCTCGCGTTACCGGATCTTCGATCAACACAGGTTTGGGTGTCGGTTTCGAACATATCAAATACGTTGTGCCAAACTACGAAGGGCCATCTGGTCTAACTTCGGTTCTGACAGACCGACTCAGTCAAGACAAAATACCTTCTGCGAGCATCTGGGGGCACTCACCGCACTACCTCCAAGTAGCGCAGAACCCGACCCTCACCCACGCGATACTCTCCGAATTGCAGAAGTTTATAGCAGCACCCATCGACCTAGATAAGCTGGAGAAGGAAGCTGAAGAATTTGACGAAAACCTTGTCAGGGCGCTCTCTGACCAGCAAGAGATTGAAGGCTACGTAAAACGGCTCGAAGAGCGTTATGACTCGGAAGAGGAGTTCCGACAGAGCCCTGAACCGGCCGCTTTAGTACAAGAACTTGAAGACTTTTTACGCCAGCAGCGCGGTTCTGACGAATCGGCTGGCAATGGGGACAACGAAGATTGAGCAAAATATCCGAACGACTCACTAAACTCGGGCAAACCGAACGTTCTGGTTTCGGGTTTGGTGCCCGTGCTACCAGCACGAAAGTTCCAGTGATCCTGATTGGCGTTTCTATTAAAAAAGTGAGTGATGCTGCCGATGTAGACGCTGATCTTTTCATCCTTGCTGCCGATTCGAAGGGCGCTGCCCAAGCAACTGCAGTGAAAGACGCTGAAATTTGGGGCGTTTCAATTTCAGGCGGATCGTCTAAAGAGATCGATGCAGCTGTTGAGGCTGGCGCCGATTTTGTTGTAGTTGAAAACGAATCGGCTCCGGGAGCGGCACTGCGAGATGATGACACAGCCAAAGGTTTCGTTGTATCTGCAGACGTAACGGAAGACCGCGCAAAGGCGATCGAGGCTGCCCCATTTGAATTTCTAGTCCTAGACGGAACAGGCCTCAAGCTTCCGCTCAATGTTGGTTCTGTTTTTGATGTACAAGAAGAACTTGCACGCTACTCGTGTCATATATTTCTGAAAGTGACAGAAGTTCCCGATCAAATTAATCTGGAACTTCTGCGTGATATCGGAATCTCGGCATTGATTTACGACGGTGGCTCAATATCGAGCGAAGATCTTGCCACACTACGGAAG
>JABHBJ010000100.1 GCA_018673955.1 Chloroflexota bacterium | reverse complement strand
CGCTGCGTAATCTAAGCTTAGCAAGCGTCTCTAGCGCTTCTGTCGCGCTCTATAACGGCCGGCGGCGGCTAATCCGACTATCACCAATAGCCACGCGCCCGACGTTCCGTCTATCGATCCTGCTGCTGGTGATGAGCAGAATCCACCGGACGCTTGCTCTTCAGAAGTAAGCAACGGTTCTTCCGACTCAGCATCGCCGTTTTCAGAAAGACCTTCAACATTTATCTCCGGAGCGACTACTTCAGGAGCTACTGTTGGTTCTACTTCATTCTTTGTTTCTGAATCTGAATCAGCGTCAGAAACACTCGAACTAGGTGGTGAAGTCAGTAGCTTGTATGTTGGAGTAGGTTCAGCGTTCGGTGTTGGTGTAGGACCCGGAGTCGGCTCGATATAAGGCTGTGCACCGATTGACGCTCGCCAGAGATTTTCGAGCTCATCAATACCGAATCCGTAAACGACGTCGAGAGCGGCATCGATTCCTAGCCCAGTTCCTAGAGTTGTCAGTAATTCTGCCATTTTCTCTTTGCCGTACTCGTCGATCATGAATTTCACGGCACTTCGGCCCTGGCCGTAGGCAACAAGCGTCAGATTCGGATCGCCGGGGAACGACCGAAGAGATTTGAGAGGAATCAACCGGTCGGTGCCTTCTGCCCATTCAAGGAACCGTTCATACGACACTGTTTGATCGAGGTTCCCGTACTCGGCAAGTCCCTCATTGAGCCATAGTGGCACCGCACCGCTCGAACGGGCTGCACGCGCCACCAATATGTGGGTCATTTCGTGGGTAGCGGTTCCAATATCTGATCGTCCTGCCAACACAAGCACAACACTTTCGGCATCGAAAGCTTGCCCTTCAGTAATCAATTCACGACTGCTGGCGAGACTTCGAGATACAACCGCTTCGATCATCTCGGCATTGTTATTGTACAGCGTCATCACAATCGGAGTTTCAGTGTCGGCACCAGTTACGGGTCCCATGATTCCTAAAGATTCGACCGCAGCTTCTGCCAATCGTTCCGCTCTGGTACGCACAGGACCGTGATAGAGGATTGTGATGGTTCCGAGAGTCACTTCTTCCCATTCGAATCGGGCATCATCAAACCGAAATAACTCAGGTTGAGTCAGCATCGTTTCGCCGGTTTCGTCTGTAATCTCAAACCAGTACTTGATCATCGTTCCGGGCGGGATGTAACGATCTCGGCTGTTAGTACGGTGAAACAGTTCGCCGTTCACCAGAGGGCGAGAAGTTTGATCGAGGTTGAGATATGCGTATTGTGTCGATCCTCTATCGCCAATCTCGAACGTGACTCGAATATCGTCGATACGCAGCTTCGACTCTGCATCGAGTTTGAAAGTCATGCCCTCAGGAAACTGCGATTCAACACTCGAAGAAACAACGGTAATCGGGGAAGCATCCTGAGCGAGCGCATTCTCGGGATTTCCAAACAAGCTGAAGAATGCCACCAGTAATACGGTGACCATAAGAACCGACGTTCGCTTGATAGGTGTTTTTGGAAAAGTTACGTTCAAGTTGGGATGCATTCGGTGATTTCGAGTTCCTCAGTGGACATTGATTCCCTTACTGAAGTTATGTGTACCAACCGTTTTACGCCAAAACACAGTATTTGGGATGCAAATTACCGCTTATTCAGAGTCGATTGCTCGCCAAGCTTCGAAGAATCGCCAAGCTGCACTGAGAGGCGTTCCCACTCCGAGAATCCACAGAACAGCCAGCGGATATCCAAGAACCAGACCGACAATCGTGATAACTATTCGCTCGGGACGAGTGAGGAATCCGGCTGTTCCTTTCGCACCGAGACCCTCTGCACGTGCACGTACATAACTCACCATAAGCGAACCCCCAACGGCAACGAATGCAAGCAGAACTGCGGTTTGGTTCTCATCTTTGCCAGACGTGTAGTACATCCCAAGCCCAACCAGTAGCGCTATTTCCGACACTCTGTCGAATACCGAGTCGGTCAACGCCCCTCGCTTGCTCACCCTACCAGTTGCACGAGCGATTCCACCGTCGAGTAAATCAAATGTTGCGCCGACCAAAACGAGGATTCCCCCGATGAGGAAGTCACCTTGGCTCGTAAAGTAGGCGGCGACAATAGCGATCAACAGCCCGATAGCGGTTGCCGCGTCGGGTGAGACCTTGAGCGCTACGAGAATCGATACTGCTGGGCGTTCAAACCAATTGCTCACCGCACTGCGTAGACCGTATCTGAGAGATTGAAGATCAGGCAAGTGTTTACCAGCCCTGATATTTCGCTGGTGTAACGTGTTGTTTTTCCATCACTTCATCGTAATAGTCGAGCACTGAATCTGCGACCGTTGTCCATCGATACTTATGGACCGTTGATCTGCCATCCACCGCCAACTGAGCACGAAGTCCTGGGTTTTTTATCAACCGTTCGATGGCCAGGGCAAGAGCCGATTCGTCCTTCGGTGGAACCATCAACCCTTCTCGTCCATCCGTCATCACCGATGCGAAACCTGGTATGTCTGACGCGACGATTGGAGTGGAAGTCGACATTGCTTCGATGATGATGAATCCGAAGCTTTCTTTGCCAGTATTCGGTGCTAAGAATATGTCTGCGTACTGGTAGTAACCGGGAAGTTCTTCGTCGGTGACCGGACCGGTGAATATCACGTCGTCGAGAGATCGCTCACCCATGATTTGGTACGACTCACGATCAGGTACGCCTGCTCCGACTACTACGAGTCGAAGTTTTGGGTACTGCCACTTCAGCAATGAATAGGCACCTAGAGCGTATCGAAGGCCTTTACGGGGTTCGTTGACTCTGCCGACAAATACGAGGTTAATCGCATCGTCCCGGAGTATCGATGGCCTCGTAGTTGGTTCAGAAAATCTTTCAACATCAAGCCCATTAGGAATGACTCGGTAGTCGCCCTCAAAATATCGGTTAGCGAACTGTTTCGCAGGTTCGGAGACTGCGATTCGACCATTTAGGCGAATTGCCCCACGGTTCAAAAGCTTTTTCCAGAACGTATACCCACGACCTCGGCCTTCGTTGAAGGCGTGGAATGTACCGATGGTCGTTGATGGCGAGAACCGAGATGCTGTGAGCGCGAACATCGGCATCAACGGTTCGTGTATGTGTACGATGTCGAATTTCTCGTCTTCGAGCATGGTTTTCAGGCGCCATTCATGCCACACGGAAAATGAGATTCGGGCTACCGAACCTGCCGCAGGAACAGGAACGGATCTACCAAACGTTCGAAAGTCAACTTCGCCTACATCTACAGCGGGTTCATCGCGAGTACACGGTGCAAGGATCAATACTTCATGCCCTCGTGCCTGCAACTCGCGACTTAATGAGACCATATGGCGTTGAACTCCGCCGGGATGAGCAAAGTCGTATGGCGATACTTGAGCGATCCGCAATCAGCACCTCCCCTACAGTACTCATGCCTACACGCTAGGCATTCTGTGTTAACCGTTAAAGCGTTAACCAAAAGTGCCGCTGGTCCAATATGAAGCAATCATATTGGTTTTCCAGCGGCACGTACTAGCGCTTATGG
>JABHBJ010000099.1 GCA_018673955.1 Chloroflexota bacterium | reverse complement strand
CACCTTGGCCACCGCCGAATACTGACTGCCAGCGTTCGGAGAAGCCGTTCATAACTGCTGGTCCACCATTGAACGCTACGTCGGTTGATACGACCATGCCCAATGCTTTCACAGTATAGATTACGTCGTTCAAGTCGCCGCCTTCACCACCGCAAGTCAAACCCCAGTGGAGGCGCTTGATCATCGAGCTGGCGATCCACTGTGCTGCGTCCTGACCCTCTTTGATTCGGTCTGGGTCGTCGTACATCTGGCCGGGGCCATATCCGTGACCTGAGAGATAGACAAGACCCGACTCGTGGAAAACGATTCCACTGATTCCCGCGCCTTTGAGGCTTTTTACATCGGTTTCGAACGACCCCATATCCATTTTGAGTTCATTGATTCGATCGTAAACATCGAAGTCACGTCTCAGATGGTCAGGGACTATGGAGTTGTCGTAGAACGTTCCCATGCATGTTTCCTTTTTTGTTTCGCCACTGTGTGGTCGAATCAGTTTGTCGTTATTGGTTGAATAAAGAGGTCAAGTATCTAACGGCCGCCGGTAGAGCATCTTTCGAGAGAACATCGCCGCGCGGCTCATAGACGATCGATATCGGACCATCGAACTGTGCATTTTTCAAGATGCGAACTATACGTGGGTAATCGAGCCATTGCTCGTCACCAGCGGATGCAAAATAGAACTTTGTCCGTACCATATCGGCTCTCGGCGCACACATCTCGACGGATTCGTATAGCTGCTCGTCAGCTAGGTTAGTTGGACTACCGGGACCCGACGAACCGGGTGAACCCGGAAATTGCCCAGTATCGAGAACGTATGAAAGTGCCGGGCTATCGACCTCATCAAGCATTTTGAGCACCAGAGCACCGGTCGCTGGCGTTGAACCGTGATTATGGTTGTGCAGAAATACTTTGACGCCTGCGTTCGCAGCGTAGTCGCAGATAGTCTGGAACTTCTTGCGAACTTCCCCGAACGTGAATTCGAGCGTTTGACCGTTCACCACGCCGTTTCCGGGAAGTCGAACAGCGTTTATACCCAGATGCGGTACTGCATCGATCAGCGCTCTCGCTCGGTCGAGTTCATCCGGAATCGACGAGACAGGTTCTTGGAACAGGACTATCACACCGGCGTAGCCGAACTCCACACCACGACTTTCGACTGAATGCGCTAGTTCTTGAAGGTACTCTGGCTCGTACGAGGCCAAGAGTCGATCTTCAATATCGACTCCCGCTATACCGAGCTCAGCAGCCATGTCGGCTGCCGCGTGAATGCAGTCGTCGCCGTTTCCGTATGTGTCGTGAAATGAGAGGGCCTGGAGGTAGATGGGGTTCATGAGTGCTCTTGTTTGGCGACTCGCCTACATCTCGTGCTTTGCGAGCATTGATCGTAGGTAGGTGTTTGCCAGAGGGACTGCTGCTGGTTCGTCTAGCTCGTCCTGACCTTCGAACACGATGGACATCCAGCCGTTGTAGCCGACGTTCTTGATGATTGGCATGATGCGTTCATAGTCGAGCCACGCCTCTGTGCCGCTGGCGATTCGGTAGATTTTCGCTCGAACGTGGACAGCGCGTGGTGCCGATGTTTCGATAGAGCCGTAGAAGTTCCACTGTGGGTCTTCTTGTCCGCGCTCGCCGAAAGAAGCACCGGGTGATCCGCGGTACTGGCCTGTGTCGAGTATGTGCGAGTAGTAAGGATTGTCGACATCGTCGAGAAGTCGAATCACCTGATCTCCGGTAGCGGGGATACAGCCGTGGTTGTGGTTGTGCAGACCGACGACAACACCTTTTGATTGGCCGTACTCGGCTACCTCTTTGGTCGAGGCTACGAGGCGAGGCCATGCTTGTTCTTCAGTTTCGCCTTCAGGGAGCCATGAACCGAATGCTCGAATCATTGGAATGCCCATTTTTGCGGCAACATCGATCCACTTTTTCATTAGATCGATCTGTTCACGAAGCTCTTCACCCGTCTTACCGAAGTTGTTCGAAACTCCGATGTAGCACATGTGGAGCCCACGTTTGAGACACGCCTGCTTTACTTCTTCGAGGTAGTCGTCATCGGTCGAAGCGAAATGTGTGAAGTGCAGATCGACGCCGTCCATTTGGTACTCGGCCGCTTTGTCGATGATCCCAAGCAGATCGATATTTCCCGCATTGAACGTGTCGCGGTAGGAGAGTGATTGCAGGCTTAGTTTGATCATAGTGACTCGTTTCTATGCTGGTCGACGGACTGGATCCAAAACTGAAAAACCAACGATGACGACGAGCTTGTATGTCGGGATGGCAGCGAATGTACCACCGCGGAGCGTCGAATCAAGGGGGTGCGAGAGTGTTTCTTGAAGCGATAGTGGTTTTGTAACAAGCTTCTATCTGTGTTGATGGGGATCACGTAAGCTTCGCCAATCTGTGAGAGGGTTGGCGTTAATGGCGTGGACTAACTCTGTGACAATGACACTCGAGAAGACGTTATGAAGAAAATCGATTCACATCTGCATGTTTGGGCGCACGATCCTGACACCTACCCGTACAGGGCTGGTCAAGAGCCGCCGACGGCACGTGGTGATGCCGAGTTTTTACTCGATTTGATGGATCAGGCAGACGTGGCTGGATCGCTTATCGTGCAGCCGATTGTTCACGGTTTCGACCATTCGTACGTTGATGACACCTTGGATCAGTGGCCTGATCGATTCGTTGGTATGTGCCTTGTTGATCCACAGTCTGCGGATCCGGTAGCTATGCTCGAAGACCTCGTTGGTCGAGGATATCGAGGGGTACGGTTCAACCCTGCGATGTGGCGCGAGGGTGAGTTGATGAACGGTGATGTTGGCAGGGCGCTGTACAAGCGCGCTGGCGAATTAGGGATTCCAGTGGGTTTCCTTGTGAGTCCGAATAACTACCATGAGATCGAGACGCTTGCGTCGGTGTACCCGGATACTGAGGCGATTGTCGACCACTTTGGGCACTGCGTTCCGTCGACTGACGGAACGGAAGTTCCAGAGTTCGAGCAATTGCTCGCTATGAGCCGCTATCCACAGATCAACGTGAAGCTTTCTGAGTTTCCACGTGCTTCAAATCAAGAATTTCCCTATGTGGATATGTTCGGGTGGGTCCACAGGCTGATCGAGGCATACTCGGCTGATCGACTCATGTGGGGTACTGACTTCCCGTTCATCGTGGAGCAGACGGGCTACTCCAAAGGTTGGGAGATTGCTGACAAGATTGAACCTGCGATGGGGCCAGGGCTTGGCGATAAGATTCTGGGTGGAACCTGTGAACGGTTGTTCGGCACTTGGGATGACTAGGCGCTAGCTAAGTTCGTTGTGAGTCGACAATTTTCAGGTGCTGATGCTTCGTGGATTCTCCCCATGATGCCGAACGCTGGCTTATAGTTGGGCATTCGCCCGATTACATCTCAAAAGGAACCTCGATGACATCGTCGCCAATCCCATCTTCAGCTCCTGACCGAGTAAAACGAATGACTGCCGCAGCGAACGATTTTTTGAACTCGCTTGATGATTCACAGCGAGCGACGGCATCATTTAGTTTCGCTGGCGATGAGCGATACAAGTGGGCTTACACACCGATCGAACGTGAGGGGCTTAGTCTTCGTGAAATGAATGATGCTCAGCGTAAGGCTGCGTTTACGATGATGGAGACCGGCTACAGCGCACGTGGGGCGGCGACTGCTCATAGAATCATCGAACTCGAGACCATCTTGGGCGAGTGGGAAAAGATCAGCGAAAATATTTCTCAGTGGGAGCGAAATACCGACCGATACTGGTTTAGTGTTTTCGGTACCCCGGGAACTATCGACAAAGCTTGGGGTTTCCGTGTTGGTGGTCACCACATTGGTCTTACTGCGAACATCGTGAATGGCGAACATGTTTCGATTTTGCCGCTGTTTTTCGGTGCGAACCCGGCCGTAATTCGACATGGTGACCGCAAAGGCGAACGAACGCTTGTCGAGGAGCAGGATTGGGCCCGAGCGCTGCTAACGTCGATGGATGGAGAGCAGGTGAAACTGGCAGTTGTTGACGAGATTGCCCCTGCCGATATTTTGACTACGAATGTTCGTTCAGCAGATCCCAACATCGCACCTAGGGGCATTGGATTCAGTTTGCTCGGTGATCAGCAGCGTGATCAACTTGTGGCGCTTGTAAGGCACTATGTGACGCGAGCCTCGGACGATCTTGCTTCGAACTATTGGCGCGAGATTGAATCGGCCGGATTCTATGATGTGACGTTCGCTTGGGCAGGACCTGCTGAGGTTGGAGCGCCGCACTATTACGCAATTAGGCATCCACGATTCCTGATCGAATACGACAACACGCAGAACGAGGCGAATCACATTCACTCGGTGCTGCGTGACTACGCCCACGACTTTGGTGAAGATCTTTTGGCTTCTCACTACAGGGCATCGCACTAGTCGTTCGATTTACGGCTAGAACTTTAAAGCAAGGTAACCATGGTTAATCCATCAACTCATCTGGAAAACGACGAATTTGGCTACTCGTGCTACACGATCGTCATTCCTGCTCCTCCCGAACTCACTGAACCACTTCTTGAGATTGAGCGGGCAGCGGGACAGAAACGGGCCAAGATACCGGCCCATGTCACTGTAAAGGGCACGCTTTATGGGATTGCTAGCCTCGACGGAATGATCGAGACGATTCGCGAAATTGCAGGTCGCCACGAACCGTTTGAACTCGGAACGGCTGGTATGAAGGTCTGGGATTCTAGCGATAGTTTGATTTTAGGATTTGACGTTAATCCTGAGATTCAGGCGCTTCATGACGAGTTGGTTGCCACTATTTCACCGCTCGGAAAACCTGCGTACAAAGACGACCCGTACGGTGTTCACATGAGCATCGTTAACGAGGCGGGTGAGCAGGGTGTGGAGGTTGCGATGAAGATGCTTAAAGACGTTGACTTCGGCGATTCGCTTAGCGTGTCGACTATCGATCTAATGGGGCGTGATGGCGTTGCATGGGGCGGCGTTTGGAAGCGATTGGAGCGGTTTGAATTGAATGTGATTAGCCAGTCATCCGATTAGCTGCAGCGGAGCGCTGCCTGAAGAGCACCGGCATTCGACTTCATGATTTCGAGATAGTCGATGCCGTTCGATGCCTGTTCCGAGGTTCTGACTTCAAGTGGATGAAGAGTGAGAAGTTTCGCACCGGTTTCGGCTGCGACGGTTTCCGCTAGCCGATCGCTTACGTTCGGTTCTTGCATGATGTGCGATATGCCTAGCTCGTTCATTTTTCCGATTACGCCTGCGATCTGCGCTGGTCCAGATTCGAACTCAGGAGATAATCCCGCGAGTCCGATTTGGCTGAAGCCATAGCGTTCAGCCATGTGCCCGAACGCTAGATGAGAGACGACCACGCTATCGAGTTCACAGCGTGCGATTTGCTTGCCGATTAGATCGTCCAGTGCCTGAAGTTCAACATCGAGTCCATCGGCATTTCGCGTGTAAATCTGTGCGCCTTCGGGGTCGACTTCGATGAATGCGGACAGTATTCGGTCGGCTTGTTCTTGTGCCTCTAGAGGATTGAGCCAAACGTGCGCATCGAATGTCGAATGGTCTTCTGCATGTCCACCGTGATTTTCACCAGCCAATTCGAGATTAATCGTCTGAACTGTGACAGTCGGCGAATTGTCGCCGTCAGCACTTGCAGCAGAAGCAGCAGCGCTTAATGCCCAAGACTCAAATGCAGGGTGATTGTAGATAAATAGATCAGAGTTTGAGATAGCTCGGATATCTGATGGTGCAGGCTCGAAATCGTGCGCCTCCACTCCCGGCTTAGCCAGTTGATTTATGGTTATTCGATCTCCGCCAATTTTCTCCGATAAAAAGGTCAGAGGGTAAGTAGTCGTTATTACGGTGACCTCGCCGTCTGCAGGCGGTTCGAGATCGCCAGCACAGGCTGCAACGACAACGGAAATTGCCACGATCAGGATCATCAATAGTGCGTTGCGAGGAATAATCATTTGAGACCTAGTATCAATTATAAATTATATGAAAAAGAGACGCTTGAGTTGGTACAAGTAATCATAGCAGGCAAAATATGATACTAGGTATCATAAATGAGTGAATTTAATGTTTGCTCGATCTACGAAAACCTCATCAGGCGGGGCTAGCTTGGTTCGACGATTTTCCAGCGAGGAACGGTGCCGCCCTCGGCACCGCGAGTTGACTTGTACAGGACTCGGTCGCCAGCACTAGAAGTTTCCGGGGCTTGTTCGACTGTCTCGCCGCCTGACCAGTGCCCCCACGCCGCACCGCAATTGGTGCAGTTGTCGGATTCGTACACGCTGCCAGTTGTGTGGCAATTAGCGCAGAACGTAGTCAGCCCAGAATCGATGGCTGTTTGGTTCGGGGCGGTGTCGGCTCCGCAAGCAGGACAGTTCGGTGCTGACGACGGTAGGAATCGTGGTGTCATCACCTTGGCGCAAACTTTACATGTGAATGTGGGACGTGCTTCGGAAGTCATTCTTACTCGTGGTTTGATTCGGTTTGTTTGGTTCTGATGAGGTGAGCTGAATTATATCTAGCGTCTACGTGCTTAGGATTCCGGTGATTTCACCATCGTCCGAGAGATCAATATCCCACGCATTCGGCTTTGATGGAAGACCCGGAAGAGTGATGATATCGCCAGCAAGCGTAACTATTTGTCGTGCACCGGCAAGAATACGCAATTCCCTGATAGGAAGTGTGTGTCCGCTTGGCGCACCTTTCAATTTGGGATCGGCCGAGATAGAAAGGTGGGTTTTGGCAATGCAGACCGGAAAGTTCCAGCCGTTCGCTGCGAATCGACGTGCGGTGGTCTTGGTCATCGGTCCCCACTTCACGTCGCCAGCAAGATAGAGCGATTTTGCCATGTTTTCGACTTTGTCGAAGTAGTCGTCATCGTCTTCATATAGAAGCTTGACGTCGGAGGGCTGGTTCGCAGCTTTTACAACAGCGTGTGCCAAATCGATCATCCCATCTCCGCCCTCGGCGAACCCCTTTGCTTCTTCGACTCCAATAACTCCTGCAGCCATCGCAACTTCTTTGACTACAGCGATTTCTTCAGGAGTGTCAGTAGGGAAGCGGTTGATGGCGACCACGGCTGGAAGACCGTATAGACCAACAATACGCAATGCATTTTTTAGATTTTCGCCACCGCGACGTACTGCTTCTGGATTGGCACCAGCCATATCTTTTATTGCCACACCGCCGTGCCATTTGAGCCCGCGAATTGTAGCGACCACGACTGCTGCCGAGGGCTTGGGACCGCCCTGGCGAACTTTGATATCCATGAATTTTTCAAAACCGAGATCGGCACCGAATCCAGCTTCTGTTACGACGTACTCTCCGCAGTTGATCGCAAGCTTGTCAGCGATGATCGATGAGCAACCGTGGGCTATATTGCCGAACGGACCCATATGAACGATAGTTGGTTGACCTTCCGCGGTTTGTGCAAGGTTGGGCTTGATGGCGTCGCGAAGAAGCGCCATGATCGAGCCGATTCCTTTGATTTCACGAGCAGTGACAGGAGTTGTGCCGTCTTTTTTCCAACCAACTACGATGTCGCCAATTCGCTCTCGAAGATCTTCGTAAGAGTTTGTGAGAGCACAGATCGCCATGATTTCAGATGCAGCATTGATGTCGAACCCTGCTTCACGAACCGGACCGTTAAGTTTGCCACCCGCACCGGTCACGATTGTGCGAAGTGCACGGTCTTCGGTGTCGGTCACTCGTCGCCAAGTGATTCCAGTTGCGTCGAAATCGTCGATAGCGTTTCGGTAGACAGCGTTGTCGACCATGGCGGCCAGTAAGTTGTGTGCTGACTCGATGGCATGGAAGTCGCCTGTGAAATGAAGATTAATGTCGACTGCTGGCTGAACGGTCGATTTACCTCCACCAGTGCCGCCACCTTTATGACCGAAAACAGGACCGAGTGCGGGCTGCCTGATGGTCAGAATTGGTTTCTTACCGATCTTGGCTAAACCTTGGGTGAGTCCTACTGCAGTGGTCGACTTTCCTTCACCTGCCGGGGTCGGAGTGATCGCCGTTACCACGATCAACTTTCCCTTTTCAGCAGAGTCAGGGAAGGCATCGAGCGGAATTTTGGCTTTGTCCTGACCGTAGGGTTCTAGAACAGAAGAATCGAGGCCCATGTCGGCCGCGAGGTCAGCAATTGATCGCATAAGGGAATCTTTGGGAATTCTGAATCGGGAGGGTGGGCGTGCTCGCCAGCCCGGCGAGTTCTAATTTACTCAAACCAGCTAATTCTACGTGCAGAACCCACTTTTGGCTTACTTCGTTGGTAGTGGCCAATCGGGAGCACTGTTGCTGAGCAGCCATTTGGCACGGGGTGCGCCGGTGACAAACATTACTACGGCGATGATTGCAATGAGAATGGCGCCAATATAGGTCCACGCGAGCAGTGCTGAGGCGATTGCGGCTAGCAAGACTTCGATTGCGAAGCGGATTCTGCCGGGTACGGCAACTACAACATGTAGTTTATCGCCTGTTGTCGAAAATACTCCGGGCAGCGCTACTAGGATCGCTAGGGCAGGAATAGTTGCGAGCCAGCTGCCTGTCAGATCGGCAGCGGCCCAGGAGCCGACGATCCATGCGGACTAGCTCGATGGCAAACCTCGAAGCTCCGGAAAATACCGTATCCAGAGGCTTGTCGAACTTTTTAGACGATTCGTTGTTGCGCATGCTCCAAAAAATATCAGGAACAAGGTACTGCGTTCAAGTTGGTGTTCTGGGCTAGGCGGGCTGGATCAAATGGATTTGAACTTGCGACCAATCGTTAGGAACACGAATCCGATCGAGCCGAGAACAGAAACTATGTCCCAGTGGATAATTCTCCCGATGGCAAGATTGGCAATGACAGCAATGGTAAGCACCACCACGACAGCGATTGCCGAGAATGCCAGTGCTCCAAGCCATGTACGGTCTACGACTGCCGAGTTCAGTTTGTTCGTGTCGTTTTTACTTTGGTCTGCCAGTGTATTGCTTCGTAGCTTCGAGGGTGTGCGCGCTAGGCGTTCCGCCGATTGGGCAGGTTCGCTATGAAAGGCAAATCGTAGGTGCCGCCGAAGTAGCGGAGAGACGGCTCGCGGTATCCCCAAAGCGCCATGAATTATTTGATGCCGATAGTTCATAGGACGATCCGAGCTTAATTGTCGCTAGTCGGGGCGGTTACTTGGGCGTAGCTGGCTTCGTCGCAAGCAGAATCGTGGCCGCCGCAATGATGCAGAATCCGGCAAGGGTGAAAAGCGATGAATCATAGGATCCCGTGTTGTCGTAAACCCTGCCGACAATTACCGGAGTTGCCATCATGCCCATTGCCATTGGGAAGGCTGACATGCCCAAGATCACCCCGAAGTGCTTGCGCCCGAAATAGTCGCCTCGCATGGCGTGAAGCATTGGCGTTCGACCGCCAAATCCTATCCCCCAAACGACTGCGAACACTAAGGCCCCTATGTACCCGACAGCCAAAGCGAGTACCACCATTGACACTCCTTGAAGGAGTATGAGAATTGGAACGATTGTGCGCTTGCTTATCCTATCTCCTAAGAAACCACCCATCATTTGAAATGCGAACGAAGATATCGCCATGATTGGAATGATTGTTGCAGCGCTTGAATCGGACAGATTTACTCCGCCCGGGTCGGTTAGCTGGAAGAATATGTGAGCTGATACTGCCCCGACAGAGAGGTTTGTGAGAGTGTGGGTGATAGATATCGACCAGAACGCCCGTGTTCTTAGTGCCTGTTTCGCGGTGAAGTCGTGCTGGAACTTCGGTGTTGAATCCTTATCATCAGGATTCGAAACCTGTTTCATCAAGTCACTGTATTCAGGGGCACGCTTGCCAGCTATGTACGCAAGAGGAGGACCAACAGCGATGGTGATGATTCCGATGACGAACGTAGTTTCGCGCCAGCCGTGGTTGTTGATACCCCAGACGATTGCCGGAACGAGCACGCCACCTAGGCTCGAACCGCCAATGACGATAGCCATTGCTGTGGCACGTTTATGGGGCATCCATGCGTTGACAGCCGACATCGAAGGCACGAATCCGCCAATTGAGAATCCGAGTGAAATGATGAAGTAGGCGGCGTAGTACTGAATTGGTCCCTGAAGTTGGGAATAGAAGATGAGTCCGCCACCACCAATAGTAAAACCGGCAACGACCATTTTTCCAGTACCGAACTTGTCGGTGAGCCAGCCTTCAAGAGGGCCAAGCATTGCGCCACCAAATCGTCCGAAAGAAGCGACTCCGGCTACGAGTGCGCGTGACCAGCCGAATTCATCTTCAATGGCTCTGAACAGCGTGCTTGCAGCTTGAAACGTTGGACCGGAGCTGACGAGCATATTCATCGCGCCGGCAAGTGCTACCCACCAACCGTAGAAGACGCGTCCGACTCTAGACTTCTGGTCGGTTGGTTTCTCGGTTGTCATTGATTAGGGCAGGTTAACTTTGCGAGGCGGAACAGGATTAGAAGCAAGAAGAGTACGACCATTTGTGTCGTGATGCATGGATGAATCGACTCGGTCGTTGATCAAATGTCTGATTCTGGATATACACAATTTATTAGAACCGGCGTAATCTGTCGCTCTGAATCGAAAAGAAACATTGGCAGGATCAGTATGAAAATCACCGAAATCACAACCACGATGCTGCACGACCCTGACGGGTACGTAATTCAGGATGCGACGATTCCGGCTATTGATCCCAATGCTAAAGGTAAGAACCAGCTATTCGTTCACATCCATACAGATCAAGGCACGATTGGTCTTGGCTATGCACCGGGGCATCGCTCGATTCAGGCTGTGATTCACGACAACCTGAGCGGGGTATTGATCGGTCAGGATCCGTTCATGATCGAGAAGCTCTGGCAGGACATGTATTGGCGAGTACGTGGATTTGGTCGAAAGGGTGTGGCTTTTCAAGCAATTGCGGCTATCGATATTGCTTTATGGGATCTGAAGGGCAAAGTACTGGATCAGCCTATTTACCGATTACTGGGCCCTGCGCATGAGGCGGTTCCGATTTACGGATCGGGTGGTTGGACGAACTATTCTGAGGATGAATTGGTTGCCGAACAAATGGGATATATTGAGCGGGGTATTCCTCGTGTGAAAATGAAAGTGGGCAAGGATTTCGGTAAGTCCGAACGAGAAGATATCGAGCGACTCGCCGCGGTAAGAAACGCAGTCGGAGATGAGGTCGAAATTTACGTTGATGCCAACAACGGGTACTACGCCAAGCAGGCTATAAAGATGTCGAAGATCTTTGAACAGTTCGATGTGGGCTGGTTTGAAGAGCCTGTGTTGGCTGATGATATTCCTGGATTGGCTCAGATTTCGCAGGCAACTACGATTCCAGTTGCTACAGGCGAACATGAGTACACCAAGTATGGTTTCAAGGATCTACTGATGGCGGGTGGTGTGGATATCGTTCAGCCAGACGTCCACCGGGTTACGGGTATTGCTGAATGGATGAAAGTTGCTGCCATGGCCGACGCGTTTAACTTGCCTGTTGCCCCTCATGCCGTATCGCTGGTTCACTTGCACTGTGCGATGGCTACTCCAAATCTCAAGGTCGTTGAAGTTCTCGGAGCAGACGAGCACAGCCAGAATGTTTGGTGGACGGAGGTGCCACCGTACGGTGATGACGGTACTTGGAAACCATTTGCGGATCGACCCGGACTCGGACTAGAAATAAATCCAGATTCATTGAAGAACAACGTAATCAGCTGAGCGTGTTTCGTTGAATGCGGCACAAAAAGGAAGTTGGGATCGTATTCGTATCCTAACGAACATTTTACCCTCAACCTAACCTTCTCCCCAGGGAGAAGGGACTTATTGTGAGCAACTTACGAAGCATCCGAAAAGGAATTAAAAATGTCCTCAGGTAATCGTCTCGAAGGAAAAACGGTCATCGTTACAGGTGGAGCATCGGGGATCGGAGAATCTACTTCCTGTTTGTTCGTCGAGCAAGGCGCTCGCGTAGTGATCGCTGATATCGACGATGCTAAAGGTAATGCGCTCGAAGCTGAACTGAACCAGAATGGCGAAGTTGCGATGTACCGCAAGCTCGACGTCACTCAAGAGAGTCAGTGGGTCGAGGTTGTCGAAGAGACGATCGCGAAATGGGGACGGCTCGATATCTTGGTCAATAACGCCGGGATGTCGGGGGCGAAAGGTAGGGCGACTGTCGAAGATACGATCGTCCAGAATTGGGACGCTGTTTTCGCAGTGAACTCTACTGCTGTCATGCTTGGGACTAAGACGGCTATTCCAGCGATGAGGAAGAACGGCGGCGGGTCGGTGGTGAACGTTTCGTCGATCTTCGGGATTGTTGGATCGCCTATGGGTGCGGCGTACCACGCGTCAAAAGGTGCGGCGCGGACATTCAGTAAGGCGGCTGCGGTTCAGTACGCTCCAGACAACATTCGTGTGAACTCGGTTCATCCCGGCTTTACAGATACGCCAATGACTCTGGATATTCATTCTCAAAAAGAAATACGTGACGCTCGATTGGCGATGACGCCGATGGGACGACTCGGATTGCCGATAGATATTGCGTATGGGATTCTCTATTTAGCTTCCGACGAAGCGGGATGGGTGACGGGCACGGAACTTGTTATCGATGGTGGCGAGATCGCCTGGTAGGTGCGAGGTTTCGAAAGTTCGATATCCTGAATCTAATTCAGGATGACGTTATCACTCTTGATATGCGTTAAAAAAGAAAGCCTCATGCACCCACAGGAGGCTTTCTCGCGTCTGAGCGACTGAATGACCTCTTGAACTTTGGTCTAGGACTTTGCCTTGTGGGCAGGGGAGATGTCTAGCCCATATTTCCGATTGCGCCGATCATTTAATCGTCGCTTTCACCTGATTTCGAACCCTCTTTGTGTAGGTCTTTCGGAAGACCGATACACCAGAAGTTACCATGTCCCGACACCCAGTCAAGTGGCGGGCACCCATCTTGTGAGTCAGCGCCCAAGCTAGACCGAGTTTTGTATCGAACAGAGCGGGGTTATTTCACCTGGTAGCGACCAACCGCCTGCCCACGAAACGTTCGTGGAGAGCCGACCCTGTGGTGTCTTCTAGTGCTTGAGACCCACCTATGAGTTCTAGCACGGTAGGGGCTACATCGAAGAGTCTCGCCTGATAATCCGGTATGCCGACGACCAATTCAGCACCGTCGGTTCGAATGATCGTCGTCAGTACATCGTTAATCGAGTGAGCAGAAGTGTCGTCTTCGATATTGCCGTGGTCAGACGTAATCACCATGTAAATTCCGGCTTTTTTAGCAACGTCCGCCATTTCGACAAGAGCCTCGGCTGCAGCCCGGTAGGCGGCTTTGGCTTCTTCATAGCGCGCTGGTAGAAGGTGCCCCACCATGTCGGGGGCAGCAATGTTGCAGCAGATCAGGCGTGATGCGCCTCTCTCAATTGCTGTTACTACATCGGCTGTGACTTCCTTTGCTCGCATGCCGGGGTGAAGGTAGAAGTCAGTATCGGTCAGCACACCGTCCTTTTCGCCGTGAGACGGCGTCACGAATCGAGTTTCATTTGCACCGTTCACTGGGTCTTCACGCCGACCTCGGAAGAAGTAGCCCATGTGGGATGACTTCACGCTTTCAGCAACAAGTGTGTATTCATCTTCGCCTACGATCTCCGGCCATTGAGCAAGAAAATTCTCCGAGTGAGGCTCGGTTTGGTATGCGACTGATACACCGTATTCAGACTCGAATATAGGGTGGTATTCGGCGATTGCGCAAATGTCTAAATTTAGATTGTGGTCGATCCACGAGCCGCTCCACTTTCGCCCGCGTGAGTCGCCTTCAGATTCTAGGAACTCGCGTGCGCCCGCGAGGACACCGATTTTTGATCGTTGTCGATCGGAACGGAAATTGAGATCAATAAACGCATCATTGACTGCGATAGATGGCACTGATCCGTCGGCTTTGAGAACGGCAATCGGTGGGATGTCCTGATCGGTCTTGCCTGAATCATGGGTTGAGGAGATGATCGATCGAGCCGCTGCGATGTTGGCGACTTGTTCACCTGCATTGCCAGTCAACAGATCGAAGTCGGCTTTGGCCGCTGCTTCTCTATAGTCGCGGTCCATGGCGGTCGAGCGACCAACGAGCCAAGCTAATGACGATTCGGCGTCGTATTTCGATAGAAGCGTTTGAAGCTGCCCAACGAAGTCACCAGAGCCGTTTACGGCGACGATAGAACTATTACCGGCTGAATCACGACCATCGAGAATCGCTTGTATTTGGACTTTCTTAGGCGAGATTCCATGCCGGATGAAGACTAACTCTAAGAGCGCTTCGAGGTGATTCCATGCGCTGTGAACGCGTCCGTCGCCGCCACCGACTCCTGAGAGTAGAAAGCAAAAATTGATCGTCGATCCACGTTCTTTGGCACCGGTTATCGTCCTGTTGAAAGCTGGGTTATCGAAGAACTCGCCTGTGTTGATAGAGTTGGTGATCTCTAGTGGGAGTTGAGGTGCGAGTTGCGTGTTGCCGATCTGTTGATGACCGGTTTCGGAATTGCCTTGAACTGCGGGGTCGAGATCCTCGAATCCGGCCCAGATACCCGACGCGCTGGTAGGTATCGTGAGATTGGTGTTTCGCAACGACGAAAGATTGCGAGCAGCCGAGGCCCACGGAACGTATCGTTGTTCGTCGGCTACGGATTCGACAAGAGAATCGATGCGTTCGGTCAGGCCAGCATTCAGGAATCCACGGCAAGTTTGAAGATCGCCTATCCACGTGAGTGCGTCACGCGTTGGCGTGTCGGCGTCGAGCGATTCGACATGAACTGGGTACAGTAAATTTTTCGCCCAAACGGAGTCCTGTCCAATGCGTTCTGCGGCCGACACGATTAGTTCTTTATCGCTCTGGTCGAGTTGTGACCAAGCGGCTTCAACAACCGATTTTGATCGTCCTCGGTTGAAACCGAGACCATCGATTACTGCCAGAAGTGCTTTTTGCTTACTGTTAGCCAATTCTCGTGCGTTTCCTTATTCGTTCTAGTTGCTTCATCCGAACTTGAAATCTAATTGGCCAATGTTATCCAGTTGACCTTCACGTCATCCATATCGGCATCTGCAATACCGTTCGATTCAAGCCATCCTGCTGGCAGTTCTAGTGCAGTGAACCATTCGCCATTGGGCACGTAGTCGTTTGATTCAGTGGCGCACTTCACTTGCCAGTCATCGTCGCTTAACCCGACACGAGGGCAAGCCGTCATCGTGATTTTATCGACGATATTGTGGGAACGGTCGATGTGAAGGATGTCGATTGGCACGTAGGTGTTGTGCATCCAGAACCCAGTTGTTTTTGGCCCTGGGTAGTAGAACAACATTCCTGTGCCATTTGGAATTGATTCTCGACACATCAGGCCCTGTGCGCGTTCGGCTGGTTCGTCGGCGATTTCAACGATGACTCGCAGATCTAGATCGCCGAAGCTTACGGTCACCTCTAATTGACCTAGATGTTCAAACACAAGATCGCTGCAATCGGCTGAATCGATAAATGCCCCCGGGGATGGTAGAACTACCGCTGTTGGGGTCGGGGAGGCTTGTTCGCCCGTCGAACATGCGGCAATTAGTGCGATACTTGCCGCCGTCACTAGGGCGAATAAGATGACTTTCGCGTTGCAGATGGGATTATTCACGGATCGATGGTAGCTGACGAAGTTCGTTGTTCATACATTTGGGAGTTCCGCTGGGCCTTCCACAAACCTATGTTGCGAATAATTTGAGCACTGAGCAACGTCCAACTTCGGTAACTCAAGATCCGAACACAAAAGTTAGTCCGTTCGCTGCATTCAAGATCCGAAGTTTTCGATTCCAATGGTCGGCAGATGCGATGACGACTTGGGGGTCGGAGATGGAAACTCTGATCCTTGGCTGGTACATCCTTGTCGCAACCGATTCTCCTCTATTAGTTGGACTGCTTGGTGCGTTGCGATTCTCGGGAACGCTTACTGCGCCAGTTGTTGGTGTTATCGCCGACCGTATGAGTCGTAAGTTGATGTTAATAGTGCTTCGCACAGGTGCTGGACTTTCAGCGCTGGCACTTTTGATATTGGCTGTAACCGATTTGATTCAGCCATGGCACGTGTTTGCGATAGCCAGTATTAGCGGAATGTTAAGGCCCGCCGACAACGTTCTTAGGCAGTCGCTAATCGCTGATACTGTCCCGCGAAACCTGTTGATGAATGCGTCAGGTTTAGCGAGAACAACTCAAGATACTGCCCGTATCGTTGGGGCGTTGTTAGGTGCGACGTTATTGTCGAAACTGGGACTCGGATGGGCGTATGTTGGCGTTACGATTTTCTACACGTTGAGCGTGTTGGTGGGTCTTGGGATCAGCACAGTCCGATCGAGCATTCCTGTCAAGCGCGCTAACCCTATTACCGATATGAAGCAGGGATTGAGGTACATGGTCGATTCGTCGGTTATTCAGCCGATCATGTTCCTTGCGTTCCTAGTAAATGCAACGGCGTTTCCACTTACGAACGGGCTACTTCCAGTGGTTGCCAGAGACGTTTATAAGCACGATGAAAACGGACTGGCGCTGATGGTTGCGGTGTTCGCTATAGGTGCGTTGCTAGGATCGATGTTGATGGCGGTAGTCGCCAATTCGCGCCGCCCTGAGCGGTTCATGATGCTCACAATGGCCGTTTGGTACATACTGCTGATTTTGTTCGCCCAGACCGATTCAGATCCTCTCGGGCTACTGTTGTTGGCGCTGATAGGAGCATCGATAAGCTTCTGTATGGTTTCGATGTCGGTGGTGCTGATGACGTTCACCAAATTTGAAATGCGTGGGCGGGTGATGGGCATTCGGATGCTGGCAGTTTACGGACTACCGATGGGATTGGTGATTGGCGGTTGGCTGATCGAGCAATACGGAGTGCCCTTTACGATTACCGGATACGCAATAGTTGGGCTGATAGCACTGGTGCTTTCGGTATTGAAATGGCCGAAGCTGATCACAGGTTTCTCGACCGAAGAACGAGGTTAGCCAACACCCCTATTGCATGTGACCCCATACGTCTGAGAGTTGTGATGGTCGGTCGCTGCTTCGTGCTCGCATTTTTTCGAGGTTATAGTCCAGTCCGAGTCCAGGTCCGTCTGGGATTCTGATGAATCCGTCTTCGACCTCATAAGGCGTATCGAGAATCGAATCGTTATCTCGAATACCCACTTCCTCGATGTTGTATTCCTGCGCGTAGGGGAAATTGTTGCTAGGTGCGAGCAGGTGAGCGTGTGCTGCTGTCGAGCCGTATGGCTGTGTGTTGTGCGTCGTCATCGTTGCACCGTGAGCAGATAGCACCGCTTCTATCCGCAAAAATTCGGTAATGCCGCCGACTTTGACTACATCGGGCTGAACAATATCAGGTCGCCCTTCACGTATGAGAGTTAAGTGCTCCCAGCGGGTGAATGAGTTTTCTCCCGAAGCGATAGGAATGTCGAGCGCGTCGGCAACTTCGGCCATGCCTGCGTAGTTTCTGACGTGTACAGGCTCCTCGAAATGGAACACACCAAGATCTTCTAGCTTGCGACCAATTTCGATGGCGTGGTGCACTGAATAGGCGCTGTTCACGTCGACCATTACACCCATGTCGTACCCGACTTCATCGCGGATTGCCCTTACCGTTTCGATCGTCAAATCTCTCTGATCGTCGATCTTGCCGGGAATGGCAGAGTGTAACTTGTAAGCAGAGTAGCCCTCGTCACGAAACCGGGCGACACGGAGCGCTTCATCTTTGGGTGCCATGTCTCGAGCAAGCGAGCTAGCGTAGACTTTGATTTTTTCGCGCCGCTTACCGCCGATGAGGTTGTAGATAGGGGTGCCTAATGCCTTACCTTTGAGATCCCAGAGTGCTATGTCAATTCCAGATGCAGCGGTAAGCAGTGCCCCTTGTGGACCAGCAACTGCACCCGCCTTGAACATGTTGTCCCAAATCTCTTCCGAATCGAACGGAGATTTACCGACTACGAGAGGGGCGAAGATCGTTTCGATGGCAGCTTTCGAAACGTATGGAGCGCGACGAAAACACTCACCGAACCCTGTGATTCCTTCGTCAGTGTGAAGGATTACATATGGGTACTCTTCATCGAGTACTAGGCATTCAATGCTAGTTATTTTCATTGAAAATTATGTCATCTTCGCTGCTACTGCGGATTCCATTGCCAACCATGTCTCTTAGATTTCTGGGTATGGCGAAAGTGATGCTTTCTTCACCGGGGCCGACCCGGTAGACGTTTTCGGGTGATATTGCCTCGATAACGGCTTTCACCTGTTTTTCAGGAGTCGAAGCTCCTGATGTGATTCCGATTTTTTCGATCCCTTGAAGCCAAGATAGATCGAGTTCTTCGGGGCCGTTGATGAGATGTGCAGGCACGCCTTTTTTGATGGCAACATCTTTGAGTCGATTGCAGTTTGAACTGCTCTGCGCGCCGATCACTAGTACAAGCTCTGTTATATCAGCAAGCTCTGTCGCAGCCGCCTGACGATTAGTCGTTGCGTAGCAAATATCGTCACGAATAACGGCGTTGGGGTGGCTCTTCTTGATTTTTGAGATTGCCAGAGCAGTGTCGTTTACCGAAAGGGTGGTCTGGGTGAGAACAGCGATTTCGGTGTCTTTATTCCAGTGAGGCAAATCCCAATCTTCTCGTTCATCGATCAAAGTCATATCGGCTTGTCCCGTGGTTCCAATGACTTCCTGGTGACCTACGTGTCCGACGAGAACAATCTTTTTGCCTTCCTTGGTGTATTTCTTCGCCTCGTTGTGAACCCTGGTGACGAGTGGGCAGGTGGCATCAAGAACGGTTAGACCACGTTGTTTGGCGGTAGCGTAATCGGACGGTGGAGATCCGTGAGCGGAGAAGACCACCACTGCGCCTTCAGGGACTTCTTCCACCTTCTCGACGGTTATTGCGCCTTTTGCTTCGACATCGGCTACCACTTTGGGATTGTGAACGATCTGATGTTTCACATAGACTGGCGCGCCGTACTTCTGAATGGCGAGATCGACGATGTCGACAGCGAGATCGACTCCGGCACAGAAGCCTCGGGGACTGGCGAGATACACGTCCATGTATTGGCGGCCTAACTTGTGAAATCGAGCTGATGAGAATCGTCTTTGCGTGCGTGGACAGGTTTCGTCGATCAGAAAAGATGCGAACCAGCCCGAACGGCGCTAAGTATATCGACGAAACCTGCAACGTTTGTAGGTTCTTGTTGGGGATGCCAGCAATTCAATATCACACAATAACTTTGTAACGTGTGGTATCGATCAGTTTTTACAGCAACAAAACGGCTTCTATTAGTTGCCTGCCAACCTCATCGTTGCATTCGGCCGATACAGGGAGAAACAAAGAAGCCCAGCTCTCGAATCAAGCGAAATCGTCAATTCATGAGGATCTGGCTTATCTGCCATAAGTGAAATCGGCAGTTTAACCACACATTCGGGCCACGAAACAGTATCGGCACTTACGCCGTTACTTAAGATTCGAAGTCCTGATGAACCGCCGTCAAGAACCATCATATTTGCCTTGTGTATTGCCAGAGGCCGGCCCGACGATCCCCGGAAACGTTTAGAAATCTGTACATCAAAAGCAACAGGACCAATGCGCACGTTTATTGTTTTACGATTATTTGCCAATTAGTTGCTGATACCCAGAGCATTGCTTCGGTAATCGTTTACTAACGGGCACCGTATTTCGATACGCTGAATATCGATCAAGAGTCTCGTTACGCGGGATACTAATTACATTACGAGGACACCTAAGTGCCAAAGGACAATCGAGAGAAATTTAGTCAGATATAGACGGATCGATAGCCGCTTCGCTGGTTTTTGTTGCTTCAGTGAAGCTCGAATCTTTGGAGATTCTCGCGAGAATTAGAGAGGAAAAAGCGAAAGACATGGCAACCGCTACGAGAATCATTCTGTAACCGAGATTCTCAGAAACGTCATTTAGTTCATCGATGCCGACGCCAGCGAATCGTGCACCAGCTGCACCGACTAACGTGGCAACGCTTGTGTAACCAAGCTCTTTGGCGGCCCCAGATCGGCTCACGAGGTCGTTTGCAACAGCCCACGTTAGTGTCATGAACAATCCGACTGATATTCCAATGACAAGTCCTATTGCGAGTACCTCACCGATCGAACTGACAAACAGTAGAAGAAGTGAAGAAGCTACCCCGGCCGTCCCAGCGATCATAAATAAACTGGTGCGCCCCCATCGGTCGGCAAGTCGACCTGCTGGTAGTACGGCCAATGCGGCTGCCACGACGATCGCCACCACCAATAGATCGGCTCCATTAGCCGGGTTTTCTAGGCCGACAACATCTTGTAAGAAGAAGAGCGCATATATCTGCAACGATGACATTGCAGCGATGGTGAATGCCAATGCAACTAGAAATGCTAGGTAGCTTCCGCTGATGCCTGGTTTTGCACCAGAGGTTGTTTCGGAAACATAATGCGTAGATTCAACAGTATTAACGGTCTTCTTTCTAAGCGTTGGGATGAACCAGCCATCTTTTGGTCGGTTCGTGACTACAGTCCAGAGCACACTGACCATCACTGCAATAGTCATCATGGCTATCGAATACCAGAGCCATTCAGGTGAGTCCTGCTTGTCGTATCTCGCCATGAACTGAAGAACAACTACGGTGATTGTTCCTGCACCTAGAAGTCGCCACAGGTTCAATACTCCTGCAGCGGCGCCTCTTTCTTGGACTGGAACATGATCGATGATTAGCGCATTTGCTGGCCCTTGAGCAGAGTTGCCGAATAATTGCATTGCGACGATGGCGAGGATCAGTGTGATGAACGAACTGGTAAATCCAAATAGGATCGTCATCACACTCAAGCCGATTCCGCCGACGAGCAGGTAAAGCAGGCGTTTGCCGGGCCGGTCGTCACGGTCGCTTAGAGCCCCCGCCGCAAGCTGGGCAGCAGCGGCAACAATTAATCCAAGTAAAGAAATTAATCCTAGTGCGCCGTTTTTATCAAGGGCGTAGCCGAGTACAGAGATGCCGCCTAGTTCGAGAGCTTCGATCACCTTGAACGGCAGTATTCCTGCGCCAATTCCAGTCCAAACCCCCGAAAGTCCAAATGCGTAGATGCTTAGGTTTGAAAGATTCGGTGAACCAGGACGCGATTTAGCGAACGCGCGTGTAAAAAGCGATCGCAATGATCGTTCTTCTACTTGGAACGGGTTGTTGTAGGGCTGGTCACTCATCTAGGATCAGGATCGTAATATCTATATGGCTTCGCATTGTTACGGTAGCAAGAAGTGTGTCGTAACGAGTCACTTATTTGCTATTAAATTCACATCAAGGAGATGCAATAAATGTCCAAAGAGTTGAAGTTTTACTGCTGGTCGCGTTGAAGTACTTGCCAGAAAGCCCGTCGGGTTCTCAATGAATCGAACGCTGAGTACGAATTTCGTGATTTCTTTAAGGAACAGCTTTCGGCAGCTGAAATTAAAAAACTGAGCGATCTAACATCGGTTGACGAAATGTTTGCGTGGAAAAGCCCAAGTTCGAAGCCGTTTAGAGAACTTCGCGGTAGAGCTACCGATGACGAACTCATCGAGTTGATGATCGAGCAACCTCGCTTGATAAGACGACCGATGCTCACTGACGGCGATCAGATTGTGTTTGGGTTCAAACAGGGCGCATACGACGAATTGATCTGATCCGGAACCTAGACGATGAGCCGACGGCAATGAACCATCGGCTCGAAAATTAGTGTGTTGGTACGCATATGTGGTACTGACAGAGATGATCTGAACGATCGCGTGCTGGAGCTAAGATTTTTTCACTTCTTAATCGATCCTGAATAAACAGGAGAGGTGACTGGAATGCTGTATTTCAAATCCTGCCGGAGATGCTCCGGTGACGTTAACCTCGATAGCGACACCCATGGAACATTTCTGAGGTGTCTCCAATGTGGATTCTCTAAAGCCCTTTCGCCCGAGATGGCTGATCGGTTGTTCACTCCACGCATGACGCCTGCCGTTCCAGTGATTCAACCCAGTCAACAGGCCGCGTAGTAAAGATAGTTCGATTTGGAAAAAGTCGATATTCGTATTGAACCGAGTTGTAGTTCAACTTCGCCCGAGTGCAGCACTGTACTTACGAGATGCGTCTAAAAATAACTCGAGACAGGTGAGAATTCTCGGATATTAGGTATAGGCGCGGTGCTAAAATTTAGGCTTATTTCCTCCGACTTTAAAGTGCCGAGGCTCTGATGACTCAAAGCGTGAATCTGCATATAAATAGTGAGCTTGGATTCGCTACGATCACCCTAAATCGTCCCGAGCGGCTGAATTCTCTAAGCAATGAATTGCTAGGATCTCTTGCCGTTCTCCTAGACAAGGTAGCGGTTGATGATTCCGTCCGCGCAGTAATCATTACCGGTGCAGGGCGAGCTTTCTGCTCAGGTGCTGACACCGACGAAATGATCGGTGGACCGGGAGATGGCCCTCACAAAGCGGGGTCTGGTGGTGCCGAAGATTTGCGGCGCGGATTCAAGCTCGCGCAAAGAGTCATTCTTGGTATCCACAAAATGGAAAAACCGGTGATTGCCGCTATCAATGGCCCTGCAGTTGGTGCTGGCTTTGATCTTGCCTGTGCGTGCGATATTAGAATCGCATCCGAGTTGGCGCGTTTCATGGCCGCTTATGTTCACGTTGGTCTATTTCCCGGTTATGGGGGAACATGGCTCTACCCTCGATTATTTGGATCGGCCAAAGCAGCCGAGCTTATGTACACGGGGAATTTCATGGAAGTCGATGAGGCATTGTCCTTTGGTTTCCTGAACAGCGTGGTATCTGAAGGCGAACTAATCGCCACTGCTGAGAAGATGGCGCGCCGCATCGCCACAGGACCGCCTGTTGCAATTCGCCTCGCTAAGACGATGATGCGAAATGGAATGTCGATGGACCTCGAAACTTCCCTCGAAATGTCCGCCGCAGCCGAGGCAATCACGCTATCCTCGGCAGACCATATCGAAGGTATGGCTGCGCATCGCGAAAAACGACGTCCATGGTTCAAGGGGATTTAATGTACGGAGTCAACGGAAATCCAGTAATTTTTTCTGGGAACTCACACCCAGGGTTGGCACAAAAAATCTGCGACTACCTTCAACAGGATCTCGGTAAGATCGAAGTGTTCAAGTTCACCAACGACAACACGTTCGTCAAGATTCTCGAAAATGTTCGTCAAAAAGATGTGTTCATTGTTCAGTCGGACGTCGAGCCAGTGAACGATAACATCATGGAAATGTTGATTATGATCGATGCAGCCAAGCGTGCGTCGGCTGGTCGTATCACTGCGGTAATTCCTTATTACAGCTATGCACGCACCGATAAAAAAGATCAACCACGCGTGCCGATTACCGGTCGACTAATAGCGGATCTTCTCGAGACAGCGGGTGCTGATCGAGCGATTATGGTCGATTTGCACGCTGGACAGGTGCAAGGATTCTTCCACGTGCCGGTAGACGAACTGACAGCGATGCCGAAGCTGGTCGATTACTTCATCAAGCGTGATCTGAAAGACCCAGTTGTTGTTGCGGTCGATATTGGAATATCGAAAAAAGCTCGTTACTTTGCAGATGCGATTAGCGCACCTCTGGCTATTGTGGAAAAGCGCCGTCTCGGAAATGAAGACCGAGTGGAGAGTATGAACGTAATTGGTGAGGTGGGGGATCGACCCGTAATACTGTTTGATGATGAGATAAGCACTGGTGGAACCGTAATCTCAGCTGTTGAAGCGATTACCGCACGCGGAGCTAAGGATATTTACGTTGTTACAACCCATGGTGTTCTGCCAGGGGAAGCATCTTCCCGTATTACTAGTATTTCACATATCAAAGAATTGGTAATAACTGACACGGTTCCTCTGAAGGAACACAAAGTAAACTCAAAGATCAAAGTAATTTCAATCGCTCCGCTTCTTGGAGAAGCAATCAGGCGAATCCACGAAGGTCGCTCGGTTGGAGAGCTATTCACTATCAACTAGTTGGTAATTGGTGAATGCTTCTGATCGGGCTGATGCTTCTTGGTGAACCAGTAGCCGTATATGCTCAAGTTTTTCAACAAACTGGTTGGCGATTCCAACCAACAAGCCCTAAAAGACATCCAGCCGATAGTCGACGAGATCAATGATCTCGAATCGGACTTTGAGAAACTCACTGATGAGCAGTTGAAGGGCGTAACCGCCGACTTCCGATCACGGTGGGAAGGCGGGGAAACTCTCGACAACATTCTGCCCGAGGCTTTTGCTGCTGTTCGAGAGGCATCGCGAAGAGTTGTTGGCATGAGGCCGTTCGATGTGCAGATGATTGGCGGAATCGTTCTTCACCAGGGCAAAGTAGCTGAAATGCGCACGGGTGAAGGTAAGACTCTTGTTGCTACCTTGCCGGCGTACTTGAACGCCATTACCGGCCAAGGCGCACACATTATTACGGTGAACGATTACCTCGCCAAGCTACACGCTGGTTGGATGGGCATCATTCATCACGCGCTCGGCGTCACAGTGGGCTGTTTGCAGAACGATGGATCTTGGGTATTCAATCCTGATGCTCCGCTGTCTATTCAGATTGACGGCAAGCACGACGAAGCTGATGCTGCGCCTCTGGTTCGTACGCCTGAAGATAATTTCCAGTCGGCGAGTAAGCGAGAGGCATACGCCTGCGATATCACGTACGGGACTAACAACGAGTTTGGGTTCGACTACCTTCGTGACAACATGGTTGAAGAAATCGATCGACGAGTTCAGCGAGGGCGCGTGTATGCGATCGTTGACGAAGTCGACAGCATTCTCATCGACGAAGCGCGAACGCCTCTCATTATTTCCGGTCCGGCAAAAGAACAAGGTCAGGAATATCGTAAATTCGCTGTTTTGGCGAAACGACTTAGCCCTGATGTTCACTTCGAAATCGAGGAGAAACGCAAGTCGATTGTTCTTACCGAAGAAGGAATCGCAGCTGTCGAACGTGAGCTGAACATCGAGAACTTGTACGGTGTTGAGAACGACGTTCTATCTCACTTCACCGAGAACGCAATTCGTGCCGAGCACATTTACGCACGAGACCGTGAATACGTCGTACAGGGGCAAGATGTGGTCATCGTCGACGAATTTACGGGACGATTGATGAGCGGGCGTCGATTCTCTGATGGACTTCATCAGGCGCTGGAAGCGAAAGAAGGCGTAAAAGTTCAGCGCGAGTCGAACACCTACGCAACGATCACACTTCAGAACTACTTCCGCATGTACAACAAGCTCGCCGGTATGACAGGAACGGCAACTACAGAAGCTGAAGAACTCGACAAGATTTACAAGCTAGAAGTGGTCGAAATTCCCACCAACAAGCCTATTCAACGAATCGACCACGGCGACTTCATCTACATGACCGAGGAAGCTAAGTGGGACGCAATCGCCGAGCGTATATCCGAACTTTACTACGATGGTCGGCCTGTGCTTGTTGGTACGACCAGCATCGATAAATCAGAGCTCCTAGGTGACCTCCTCAAGAAGAAGCACATCCCGCACAACGTACTCAATGCAAAACAGCACGAACGCGAGGCTAATGTCGTCGCAGAAGCTGGCAAGGCTGGCGCTGTAACTGTTGCCACAAACATGGCTGGTCGTGGAACCGACATTATTCTCGGTGGTAATCCCGATGTAACGACGCCTTCTGAAAACGGCTGGGATTCAGATCACGACACGATTGTCGGAAAAGGCGGATTGTTCGTGCTGGGAACCGAACGGCATGAGTCGCGTCGGATCGACAATCAGCTTCGTGGTCGATGCGGTCGTCAGGGCGACCCCGGCGAGACTCAGTTCTTCCTGTCTACTGAGGATGACATTGTTCGACGTTTCGGCGGCGACCGAATTCGAGGTGCAATGAGTCTGTTTAGATGGGAAGCGAATGTCCCTATCGAGAACAAGATGGTTTCCAAGTCAGTAGAAACTGCTCAGACAAAAGTCGAAGCACAGAACTTCGAAATTCGAAAATATCTCGTTGATTACGATGACGTTGTGAACACACAGCGAGACATTGTTTATCAGCTTCGAGACAAGATTATTGATGGTGAAGAGCTACGTTCGACGATTAGCGAGTACCTAGAAATAGAGATTCGTCTAATCGTCAATGAACGTATCAACGGTGGACCTGAGAACTACGATGTGGATGGTCTTTATCGAGAGCTTATGACGGTCTTCCCGACCTTCGAGGGGTTCCCGGAAAAAGACGACATATACGAGATGCGTACGGAGGAAGCCGAAGAGGCTTTTCTCAGTTTGATCGACTTGATCTACGATAAGCGGACCGAGGAGTTTGGCGCGGAACTGCTCAACAAACTCGAACGCACGATTATGCTGCGAACTATTGATGAGCACTGGGTCGAGCACCTGACGTCGATGGACAACATGCGGCAGGGAATTGGTCTTGAAGCGGCGGGGCAGCGTGATCCACTTGTTGCTTACAAGCACCAAGCTTTCCAAATGTTTACTGCGTTCGACTCTACGATCAAGGCAACTATTGCTAAGACGATCTTCCGAGTTGCCTTGACGCATCAGCCGCCTCCAACTCAGACTGTAGAAGTGAACGCTGTGAAGGAAGATGCCGACGTATCGACCCAGAAGGCGAACGCACTTGCTAACCAGCATTCAGTGATGGCGAGCGTGAACTCGGGTCATGGTGGTGCACGTTCTGGTGGAAATAGTCTGTCGGACGTTCCTACTCACACGCCTGATGGTCGCAAGATGAGTCGTTCTGAACGCCGAAAGATCGAGCGACTACAACGCAAGCAGGCAAAGCAGGACGTCTAATAGAGTGTCATCCGTTGCTATTGGGTGCCATCGGAACTTTTTCTGAGAGATCGGGCGTTTGGTTCTTGGTTGTTATGTAGTGGCTGCAGGGCGTTTTTGTTGTTGGAGTGGGTTGCCGCCATGGCTATAGACATTCTGATCATTTCCGCGGGTAAGAAAGAATCTGGCAACCGCCGTACTGGCACGAAGTTTATCCTATAGCTCATGGACAATAACTCGATTTCTCAGGTGTTCGCCGATGTCGCTGTGCTGATGCAGGCGAAGGGTGAGAACGTGTTCAAAGTACGTGCCCATTCGAAGGCTGCTGACGCGATCAAGAGCCTGCCGTATCCGATTGTTGATATCGCTGACGATGCAGAGAAATTAGCCGAAATTCCTGGGTTCGGTGATGCGATTGTGGAGAAGACTCAGGAACTTGTTCGAACTGGACGGCTTGGACTGTTGGAAGAACTTCTTGAAGAGCTTCCTGATGGGATTCTCGAGCTCGTCCAAATCCCTGGAATAGGACCCAAGACGGCCGTCACTGCGGCTACTGAACTTGATATTTCTAACTTCGAGCAGCTAGAAGCATCTATCGAATCGGGCGAGTTTCAGAACTTGCCCAGAATCAGCAAGAAGGGCGCTACTCAGATTCTTCGGCACGCCAAACTGCGTGTCCAGCAAGGCAGTCGTATTGGGCTGGGCTCGGCAACTCAGATGGCGATCGATGTTATCGCCGAGCTAAAAACTCGATGTGAGGGCATCGTAGATATCGAAGTTGCTGGAAGTGTTCGACGTTCTGCCGAACTAATCGGCAATATCGATATTGTGTGCAGCGCGCCAGAGGCTGACATTCACGGCGTCATCGATGCATTTACGACTCTTTCGAACGTTCGCGAAGTTATTGTTCATGACAAACCTACCGCTGTGTTCACAGATGCCAAGGGCTTTCAATTTTCAATAACGCTTGTCACCCCTGAGGCGTTTGCTGGGGCACTTGTGTACGCGACTGGGTCGGTCGACCACGGAACTCGTCTCGAAGCGCTGGGGAGCGAGCGTGGGATGACGTTTAGTACGAGTGGTCTTCTTAATCCAGCAAATAGCCCGTCTTCTGATATTGAGTCGGAGCAAGATATTTACGAACGCCTGGGGTTGGCATTCGTTCCACCACAGATGCGAGAAGACTCCGGCGAGATCGAACTGGCAGCGAAACAAGATTTCGGCAACATCCTCACCGAGTCAGATATGAAGGGGGATCTGCATTCGCATACGAACTGGTCGGACGGTCGCTACTCAATGGAAGATATGGTCTCCATGGCTCAAGAGCGAGGACTCGAGTACCTCGCTATTACCGATCACTCGCCAAGCGCAACCATCGCAAATGGGCTCAGTCCTGACATGTTAATCGCGCACAATACTGCAGTTCGAGAACTGGCTGAATCTTCAGGAATGAGGTTGTTGACCGGGACGGAAATGGACATCAAACCTGATGGATCACTCGACTACAGTGATGAATTACTTGCTGATCTCGACCTCGTCATTGCTTCGATTCACTCTGGAATGGATCAGGACAGCGCGAAGATGACGCAGCGAGTTATCGACGCGATGGGGAGTCCGCACGTGGATGTAATTTGCCACCTGACGGCGCGCCTGCTTGGCAAGCGATCGCCCGTTGAGATCGACATCCCCGCTGTTCTTGAAGCGGCGGTTCGTACGGGCACTGTGATGGAGATTAATGCGTCACCAGACCGGCTCGATTTAAGAGCCGATCACGTACGAATGGCGGTCGATATAGGTGTAATCTTTGCAGTTAATACCGACTCGCACCGAACGTGGCAGTTCGACAACATGCGTTTCGGGGTTAATACAGCGGTTCGCGGTTGGGTTGAAGCCAATCGTGTGATCAACACACTTAACTATGCCGAATTGATGGCATTTCTAGCTCTGCCAAAATCAGAGCGCTACGCATTCAATAAATCTCGTGGTCAGCAGTAAAGAATCAAGCACCCAAATCCGCACTTCGCTGAAAGAAACGGCCGAGATGATTTCGCGTCTGAAGTCAGATGTTCTGCTCGCTGGTCCGCTTGGCGATGCGTGGAAGCTGGCAGTACTCGAAGCCATTGCAGTATGGCCCTTGGCGCAAGAGCAAATCGCTGACGAATCGTACGTTTATTTGATAGGCGGGGAAGCATTTGATTGGCAGTTACTCGCTAGACGATTACTACGAGAATGTAAAGCCGAAATCGATCAAGATGTTTGGTGCGATTGGCTGTCTGATCCCGTATTGTTCGCCGGATTTGAAGAACCCGATTTCATGCGCGCCGTTGGTGTGGAAAAAGGCAGAGCGCATCTCTCGTATTTCTATGGCGTAACTGTCGAACAGTCGCTTGTTACCGCAGTCGAGGAAGAGATCACTCATAGGCGAGTAGGGGGAGGGTGGCAGTTAAGCGACCACTCGTTGGAACTCGCTTACGAAACGCTCTACGGCAACACTCGTGATCAGTTGTGGGAAGTATTCAAGTTGGAGGCAGGTGCTATATCAGCGCGTGGCGGCCGGCGACATCGAGACGAGCATACTCTCGGGTCCGAAGATGCCTTCACTTATTGGTTGTTCAAGTTGCGAATGGAACGATCTGATCCCGCTAAAATCGCTAGTGACACCCGCAAAGGTCTAGCGAAATTAGAGCGAATGCGTCAGAACGATGTACGTCGAAAAAAGCTGGTTCACGCTGACGTACTGCATCGTCAGATGAACAAAAAACCAAGACGTAAGCGCAAGGCTCATGCCGAGTCATAAGCAGTATTTGCCATTGCAATTGAATTGAGTAGCCGCTAGCCTAAATGTGATATTGAATCAGCTTCGACGAGAAGTAGTAGCGAGTTTGTAGGGTCAAAGAGATCCGGTGGTTGGTGTGAACCGGAACCCTCGCAACCGTGAAGTCGTCTCCGAGCTGGTGGACTGAATATTTCGTTTATTTCGAAATTCCTAAGTTCGCCCGGTTGCCCCGTTACAGCTAATTGAGTGGTTCGTGGTCGTTATGTTTACGGCTGTGTTCAACGAAGGTGGTACCGCGGTCAGCCCGTCCTTTGAAGAAGTTTTTACTTCTGATCTGGATGGGTTTTTTTATTACCTGCATTTCAGGTGGTTAGATTGGTCGATAAGACCAAGTAGGAATTAGTAATCTTGAAATCGATTGAGTTTGGTGATCTTCCAAAGCGCTTTGATATTAGTGAGCGTGAACTGCACTGGCGCAAGCGGTGGAGCGAGTTGGGCGTTGAAAAGCGTGACCCTAACGCACCGCGCGAGAAATCGTTCGTAATCGACTCACCACCACCGACTGTCAGTGGATCGCTGCACATCGGGCATATCTTCTCGTACACCCACCAGGACCTGCTGGCACGGTACAAGCGCATGACCGGCATGAACGTTGCCTACCCGATGGGATGGGACGATAACGGTCTTCCTACCGAGCGGCGGGTTCAGAACTATTTCTCAGTACGGGCTGAACGCAACGTTCCGTACATCGAAAACCTCGACGTTGAGGCTAAACGAGCGGAATTGGGTCTTAAAAAGGACAGACAGTTAGTAATCAACAGGCAGAACTTTATCGAGCTTTGCCGAGTTGTTACCGAGATGGACGAGATCGTTTTCAAGGAAACGTTCGATCGCATGGGCTACTCGATCGATTGGAGCGATGAGTATGCGACCATCGACGACAAGAGTCGTCGAATCGCTCAGCGTAGCTTCTTAGATCTTCACGAGAAAAACCACGTGTACCAGCTCGAATCACCGACCATGTGGGACGTTGATTTTCAGACAGCGGTCGCACAGGCTGAAGTTGAGGATCGAGAAAAAGGTGGCGCGTATCACGACATTGAATTCGGTGTATTCGAAGAAGATACACCGATTAAAAGTTTCGTGATTTCGACTACTCGACCTGAATTGCTCGCGGCTTGTGTGGGCATTACGGCTCACCCCGACGACGAGCGGTTCAAGGGTCTGTTCGGTAAGCACGCCGTAACTCCTGGGTTCTTCGCCAAAGTTCCGATTTTCCCTAGCGCTGAAGCCGATCCTGAAAAAGGGACCGGAATTCTTATGGTTTGTACTTTTGGTGACCAAACTGACGTTGCATGGTGGCGTGAAGAGGGACTAGAGCTTCGCCAGATACTGGGTCGAAATGGTCGTATTCTCGATCACAAGTTTGGCGGCGAGGATGGCTGGGCCAGCACGAATCCTGAAAAGGCGAATGAGAATTATCAGACGATCGTTGGCAAGCGCGCACCTTCTGCTAAGTCGTTAGTTGTTGATCTCATGCGAGATCCTGCGAACTCCTCGACCTGTAATGGTGCGCCTTTGCAGGATGAACCCATACAGATTCAGCACCCAGTTAGATTTTACGAGAAGGGCGACAGTCCTCTCGAGTATCTGACAACTCGCCAATGGTTCGTAAGAATGCTCGACAAAACCGATCAGATGATCGAAATGGGTCGTAAGATCAACTGGCATCCCGAGTTTATGCGCAAACGGTTCGAAAACTGGACTGAGAATTTGAACGTCGACTGGTGTATTTCGCGTCAGCGTTACTTTGGGGTTCCGATTCCAGTTTGGTACCCGCTCGACGACCAGGGTGAAGCACAGTACGACCAAGCGATAATTGCAACACCTGACATGCTGCCGGTCGACCCTGAATCGGTCGCCGCTCCCGGCTACGACGAGAGTCAGCGGGGACTTGCCGGTGGATTCGCCGGAGAACCCGATATTTTCGACACGTGGTTTACTTCGTCGCTTAGCCCGCAAACCGTTGCTCGTTGGGGAGACGAAGACGACCAGATGAACACATTGTTCCCGATGGACATTCGTCCACAGGGGCACGACATCATTCGAACGTGGGCGTTCTACACGATTGCTAAGGCGATGCTGCATCAGGAATCGGTTCCGTGGCACAACATCAACCTTTCCGGTTGGGTGCTTGATCCGGATCGAAAGAAGATGTCGAAATCGAAGGGCAACGTGGTCACCCCGGTCGATACGCTCGACAGGTTTGGCGCGGACGCCGTGCGATATTGGTCGGCTTCGTTCAAGCTGGGCACTGACGCATCGCACGACGAGGCGATATTCAAGATCGGCGGCAAGCTGGTCACCAAGCTCTATAACGCCGGTAAGTTCGTGCTGGGTCAGACCGCCGAAGATGGGCCGATCGTAAACGAGCTTGATAGAGCATTTATTGCTGAGCTCAAAGAGGTGGTTCGAACGGCGGGAGAGGCATTCGAGAAGTTCGAGTTCTCATTTGCACTGCAGCAGACTGAGAAGTTCTTCTGGGGCGCATTTACTGACAACTACATTGAGCTTCTAAAACGCCGGTCACGCTCGGAAGACGATCCAGCGGGCAGGGCATCGGCAGTTGCGACTTTACGATTGGGCCTGAACGTTGTTCTGCGATTGTTCGCTCCAATTGTTCCGACTATCACCGACGAAATTTGGAGCTGGGTGTTTGCTGAGGAAACGGGTCACCTGTCGATTCACAAAGCACCTTGGCCGACTCCCGAAGAGCTTGATTCGATTCCGGCTTCGGAAGTTACCGGATCGTTCCAAGCGGCTTGTGACGCTATTTCAGCTATACGCAAGGCGAAGAGCGAGAGCGGCGTGAGCTTGAATCGTGAACTGCTGAGCTTGGTTCTAGAGGCTGATGAGATTGGTGAGTCGGATTTACGACTCGTGCTCGGTG
>JABHBJ010000071.1 GCA_018673955.1 Chloroflexota bacterium | reverse complement strand
CCGCGATCGTCACGACGTGGGCCACGAGAATCCCCGCCTCGGTCGTCTAGATCATCACGTCTTGGTGATCGAAATTCTCGTCCACGATCGTCAGTACGTGAACCACGCCAATCATTGCCACGTTCGCCCCGTGAATCGTCTCTTCGATCATCACGACCTGATCCACGTTGTTCACCATCATCTTCGGCGCGGTCTCTTGGTTTTCCAGGTCGACCACCGTCATTCGGAATCTCGCTGCGGTAACGTCCGGTCGGTGACCTTCGATTGCCGAAGTTTGAATCAGCCGACTCGCCACGATCGACAATTCGGCTCCTCGAAGTTGTAGTGCGATGGTCTGAACGTTCTTCGCTGTCGTCATCGTCACTTGGTAGACGACGACGTGCCTGAGCCAATTCTTCGAGTCGTTCTAGCCCAACTTCTGTACCCATCGTTCGCCCGATGCCCGTATATCGAGCCGCACCTTGGTTAACCAGCTGAGCCATCTTCGCCCGAGCAGTCGCCGGATCAATGTTCCGGAACCAACGAGCGATCATGAGATAACACAACTCCAACGGAGTGAGGCTCTCTTCGGTACCAACCAGTACATACAGCACACGGTCGCCCGCGCTCTTCAACTCTCTGAAAGCAGGAGCCGACGGAATCATTCCCGTCAGATCCCAAGCTTTGAGAATCCATTCTTTCTCCTCATCCGACAAACGGTTCCAAGCGCGCATGCGCTTCGCCTCAAGGTCGAGTGATTGACCGGGCTGATGAGGGACTGAGGTTAAATCTATATTGTGAACAATTTCGGGCATCGTTCAATCATGAACGCGATATGCACCCACAACAAGCACGAATTGTTAAAGCGACCAACGCCCCCACAGATCGAAGTATTTGGAGGGGAGAGACTATGTTGTGGAGTCGGATCGCCCGATTACGGCGATCACGATTAACGCAAATGCGACTCATAGCCAAGTCAAGCTAGTCACGCCCGGAACAATAACTCAACTGCTACTATCTCGAGCGTGACCACTTCAAATACCCAGTTCGCACTCGCCGCCGACATTGGTGGAACAAACATCCGGGCCGCCCTCATCGACTCCGAAGGTCGAATGACAGGCCGAGGATCAATCAACACAGAACCCAAAAGAGGAATCGAGGATGCCAGCGATCGTCTGGCCAAACTCCTCAAAGCCGCTCTCGCGACTACACCAACCGGAGCTGAAATCGTAGGCATAGGAGTTTCGACAGCAGGCCCAATTCGCCCCGCAACCGGAATCTATAATCACCCACCGAATTTACCCGGATGGCACGATAAAACGATGAAATCACGGCTTGCTAACACGATGACACTACCTGTTTGGATTGGGCATGACGCAACACTCGCTGCCCTCGCTGAAACTCGATTCGGCGATCATGTCGGTGCAGAAAATCTTGTTTACGTAACTATCAGTACCGGCGTAGGCGGCGGAATTATCGCTAACAGCGAGATGGTCACCGGATCATCCGGAGGAGCCGGTGAAGTTGGTCACCTCTCAGTTAGAACTGGAGCTTACAAATGCAACGTCGGCTGTGACGGCTGCTTCGAGGGCAACGCTTCAGGACCCGCCATCGCCCGCACCGCCCGAGATCGCTGGACCGGAGAAGGCATACTTGCCGATCTTGCCGATGGCGACCCTCAAAACGTCACTTCAAGAATGGTCTTCGATGCCGCCGACGATGGCGATCCAGTGGCAAAAGAAGTGGTCAATCTAACGATCGAAAACGTCGCTATCGGACTCGGCTCGCTATTGAACGTCTTCAACCCAGAAGCCCTCGTAATCGGCGGAGGTGTGGTTCAAGGACTACAACGCCATTGGGATCGGCTCCAAGCATCAGTCATAGACCATTCGCTACCCGGCTACGGCGGATCAATCCCGCTAACAGCCACCCGACTCGGCGACGATGTAAGCCTCCTAGGCGCTGCCCAACTAGCCTTCCGCCAAGCAAGACGGCAGTAACAGTTCGCATACGAACTCCCAACCTCTAAACTGATCAAGGAACTCACTCAAATATGAAAATCATCAACGTTCGAGCCTACGTGGTCGAACCCTTCACTTGGGAATGAGCTGGAATCACCAGACCACTTCGCTGGATGTTCCTGCGATTCGACACCGATGAAGGAATCACTGGCTGGGGCAAGGGCAGTTCGTTCCCACACAACGCTCAGGGAACTTTGCAGATCGTTTCTGGTGCCCAACTCTGCATGACTTTGCCGAACTTCTACCGACTTGAACACGCCATGACCCACATATCTGGCTACAACCGCTTCCTAACCGAACCGCTAAATTTTCACGACGGTAAACTGACGTTAGCCGACAACACTGGACTCGGGGTAGAAATGGACGCCGACGAAATCGAACGATCATCCATAGAAATCAAGTGGCCCGAAAACCTAAACTAACCCTCGACTGAATTGGGGAGGTCGAGCAAACGACCGCGACTAACTCATACGAGCTCTAGAAATTCTCTTCGTGATCCCACGGATCTTCCGGCGGCAAATCTATATCGAATGGGTCACCACGATCCAGACCCAACTCCTCCGCCTCATCCGTAACACCCGTACCGAAATCATCAACCTCGCTCGGATCAGGCGTATTCGCCCAACCCTCAATCTCAGCAGGCTCATACCCCTCCGTATCAATACCCGGAAGCGTATCGGTAGCCCCAAACATCGAACGAGCCATCTCCTGAGTCACAACCTCATCGAGATCCTCTTCATCCTTCATCGTCTGCAAAGCCTGCTGCACAAGTTCCACAACACGCGGTTCAGCGCTAACCAACAACAGCTGAAGCTGTTCCCTCGCTGTCTCACCCCCGATACGCTCAACAGCCGAAATAGCAGCCAATTGAACCGTCAAATCCTCATCATCAATCGCAGCCTGAAGCACACGTAAATGAGGCTCATCTCCAAGTTCCCCCATCGCCATTGTCGCCTCATAACGAATCGAAGCAACATCATGTTCAACATCAGGAATCACATGATCTATCCACTTTGGATCAGACGTTCGACCCATCGCAAAAAGACTGCTTTGTCGAGAGCCAATATCTTCTGAAGACCACGCAGCTTCGATATGAGCAGCAAGTCGATCATCGGTGAAAACCGACACCGCTTCCAACGCCTTCAACTTAACATCTTGAACTTCCCGCTCATCATCCAACACGCTATATAAATTCTCGATCAACGAATCCTTGTATCTGGGACCGAGCCTTCCGGTCTCGGCCAAGGCCGAAAGATAAGCCAGTGGAATCGCCGCTCCTGTACGCACTTCAACCGCCGGATCGTTTTTCAACATATCGACTAGCGGACGAATTAGCGCACGGTCGTCGCTCTCTTCGAGTCCTTTTAAAGAAGCAACCCGAACAGCTGAATCAAGGTGCTTCAAACCCTGCTTGTAGATAACCTCGAACTCGACGTCCGGCTGCTCTTCACAAAGTGCAACCATTCTCTCGACGATGTCGAGGACGCGTTCGTCGGTCCATTCAAGCCACAACTCACCGAACTCTTCAGCTTCAGGATTCGTGAGACGTGACAACTCAGGCAACGACGCGTAGTTAATCAGCGCATCATCATCTTCAGGAAGCTTATTTAGAAATTCGTCGAGACCCATCAGTACTTGTGGCCTTATTCATCTTTCACTGACACATCGACACCGAGGCACTGAAGCGCTGGGGATCGCATCGATCCAAATACCCAATCCGAAGAATCGCCAACCTGTTCGACCTGAGAGAGCACTTTGTAAACATTGCCTGAAATCATCGTGTCTTTCACCCGACCAACAATTTCGCCGTTTTCAATTTTGTAGCCCAATGAAACGTTCGCCCGGAAATCGCCGCCAAGCTCATTGCCCTGACCAGCGCCAAGAAGCTCCTCAACAAGCAGTCCTTCTTTTATGCCGGAAATCATGTCCTCAAAGTGGGTGTCGCCCGCTGCAATATCTATAACCGAAGAATTTGGTGAAGGAGTGCTCGCCAAACTACGTCCAGCTGCGCCCGTCGAAGTCATTCCAAGCTGACCTGCCGTTTGCAGATCCAATAGCGGACTACCAGCGATACCATTCTCGATAAGCCCAAGCTTACGACTCGCAATGCCCTCGTCGTCAAAAGGTCGACTACCGCTTGCACATTTAATAAGCGGATTATCGTAGATAGATATTCGCTCGTCGACGATCTTCTCGCCCCATCGATCGCCAAGTGGCGACGAACCGTTAGCAACGTTCTTGCCACTGAATCCTGACAACAACGGATGAAGCAGAGTCGCCCCAACTCCACGCGGAGTGAAAACAACCGGCAGATCGCCCGTACTCGACGTAGCAATCGCAGTTTCCTTCGACCACCTCAACGACCGACGAACGGTCTGAAGCAATCGATCAAGCTCAGCCTCGCCAAACAGGCGACTCGACCCATAGCCCGCCCACACGTTGAGCATGTCGGTACCACGAATCAATTGAGCACCAAGCGAACAGTAGTAACTCGTCTGTTCGTACGTCTCGTCGATTCCAGCCGAGTTCATAATCTGACAGCGCCCAGTCGACCATCCAATTCGGGCATCGCACAGCAAGTCGGGCCATTCGTCCATCAGCTTCGCAATCAAGCCCTCACCCGTATTAATCATCGAGTTTTGCGAAACCTGAGGAACCGCTGGATCGACAATATCGACGCTCGGGTACTTAGAAGGCTCAGGAAAGCTAAAAGAGGCCTCCGATCCGAACGGTGCAAGAGTTGCCGCTCTATCAACAAGCTCGCTCTCACGTGCGGCATCGGTAGTCGAAGTAAAGCCGATTCTGCGGTTATCAATCACTCGCAACGCAACACCTGAAGTGTCACGGCGGATGATTTCCTTCAGCTTGCCCGATTCAAATGAAACCGGATGGCTTTCCATCTCAATCCGGTAGACCTCGGCCTCATCGAACTTGTCTGTTGCTGCGTTCAATAGCGATTCGCTCAAATTATCTTCTCTTGGAATAAGTAATTACAAATTTTCGACAAAACGCACTTACGCCCCTGAAATCAGGCATTTTTGAATACGAATGTGTGGGCTACCGTTCGAAACGGGAAGAGGAGACTGCCCGCCCTTACCGCAACCACCACCTTGGTTCATATCGAGATCGTCCCCAACACCATCAAGATTCTCGAGAGTCTCGAAAAGGTTGCCTGTGAGCATTACCGGACGAACCGCCTCTTGAATCTCACCATTGCGGATCATGTACGCCTCGCCCGACGAGAAAGTGAACATCTCATGCTGGGTCATCCCGCCGTACCAGTTACGCACGTAAACCCCGTCATTAACACCAGCAAGCAAGTCAGCCAAGGTCGCCTCGCCAGGTTCGATGATCGTGTTCGTCATCCGAACAATCGGAGGGAAGTTGTAACCAATCGCCCGAGCATTACCCGTTGGTTGCTCACTAAGCTTTGCCGCGGTCTCTCGAGAATGCAGCCGACCAACCAACTCACCCTCTCGAACAAGTGCTGTACGAGTCGCAGGTGTGCCCTCATCGTCGTACTTGAAACTGCCACGAAGCGCAGGAATAGCAGCGCCGTCTGTGAAGTTCAGGTGCTTTCCACCGAACTTCCGACCCATATACATAATTTCTTTGAGCTTCTCGTTCTCGTAAACATTGTCACCCTCAGAAAGATGACCGAATGCCTCGTGAACAAACACTCCAGCAAGAACGGGATCAAGAACGACAGTTCGCTCGCCACCTTCAAGTGACTTCGCATCCAATAGAGCAACCGCCCTCTTCGCAGCGTCAGTCACCTTATCGTCGAGACCACGAATCAATCCGTAATCGCCCTGAGACCCAAGACTAAATCCCGCCTGTTGCACATCCCCACCACTTCGAGCCTGCGCGGAAATCCTCGATATGACATGAATCTGCTGCTGCTCAATGTACGATCCATCAGAGCTGCCGAAGAAAGTCTTTCGAGACGTATCGCCGTAGATGATATCGGCACTGTTAATCCCGTCGACCGACCACACCAAATCATTGTAGTGGTCCATCTGGCGTTTTTTCTCATCAAGAGAAATTTCAGTCGGGTCCTCAACGACGTACGCCGGAACCAGATCAACGTGTGGCTCAACCTCGCCGAGCTCAGTCTTCAATCCACCAACAGCCTTCGACTGCGCAACTGCGTCGGCAACCTTCGTGGTCAGCTCGTCCAAACTGTTGAAGCTGGCAAAACCCCAGCCACCTTTTGTAACAGCGCGGACGTTTCCACCAAGACCACTCGTCTGAGCAATAGTATCGAGTGATTTACCTCGATACGTGAGCCGCGAATTGTCCGTCTCTTCGATTCGGATCTCGCAATAGTCGGCACTATGGCCGTTAAGGGCATTCTCAATAATGTCGCGGTATTTCACGAATTCGCCGAGCCTCTTTAAAGTAGTGAGTGTTCGAACTAATAGCGCTAAGTCCAACTAACGTCGTAAGTGGAATCAGGTTTTACAAGGACAATACTAGCAATCGGACTCGCAAAGCCGTAACTCCGCACGACGTTCGCAATTACATTCCCAGCCATTCGCAGAGATAATCATTAGTGATGCCGAGCAAATCACGCCAACATACCGATTATCAGTCAGCGGTTTCGAAACTATTGTCGCTCGCCGACTTCGAGAGAAAATCTCGCGCCAACGACCCGCCCGATTTCCATCTCAAACGCATCGAACGCCTACTTTCGTACCTGGGTAACCCGCATCATGGGCAAAAATACGTCCACGTTGCCGGGAGTAAAGGCAAAGGCAGCACATCGGCGATGATCGCATGGGCACTCGCCGCCAACGGTTACAAAACCGGACTTTTCACATCACCCTCGATTCACCGAATCACAGAACGAATTCGTGTGAATGGCGATCCAATCTCTGAATCCGACTTTACTGACCTCGTAAACGACCTTTGGCACGCCGTAGAAAAAGTCACGGTCGATGGCGATATCGGAGTGGTTTCAGTATTTGAGCTAGAAACCGCAATGGCATTTTGCCACTTCACCAACTCGAATGTCGATATGAGCGTGATTGAAGTCGGGCTCGGTGGGCGTCTTGATTCCACCAATATCATCACACCCCTAGTTTCCGTAATCACCCCGGTTAGCCTCGATCATGTAGCTGTTCTCGGCGACACAGTCGAACTGATTGCCCGAGAGAAGGCGGGAATCATCAAACAAGGCGTACCAGTAGTAACAGCCCCTCAGTACCCAGATGCCCTGAGAGTCATCGCTGCGAAAGCCTCTGAACAGGGATCGGAACTGATCGAATCAAGCTCTGTCGTCACAATCACTAAAGAAAAAAACCTCGGGCTAGACGGCACAAATCTTGAAATAAAAACTCGTAATTCAATATTTTCGCCTCATTTGAGACTTCTAGGCAGACATCAAATCGAGAACGCAACCACCGCCATTGCTGCAATTTGTGTTCTCGAGAAAACGGGCATCAGAATCGATCCCACTAAAATCAGTAGTGGCATCGAAAACGTCCAGTGGCCGGCCAGAAACCAGATCGTGACTACCGAACCCATTCCAATATTTGTAGACGGTGCTCACAACGTTGATTCAGCACGCGCCCTACGAAAATCCGTAGAAGCGCTATTCCCACACAGTAAAAATATATTCGTCATTCTCGGCACTGTCCGTGGACATGATCCGGCGGCAGTTGCCCGAGAATTACAACCCTTCAAACCGATTTTCATCACCACAGAGTCGAGACACCCGAAATCTCTCACCAATTTAGAACTATCAAAATTGTTGGGTGAATGTAAAATTGGGGTGCACCAATCCACATCAAATACATCAGATGCATTGAATGTGGCAAAAAATCTTGCAAACGAAAACGACCTAATTCTCGGAACCGGATCACTGTTTGTCGCTGCGGAAATAGTTGAGATCGAACACAAAATCGAACCTGAACTCTATGCTGATATAAAACTACCCCGGAGACCCTAGATAAAAAGTTTTGACACGAATATATGACCAGAAATAGCGAAACAAGAGTAGTAGTCACCGGAATGGGTGCAGTAACGTGCCTTGGTAACTCAGTCGAACAGTTTTGGACCAGTGTCAAAAGCGGACAATCTGGAATTCGCGAAATCAGTCTCGTTAGCCCTGATGGCTTTCCATGCCGTGTTTCCGGAGAGATTCAAAATTTCGACCCCACAGAACACATGGATCGCAAAGAAGCTCGCCGCATGGCTCGTTTCTCTCAATTCGCAATTGTTGCAGCCGATCAAGCAGTCGAAGATTCTGGCCTAGATTTAGAAAAAGAAGACCTCGACCGCATAGGTGTTCTGATAGGTAGTGGTTCAGGTGGACTTCCTGAGACCGACGTGCAAGCAGAAATACGCGTAAAGCGCGGTGTCGGGCGCATGAGTCCCTACTACATTCCGATGATGCTAGTGAACATGGCAGCAGCCAACATTTCGCACCGATTCAATCTCACAGGTTACACAAACACATGTGTCACAGCTTGCGCGGCCAGCACACAAGCAATTGGTGAATCAGCCGAAGTTATCCGCCGCGGCGACGCCGACGTTATCGTAACCGGAGGCACTGAAGCTGGAATCTGTGAAATAGGCATGGGTGGATTCAGCACCATGCGAGCACTTTCAACTTGGGACGGCGATCCCTCCAAGGCTAGCCGACCATTCGACAAAGGACGTGACGGATTCGCTCCTGCGGAAGGCAGCGGAATTCTAATCCTAGAAAGCCTCGAACATGCACAAGCGCGCGGAGCAACAATCTACGCAGAAATCGGAGGCTGGGGCGTATCATCCGATGCCTACCACCTCGTGCAGCCTCACCCAGAAGGATCTGGCGCCGCCAAAGCAATGAACCGAGCGCTAACAAATGCAGGCGTCACGATCACCGATATCGACTACATAAACGCACACGGAACATCGACACCGATCAACGACGCCTCGGAAACAAAAGCGATCAAAGCCGTTTTTGGCGAACACGCCTACAACGTGCCCGTAAGCTCGACCAAGTCGATGGTCGGTCACTCCCTAGGCGCATCAGGGTCACTAGAAGCGATCGTCTGCATCAACAGCATCAACGACGGTGTTCTTCACCCAACGATCAACCAAGATGAACCCGATCCAGACTGTGATCTCGACTACATTCCGAATGTAGCCCGCGAAGTCGAGGTGAATGTAACTCTCTCGAATAGCTTCGGTTTCGGCGGCCAAAATGCCTGCCTGATAATCAAGAAGTTCATGTAAAAGCGTTCGCTCGATGAAGTCAGTGGTTCTGGAGTAAGTTCAGAATCACTGACGCTCCGCCTAAACCGTAAAAACGATCACCTTGGAATCACCCCGAGTCTGAACCTTCACTCGGCTACCAACGTCGATCCCGTCCGCAGCACGGCGACGAACCCTCAGCAGCGTCCCAGAATCCAATCTAACGCTGTACTCAGTAAACTCGCCCTCGAACTCCGTCAGTTCAACAGTCGCAGTCCGCTGATCGTCCTCACCAGCAGGCTCGATCTGTAGTTCCGATGTCCGCATCAACGCCAGCGCCTGCTGTCCATCTGCCATATGAATATCGGTAGTCACGCGAGTCGGAAACACCCCCGCTTCGGTCACGACAACACCACCACGGAATACACCAGGGATCAGTTCACACGATCCGATCAATTTGGCAACTGCCGCCGAAACCGGATTTCGATAAACCTCTTCGGGAGTACCGATCTGCTCGATACTGTTCCGCCCCATCACCGCAACACGGTCCGACGTTGCCAACGCTTCTTCACGATCGTGTGTAACCAACAACGTAGTAGCGCCGGTCTCTCGCACAATCCTCTTAATATCTCGACGAAGTGCCGCCCGTAACTGACGATCAAGGTTGCTGAACGGCTCATCCAATAACAAAGCGACCGGATCAGGTGCCAAGGCCCTGGCTATCGCCACACGTTGTTGTTGCCCACCTGAAAGCTCATGCACGTAGCGAGATTCGTATCCGCTCATACCGACCATCTTCAAGACAGGGGCAATTCGCTCTCGACGTTCTGCCGCAGGAAGTTCCTTCAGCCCGAACTCAACATTCTTAGCAACCGTCAAATGCGGGAACAGCGCATAGTCTTGAAAAACTAACCCTACCCTACGTTGATCTGGAGGCACATGAACGAACGAAGAACCCACCAACTGACCACCAACACGAACATACCCGGATGAAACCTGTTCGAATCCAGCAACCACTCTCAAAGCCGTAGTCTTACCAGCACCACTACGACCCAAAATGCTCACAAACTCGCCGGGCTTCACAAGCAAATTGAACCCGCTAATCGCCGGAACATCAGATCCCGGATAGCTGCACTCGACCCCCTGAAGTTCAATCACACCCGCTTCGGTTGAACCTGAACCAGCAACGATCGAAATTACTCCTGGTGACACCGAAATATCCGTTTGTTTTTTACGCCAAGGCATTTTCATCGAGAGACCTCAACTGTTTGTGGTGATGATTCCCTATCCGGTTTAGCCACTCGATCAGATTCATCAACTCCGTCACCGTGTCCCCGCAACGTTAAATATGCCGTCGGCACACCAGCAACCAAAACCAGCAACAGAGCCGCAGCGGCAGTCTTAGCGAAAAACGCCTCGGAAGCTGCCGACCATATAGAAGAAGAAAGAGTCCGATACCCTATAGGAGAAAGAATCAAAGTCGCCGGAAGTTCTTTCATCGTCAAAAGGAACACCATCGCCCCACCAGCCAACACGCCCGGCATAACCAACGGCATAGTGACCGAGAAGATCACTCTCCATTGAGATCGCCCTAAACTTTGAGCTGCTTCTTCAACTCGTGGATTGACTTGTAGCAACGAACTCCGTAACGCTCCAACACTCGCCGGTAAAAACAAAACGACAAAGGCAAATATCAACATCCAAATCGACTGGTACAAAGGACGTGCCACGTTGATCCCAAAGAACACCAACGACAGCGCAACCACCACACCAGGTAATCCGAATCCGATATAAATCGCCCGTTCAAAGAATCGACTTAGCCGACTTTGAAATCGAACTGCGAGTATTGCAATTGGCAACGCTGCCAGCACAGTCGTAATCGCAGCCAAAAGAGATATATACAACGAATTTCTGGCTGGAATGAGCAATGGCAGCAACTCCTGATCGTTCAACAATCCTCGAACGAGCCAGTGAACCAACACGGCAACCGGAACGACCAACCCGATCAAAACCGGAACACCAACCACAGCCGCCCCTGCCCATCGCCAGCGACCAAGATCAATTCGCCGAGAAACCCGCACAGCACCCACAGTGCTGCGGTGATAAGCCCCACGTCCACGAGTAAATTCTTCACCAAACAGTAGTAACACTGCAATAGCGACAAGAATCAATGAAAGAACAGCTGCAAGAGTACGATCAATCGACGACTCATACTGAATCATGATCGTCGAAGTGAACGTCTGATATCGCAGCAGTGCCACACCACCGAAATCGCTCAACGTATACAGAGCGACCAACAGCGATCCACCAGTAATCGCAGGTCGCAACATTGGCAACGTCACAGCCCTAACCGTGTGAAACGGGCCATATCCCATCGCCCGTGCAGCTTCTTCCAGAGCAGGATCCATCCTCCGTAACGCGCCTCTCACCGTCAAAAGGACATACGGATATGTCATCAGCACAAGTACGAATGTTGCGCCACCAAGACCGTAAATATCAGGCAATCGCTCAACGCCTAACCCAGAAAACCAGCCCTGGACCACACCCTTCGGGGAGTACATTTCGATAACAGTGGTGGCCATCACGAAACTTGGCATCACTAGTGGTAATACAGATGCCACCGAAAGAACCCGGCGAAGAGGAATGTTCGATTTCACAGTCAACCACGCAATTGGAACAGCGACAGCCACTGAAATAACCGTAACGAGAACAATCAGTACAAACGTCCGACCAAATACAGCAGCAGTGCTCGGACGCCATACGATGTCGATCCACTCCGAGCCAGAGTTAATTGATCTTGCAAACAAATAAACAACCGGAATTACCGCGGCAAACGCGACAACAGCCGCCGACGCTAAAAGAAACGCAGGTGGCCGTTTTCCATCGGTGGATTTCCATCCAGTAGAAATAACGTCAGAAATAGTCACCCAGACACCACCGGGATTTCAAAAGGCGATGTGTGAGAAACGAACTCCAACGTGTGTTCGAAACACAATCGGATCAACATATTGGGAGCAGATCGAACCTACTCCAGCCCATCCTTACGGTAGAGCGCCTACCTCCCGAAGTAGATCCTGCGTTCCCTCAAGATCGATCAAGTCACCCAGATCGATCGAAGGCTTCGCAATCTTTTCAAGCGCAGGAAGTAGGTTGTTTGGCTTAGCATTCTCGTTGAGCGGGAATTCGTAAGTCTGCGATGCGAAGTACTGCTGACCAGCCGCACTAAGCAAGAACTTGATGAACTGCTGTGCAAGATCCCTATTGTCAGATTCAGCGAGTATTCCAACACCAGCCACAAGAATTACCGATCCCGGATCAGCTGTACGGGTGTAATAGTTTCGAGCGGCAAACGACTCACCCTCTTCAGCAATGAAACGGTGAAGGTAATAATGGTTCACGAATCCAACTTCGATCTCACCTGCGCCAACAGCAGCCACAGTCGGCGTGTTTTTCTCATAAATCTTAGGCTCGTTCGCAACAATACCCACAAGCCAAGCCTTAGTTCGGTCCTCACCCCATTCTTGCCGCATCGCGGTAATCATCGCGTGAAGTGAACCGTTAGTAGGAGGCCAACCAATTCGACCTTTCCACTCTGGCTTTGCGAAATCTTCGATTGAATCAGGAAGATCAGCCTCAGTAAGCATGTCGGTGTTGTACACGATCACACGTGCACGTCCTGATGTACCAACCCACTTGTTTTCAGGATCCTGAGCCCAATCTGGAACAGAACTCAGAATGTTTTCTGGCAATGCGGCTAGAAGCGAATCTAT
>JABHBJ010000034.1 GCA_018673955.1 Chloroflexota bacterium | reverse complement strand
TTCCAAAAGGATGGATCTGTCGAGACGAAGCACTCGCCGAGATAGCTTTGAACCAACCACAAGCTCCTGCCGACCTCGAACGGGTCAGAGGAGTTAATGAGCGTTTCGCTCATGGGCGTGATGGAAAAGCGCTTCTTACCGCCGTAAAAGTCGGTTTGGAAATTCCTGACGACGACTGTCCTGATCCAGAAAAGGGTGGCCCGCCATTACGCGGCCATGAAACACTCGTCGCTCTTTTACAGGCTTTACTTAAATTACGAAGCGACGAAAACGGGGTCGCTGCACAGATGATTGCTAATAGAAAAGAGCTTGATCGAATCGCCACAGAAGATGAACCCGATGTACGGGCTTTAAGTGGCTGGCGACGGGATATCTACGGTAATGACGCGCTTGCCTTGAAACAAGGAAAGATAGCGCTTACGGCAGACGGCCTAACCGTTCGAGTCGTTTCTGCCTAAGAAGGCAAAAGTATCTCAGCCGATTTATACTCGGCGAATCACCTATTCGGTTTAGTCACCAGAAAGACTCTTAATGGTCAATGCACTCAGGAGTGATGTGTTTATTACAGGTGCGGCGAGAACCCCTCTCGGCAAATTCCAAGGCGGACTTGCTAGCACACCAGCAACCGAACTTGGCGCAATAGCCATTCGATCAGCGGTCAATCGATCGGGATTAACCGGCGACGACATTGAATATTCCGTCATGGGAAATATGCTTTCGGCTGGCTTAGGACAAACTCCGGCACGGCAGGCAGCAATTGGCGCCGATATACCGAATTCGGTGTCTGCTCTAACGATCAATAAAGCTTGTGCTTCAGGCATGCAGGCCGTGATATTGGCTGCTCAGTCGATTCAATTGGGCGAAGCTTCTGCTGTCGTAGCTGGCGGTATGGAAAATATGAGCGCAGCACCTCATTTGTTGGTGAACAGCCGGACTGGACAGCGATTAGGAGACACGAATCTAATCGACTCCATGATTCACGACGGTCTCTGGTGTCCGTTCGAAAATCGTCATATGGGCGGTTCGGCTGAAGCGATTAGCGAGAAGTACGGAGTTACACGCGAACAGCAAGATGAATTTTCCGAGCGGAGCCACCGACTCGCCTCGACGGCAAGTGCAGAAGGTTCGTTTAATGACGAAATCGCCGCTGTCGAAGTAACTGGCAGGCGTGGAAGCGTTATCATAATCGACACGGATGAAGGGCCACGTGCCGACACGAACATGGATGGCTTATCAGCACTTCCAACGGTATTCCCTCCGGGTTTGACGGTTACGCCTGGGAATGCTTCTTCAATCAGCGATGGTGCCGCCGCTGTGGTCGTGACGAACGCCGAAATGGCAGGAGATTCGTCTAGTGGTCCTGTGTCACGAATTACAGGATATGCACACGCAGCAAACAAACCCGGAATGCTGTTTGACGCACCTCGAATAGCAGTACGAAACCTTCTAAAGAAAACAGGGCAGTCACTGGAAGAATTTGACCTGATAGAAGTCAACGAAGCATTTGCTGCACAGGTTCTTGCAAACGGACAGGCACTGAACTGGGACTGGGACCGCGTTAATCTGCGGGGTGGAGCAATCGCATTGGGACATCCGATAGGCGCAAGCGGGTCTAGGATATTAGTCACTTTGATGCACGGTCTTCAGTCCTCTCGGGGGAAAGAAGGACTCGCCGTTATTTGTCACGCTGGCGGGGGTGCTGTCGCAATGAGCATCTCGCTTCAATAACCGAAGTTTCACCACACGACCAAACAAGACTAAGGAACCCCATATGGCTTTTGATCCGATCCAAATGGATGTTATCGACAGGCGGCAGGTCGAGGCGATGATATTGGGGCCAATGCTTCGTGAGTTCCAAGAAGAGATCGGTGTCGAACGAACAAACGAAATCGCTCGCGCTGCGATCACGAAATTGGCTCGTGAGCAAGGTGCCCAATTTGCTGAAGGAATCGGTGCGAACGGTCTGGAAGATTATGCTTCGAACAAAGATGCATGGCGTCGACATGGGGCGATGGAAGTCGACATCATCGAGAGTAGCTCGACTCGTTATTCGTTCGACGTGACTCGGTGCAAGTACGCCGAAATGTACAAATCGCTTGGATACGGGGATCTTGGAGATATTTTCTCTTGCACTCGGGATTTCGAGTTTTGCAACGGGTTTAATTCCGAAGTGAAATTGAAACGAACGCAGACGATTATGCAGGGAGCTTCACATTGTGACTTCAGGTATTCGCTGGACGAACCACAAGCTCAGATAAAACCAGATAGCGACTAACGCCGTTGAGCGACTTTTCTTGATCTGGCATGTTCGATAGAACAGATTTGCCCGGAAGTTCGTACAATCAACTATTGCTTCACACTTTCGGAGGATCACTCAATATGACTCAACTTACCTGCCCAGTAGATCAGGCAACCTTAGAAGATTCAAAAACTTCAGGCGAAGAATCGTCAAAATGCCCTGAATGCGATGGCATTTGGTTGTCAACGACTGCTATGGAGTCACTCGAAGACAATGCCGCAAACGACGACATGGTCAAAGGACAGCGTAAGTATGGCAAGCACGAAGTAGATCATCTATGTCCCCATTGCGGTAACGCGATGGTGCGATTCCGCTACCGAGGTTTCAATCTAGAAATTGAGGCATGCCCGAGCGACGTGGGGTTCTGGCTCGACAAGAGCGAGGATCGTGAGATTCGTGACGTTATGAAACGACGAGGATCAAATCTAAACAGGGCGGTCTCGGCAGAAAAAAGCTGGCATAAGACTCGTCGGGGCGAGAAGTTGGGTGTTTTTCAGCGCGTGAAACAGTTATTGGGTTTCGACTAAGGCTAGAATCGAATTATGTTTGATTCAGATCGAAAAAACGCCGATATAACACTTTGCATATTCCCTCACTTGCGTGAGTTCATTGCGATCGATGCTCGACAAGATCGACCGGGTGGTCCGGCGGTACTCAATATCTCGATTTCAAATATCTTGGTTGAAGACTTTTACTCAAAAATGGAACAAGACTTCTCTAAGCTGATCCGCCGTCATGACGTCGGATTCCTTGAGCTGATGGGTATTCCACAGCAAGTTGAAGCAGTTGTTCGTGCGAATTCCCTGAAACGAATTATCTCCGAACTCGGCATCAACACTGACCCCGCCTCGAACGACCTCGGCGGCAGCGTTGGCGTGCTGTTTTTCTCTGGTTCATTGCTCGCATTTGAGAAACATCAACTTCACGAAGCTACCCGAGAATTGTTTGGCGGCAGGCTGACGCAACTAACTATTGAACAACTGAACGATCAGCTCTTTAGTTTGATGAAAAAAGAACGGGAGTCGATCAAGGACACCACTCAACAGGACCTCGCTGGACTCATTTCCGGCAAGAGTGGTCCGTACGTAACTCTCTGGGAAAGTAGCGGGAAGTAACCGCTGTTCAGTTCGAGCAAGACCGATAACTGTATCGTCTATAGTCACTGATTCAACAATTAGCGGAAACTAACATGGGTTTTCGCACCAAGCATCACTCGACGAACCAAATTATGGAAGAGTCCTTCCTCGATACTTTTTTAGGTAACCCTGCCGACGGCACATTCATGGCATGGCTTGCCGGCGGCGGCCTGTGGGCTTTTCTGATTGCAATTGCAGCCGTTGCTGGCTGGTTCGTAGTTAGGACAGCGATACGTCGCTGGCTGAGACAAGCGATTCGTGGATTGGATCAACACGAAGCGACCGCCGACGTAGGGGTGGCTGTCCAAGCTGCGGATTCATGGATTTCGAACATCTTGGTAGCTGTGGTGTTCGGAGTGGCAGCGATTCTTGGGATTCTGCACGTGCTTGGCAATAACGTCGATCCAGCCGTCGAATATCTTAAACATGCCGGGTCATCGACAGGGAACTGGTTTGCGACTGACGGATTAAGAATTGTTCTTATTCTGTTCATGAGTTGGGTTGCCACAAGGATTACACGGCGAGTTATCCCTAGGCTTCTTTCATCGGTGATGCTTGGACAAGCTTCGACGGCAGATCATCACGAAGTACTCAAGCGGTCAGAAACCCTTTCCAGTGTATTTGTTGGTGCGGCGGTCGCATTCATCTACGTTTCTGCTTTGTTCATGGTGCTTACCGCACTGACTGTTCCGATCGGTCCTGTTCTTGGTGGATTCGGAATCGCGGGGATAGCGGTTGGATTCGGTGCTCAGTATCTTGTGCGAGATCTGATCGCTGGAATATTCATAATCGCTGAGAACCAGTACAGAACTGGCGATGTCGTGTCGATTGCGGGAATATCAGGATTGGTCGAATCGATCAACCTCAGACGTACAGTATTGCGAGACCTCGATGGGCAAGTACACGTTATTCCAAACGGAGAAATTACGGTTGCATCGAACAAGACCAAGTACTGGTCGAGGGTGAATCTAGATGTTGGTGTTGCCTACAAAGAAGACGTTGATCGTGTGATAGAGGTTCTCAACGAAATCGGTGAAGATATTGCAGCTGATCCATATTACGGATTAATGTTGATAACTCCTCCTCAGGTACTTCGACTGAACTCACTTGACGATTCGGCGGTAACGTTCAAAATGCTCGGTGACTGTAAGCCGATGGCACAGTGGGAAATCATGGGAGAGATGCGGAAGCGCATCAAAATAAGATTCGACGCCGAAGGTATAGAAATCCCGTTCCCGCACCAGACTGTCTACTGGGGAGAAGCCCAGCCGCCGTTCCGGGCTGAAGTCGTAGCCGATGGAGTTCGTGACATTACTACGTCTGATCAGCCTGGCAGATCACCGACTAACCGACCTGCACCACCACAAAGCAAGCCAACTGCTGCTGGTAGTACAACGGGTAATCGTGATGATGGAAAGCTCACTCCTGAACGTCGGGAAGAATTGCTTGCTGCAAAAGCTATCGCTACCGATACTCGCGTTTCTGACGCATTGATGGACATCAAGTCGCGATCGTTACTCGTGGACACTGCTGACGACGAGTAGCTAGGCCCTACCGACTGTTGGAGACTTCGTGTAGTTCACTGATAATTTGGTGAATGGTCGCTGCCGGATCAAGCGAACTAACGATGTCTTGAATAGCAGTTGCTTGGGCAGAACGAATTTCTGGCGATTCGTCTACTGCTTTTTCCATGGCATTTGAAATACCGGCAACATCGGTGAAACTTACTATCGACGCATTTTTGCGAAATAGATAGCTGGCGGCATCATTTTCACCGAGAATCATTCCACCGTCTTTAGTGTTCACAATTGGACCGTCGAGTGGACTCCGCCCGACACCGTCCGCCACTGGGATCGAAAATAATGTGTCATAGACGCTGAGGGCTGCGATGGCCCGATAGAAATTGTTCTCTTCATACACACAAATCGGATCAGAGTTTTTCGCCGCATCATTAGCCTTTCGTGTGGCTCGACGGACTTCCTCAGACACTCGTTTGTATGCGGAGATATGAGTCGGTCCAGGCGTGAGCATCAGCAAATATCGGGTCGACTCGGCTAATTCAGGCCGTCGCTTCAACAGTTCCCCGTAAGCATTGATGGACCGCACGATATTCTTGTGCGGTTCGGAACGATCTACCGTTACGAACGTGTGCTTCGAATCATCTCCCGACAGGTTCTTGATAAATCGTTGAGTCGGGCCGAAATCGATGACCGATTTAAATTGCATCGATCGTACCGACGGCGTCAACACACTGAGGCGAACCTCATGTAAATCTTTCGTAAGCAAGTCGTTTCTAAATCCGACCTTAGTCGGTCGATTATCTGATACCGAACTGAAGTGCGAACGTACACAGGCAATGAAAGCGTTATTATCAGCGGCGGTCGGAAATGAAACTACATCTGCAGACAGAAGGCTATTCAACAATTCTGAACGCCATGCAATTGGAATGAGTTCGAGTTCTGAAGGCCAGGGTCAGGGGGTTTCGAACGAAAAGTGAATCAACGAATCGGGATGACGTTTCCGAACCATACCGGGAACCAACATCAGTTGATAATCACGGCAAATCAGGGCGATTTGACTACCGTCTGCGCTGTCGGATATCCGATCTGCAAACGATTGGTTAACCACCCTATAGCCGCGTTCCCAAGCGTCGTGTTCTTGTTTTCCGATATTCGGTGTGAACGTTGGACTCCATGATCGGTGGAGCAGAAACCACAATAGGGGATTGCAAATGACGTTATAGAACTTGTGATGAACACGGCGTGGCAGTGAGACGAATCTCACATTCCAATCGTCAGGGAGTACATCATTTCGAATTATTCCAAGATCGTCTGCTTGAGTATCGGCAGCGTTACGATCCGCTGCGCTTACTGCGCCAGTAATCCAGGAAATCGGCTCGTCAGAAAGTGGTTCGAACAATTCAGATGAACGAGAGGTATCGCGTCGTGCGACAAGTTTCCCTGAAGAATCTTCCGAGAAATTGAGCGCACCCCGGTTGGACTCTACGATCAACTTCCTACCGGAAATTAGTTTCTTCATCATTGCTGCGAAATTTGACGCTTCACTGTTCGAAACGCTGTTTGAGAAATCACCGCTCTTATGAGCCATGGAATTTGTCCTACCACGCCTATAAAAGCTCAAGTTCGAACTCGTAGCGCACGCGGCGGTCGTTTACATTTAGTTCCGAATTCAATCACGGTAACTGTTAATCGTCAAAATTCGCATGTCATAAATCATCTTTGACACGCAAATTGACCACTAACTAAAATCAGTAGTTCAACATTGTTCTGATTCATTTACGCGCGCAGTTCGGAGAACTATGACTTCCCGCCCTCCAAAGACAGCAGATGAACTACGAGAGGCATTCCTTTCGTATTTCGAAGGAAATGACCACCTTCGAATGCCCTCAGCATCGCTGATCCCTGCCGCTGACCCGACATTACTTCTCACAAACTCTGGAATGGCTCAGTTCAAGCCCTACTTCTCCGGAGAAAAAGAGCCACCTCACCCCCGCGTCACAACATCGCAGAAGTGCTTCCGAACTACCGACATAGAGGAAGTCGGAGACGACACCCACTTGACGATGTTCGAAATGCTGGGCAATTTCAGCTTTGGTAACTATTTCAAAAAAGAGGCGTGCGCTTGGGCGCTCGACCTGCTGACCAATCGATTTGGACTTGACCCAGAACGTCTCTACTACACCGTATACACCACCGACGATGAAGCGGAAAACATCTGGAAAGAGTTGGGAATACCCGCCGACCGAATCTACCGATTCGGTGATGAAGACAACTGGTGGGGACCGGCTGGTGACGAAGGCGTATGTGGTCCTAGTTCAGAGATCAACTATTACCAAGGATCGCTCGATGAAGTTCCAGCGGTAGATGATCCTGTTCGGAAAGGCGTGTGGGGGCCTAATTACCACGACGATTTCGTTGAGCTGTATAACCTTGTATTCACCCAGTTTTACCGCGATCTAGATGGCAACGACACGGTTCTACCTGCGAAAAATATCGATACAGGCATGGGATTCGAACGCATGCTTGCGGTTCTTCAGGGCGCGTCGAACGTGTACGAAACCGATGCGTTTCGACCAATCATTGCCCATGTCGAACGACTCTCTGGAAAAGAGTGGGGACAGAACAAAGAAATCGATAGGTCAATTCGGGTTGTTGCCGAACACGCACGATCAGCTTCCTTTCTAATCGGCGATGGCGTGATTCCGGGCAATTCAGGTAGAGGGTACGTTCTTCGACGTTTGATTCGACGTGGAATGTTATTTGGGCGCGAGCTCGGCATGGACACGCCAATGCTGTCCGATATCTCGAAAACTGTTTCTGAACACTTGGGACACGTCTATCCAGAATTAGTTGGCAATTACGAGTTCATCAAAGATGTTCTAGAACAGGAAGAAAACAGCTTCTCGCGTACTTTAGAGTTTGGTGCTCGGGTGCTTTCAGGAATGGTCAACTACCGTAATGAAAACGCTGATGCAGCCGAACAATTTAAAGATGGCAAGAAACTGAATTCTCCTACGGGTGATGATGGCAAGTCTGTCGGAACTCGATTGGCAATTGCTGAACTTGAACGACTGGTTGAATCTGGTGATGTTCGTGCCATCAATGACTGGCAATCCAGAGTTTCTGGAACAGAGGCGTTTGTTCTATACGACACATACGGCTATCCCGTTGAAGTCACCGAAGAAGTCGCTGGAGAACAAGATCTAATAGTCGACCGAGCCGGTTTCGAGACGGAAATGGAAACTCAACGAGAGCGGAGTCGGGCTGCTGGAGGGTTCGGAGGAAATGCCGAATCGAACCGGGTATATGAAATGCTCGGTGTTGAAGATACACCGTTCACTGGTTACGAGACTCTTGTTTCAGAAACGAGCGTTTCTGCAATCGTCAAAAACGGTGAAGCTGTCGATTCGGCCAATAAAGGCGATGAAGTAGAAATCATTCTCAGTGAAACGCCGTTCTACGCAGCTCGTGGTGGTCAAGTTGGCGATACCGGGGTAATTTCAGGCGACGGTGTAGAAGTCACGATCACCGACACTTTGGCTCCGTATGGACACGTGAATGTTCACCACGGAACAATTACGTCGGGTTCGCTAAGCAAAGATGATGGTGTTACCGCCTCTGTCGACGGAGAGCGCCGGGAGCGTATTCGTCGCAACCACACAGCTACCCACCTCGTGCATGCCGCTCTGCGTGAGATAGTTGGCAGTCACGTAAGGCAAGCAGGTTCTGTTGTTGACCCAGATCGATTGCGATTCGACTTTACCAACATGCAGGGACTGACCCGCGACCAGATTAAAGCTGTTCAAGATCGGGTTAACGAGAAGATTCGACTTAATCGCTATGTTGAGGTTCATTGGACAACATACGGTGAGGCGGTCGAAGAGGGCGCTTTGGCGTTCTTTGGTGATACCTACGACAACGAAGTTCGCACGATCAAGATCGATGCGCCGTGGAGTTACGAACTTTGCGGCGGAACGCACATGGAGCAGACTGGTGGAATTGGAATGTTTGTCATCACTTCAGAAACTGGCATCGGCTCAGGAATGCGTCGAATGGAAGCGATCACTGGCGTTGCTTCAGAAGATGCAATATTTGAACGATTCGGAGCACTCGACGAGATCGCTTTGAAATTCCGTGTGCCTGTGGCTGATGCTGGAGATCGAGTCAACTCATTGGCAAATGATCTATCGCAGGCTCGTAAGCAGGTAGCACAGCTTGAAGAGCAGCTTCTACAGGCGAGTGTCGGCGGGAGTAGTTCGAACAGTTCTGCCAACAGTTTCGATATTGAAATAAGCGATGTTTCGATTCATGTTGAGGTAAACGAAATACCGGCGTCGAACTTTGGTGCGCTTCGTAAAACCGGTGACCATCTGAAGAACCAGATCGGCAAGGGAGTTGTCGTGCTAGGCAGCGTGATCGACGGCAAGCCGATGGTCGTAGTTATGGCGACTGATGACGTAGTAGAAGCGGGAATTCATTCGGGGAATATCGCTAAAGCCATTGCGAGCATGATGGGCGGCGGCGGCGGTGGAAATCCGACTGTAGCTCAGGCTGGTGGAAAGAACGCCGAGCAACTTCCTGAGGCTCTTGCCGCTAGCGAGGGAATTATTCGTGATTCGCTAAGTGGCAAGACAGGGAATTAGTCATCGCTGATAACGGGAGACTACTGGGAGTCGATTATGGAGAAGCTCGTATCGGGCTAGCCATAAGCGATCCTACTGGAACGATTGCTACGCCACTTGAAGCGATTAGGGCTGCTGGGGAACAGGACCCAGCGAATATTTCATCGATCGCAATCGAACGCGAGGCGCGTGGCATCGTGGTCGGGCTTCCGCTCTCATTGGACGGTTCACAGGGTCCCGCTGCTCGCAAAGTGAATGCTTTTTGCGCTCGACTTCGCAAGGCGACCGATTTGCCGGTGATGGCGTGGGACGAACGCATGACAACAGTGGAGGCGCATTCACTGTTGAGAGAGACCGGAAAGTCTCCTTCAAAAGCACGTGGAGCGGCCAGAGGCAAGATAGACTCAGCATCGGCCGCAATTATTCTCAACTCTTATATGCAGTCGAACTAGATTTGTCCGTGCGCGGACTTGGAGAAGTATGAGCAGCAACATCGGCGTCATGGGGCATCCCATCGGACACACTAAATCACCTATCTTCCAGCAGGCTGGATTAAACGAACTCGGCATCGATGAGACGTTTGAGGCGTGGGACGTTTTACCTGAAGATTTAGAAGATAAGGTAGCTACTTTCCGCGAAAAAGGTTTCATCGCTGCGTGCGTGACGCTTCCTCATAAACAGGCTGTTATTCCGATGGTCGATGAACTGACCGAAGCGGCTGAATCTGTTGGCGCTGTCAACTGGATTTTCAATCGAGATGGAAAGCTCATTGGGCACAATACCGACTGCAATGGATTTCTAAGGGCGCTTAAGGAAGAAGCTGGCTTCGACCCCAAAGGCGCAGATGCGGTTGTATTTGGAGCCGGTGGAGCTGCCCGGGCGATTGTGTACGCATTGAAGACAGCTGGGGTAAATCGCCTCACGATTGCGAATCGAACGGTTGAGAAGGCTCAAGCGCTCGCAAACGACTTCAGCGAAGGTCGATTCAAGCCGACCGCCACTGGCATGAGCCGAGACGAATTATCGAACTACGTTCCGTATGCGAATTTGCTCGTAAACACTACTTCGTTAGGTATGGCGGGTGGCCCTGCCGAGTTGGCAACCCCAGCCACAGCCGACATGATTTCTGCTGATGCCGTGGGATATGACGCTGTCTATGCTCCACCAATGACCAAATTCCTACGTGAGGTCGAAGAAGCCGGCGGGGAGCCGGCGGGTGGCATGACTATGTTGGTGTTCCAGGGAATCGAAGGTTTCGAGATGGCAACTGGCAAGACTGCGCCCGTCGATACGATGTTTACTGCTCTTGAACGTGCTCTGAAATCCGGTTGATCGGGTGCAGGTTCTGGCAACTGCATATAATCGAAGCTACAAAACGCTAATTGCAGTCATGACGTCTGAGTGAAGAACGTTTACTCCACCGGTTTGTTATGACAGATTTTACAACCCTCAAAACGAATGAGAATCCTTACGAATGACGACATTTCGATACCTCACGGCCGGAGAATCACACGGTCCCGGCCTTACAGTAATTGTTGAGGGGATTCCTGCTGGACTTGGAGTGACCGAGGAGTACATCGAAGAACAAATGGCTCGTCGACAAAAAGGTTACGGTTCTGGTGGGCGAATGAAGATCGAGAAGGACCACGCTGATCTTCGTTCGGGTGTTCGTCACGGAATATCACTTGGTTCGCCGATCACGATGTGGATCGAGAACAAAGATTTCGCTAATTGGACTGACGCTATGTCGGTTTCGGAAGTTGGCAATGACGTCGACAAGAAGGTCTACACAAAAATCGTTCCCGGACACGCCGATTTCCCAGGTGCGCTGAAATATGTGCAACACGATTTGCGCAACGTTCTTGAACGAGCGTCCGCTCGAGAGACTGCAGCGAGAGTAGCTGCTGGCTCGATAGCACGACGACTTCTCGAAGAAATAGGGATATCAATTCACTCGCGAGCTGTTGCAACGGGCGATCAAGAGGGGCGTTCGGTAGCAACTGAAGACGTTGATTGGAACGTTGTTGAGGGTTCCGAAGTTCGTGCTTCAGACGCCGACGCCGATGCACGATTCAAAGCAGCAATCGACAAGTCAAAGAAAGAACGCACGACCATCGGTGGAGTGTTCGAAGTTGTCGCCTTCGGAGCGCCTGTCGGTCTTGGTAGTCATGTTCACTGGGATCGCAAGTTAGACGCACGACTGGCTCATTCGATGATGAGCATTAACGCCGTGAAGGGTGTCGAGATTGGCAGAGGGTTTGCAAACACTCGCAAGCCGGGTCGTGAAGTTCAGGATGTAATTGAACCAGATTCTTCTGACCCGCGTCGGTTCAAGCAGATTACGAATCATGCTGGTGGAATTGAAGGCGGCATGTCAAACGGGAATCCGATCGTAGTCAACGTAGCGATCAAACCTATCGCCACTATGACCAATCCGCTTCCATCTGTCGATATCAACACGGGTGAACTAGTCGATGCCGCTTACAACCGAAGCGATATTTGTCAGGTTGCCCGAGCGTGTCCAGTGGGTGAATCAATGATGGCTCTCACGCTTGTCGAGGCGATGTTAGAAAAATTCGGTGGTGACTCGCTCGACGAGATTAAGCGTAACTATGCCGGATACGTTGACTCTCACCAAGAATTTGGGCACAGCTAGTCTTTGTATCGAAGAAGCCACGGAACAGACAACCATTGAACGAAACTACCGGCGCCAAGCCGAACATATATCTGATTGGCCTTTCGGGAACTGGTAAGACTCGATCCGGTCGGCGCGTCGCTGAATTATTGGGCTGGCCGTTTGTGGAGATGGACGGCGTGATCGAAGATCGAGCCGGTAAGACAATTCCTCTCATATTCAAAGAGAACGGCGAAAACTACTTTCGCCAACTTGAATCTCAGATACTCGAAGAGGTCGCAGGACGAGGTGGACGAATAGTTTCGACGGGTGGCGGTGTTCCTGTGAAAGAAGTGAATCGCGAGACGATGAAGTCTTCTGGATTAATTGTTCGATTGAGCGCTAGTCCAGAGGTTATTCACCAACGGTTGGTAAGTTCGGCAAACCAGAGAGGTCGCACACTACGTCCATTACTTGGCGACGATGCTCCAATAGAGAAACTTCGTAAAATGTTACTTGAACGTGAAGATGCTTATTCGACTGCCAACGTGATTGTCGACACCGAGTCCAAATCTCATAATGAGGTCGCTGAAGCGATTGCCGAAGCATGGCGAAATAGCGGGCTGGCGGATTCGAATGACTAACCAAGACCAAAACCTTGCTGCAATCGTCAACACAACTCAGGGAAGCTATCGAGTTGTAGTTGGTCGTAATATCGTCCACGATCTTGGCATTGAACTCGCCAAGACAGGTCTACAGGGCAGGGCGTTCTTAGTGGCCGATGAAGCGATGTTTCCGAATCCCACTCGCAAGGCGCAGGAAGCACTTGAACGTGGCGGATATGAAACTCATCTTCTTGCTTTGGAAATCGGCGAGAAGAACAAAAACGTCGAAACAGTTCAAGTTGTGTATGAGTGGTTAGCTGATCTACGAGTTGAACGCGGCGACATCATTGTCGCCATGGGCGGCGGCGTCACTGGCGATCTCGTTGGCTTCGTTGCTGCTACATGGCTACGCGGTGTTGCGGTTGTTCATGTGCCGACGAGCCTTGCTGCGATGGTCGATTCATCAATAGGCGGCAAGACGGGTGTCAATATCCCAACTGGGAAGAACCTGGTCGGTGCGTTCCATCAGCCTAAGTTAGTGCTGCAAGATGTTGCGCATCTCAAATCGTTGCCTGCACGAGAGATGTCTGCTGGTTGGGCCGAGGCGGTGAAGCATGGATTTATTTTGGATGCACAGCTGCTCGATATGTTCGAGCGTTTGGCTCCGCAGATGAAAGCGCTCGAAGGCGAAGAGCCAGTCGAAGCAATTCGACGAAGTGTTGCGATCAAGGGCGAAATCGTTTCAGCAGATGAATTTGAAACGGGCGATCAACGAATATTGCTGAACTACGGTCATACCGTGGGACATGCGATTGAGAAAGTTTCTGGTTACGGAACGTATTTGCACGGCGAGGCCGTCGCTGTAGGTATGATGGTCGCAGCTGGAATCGCCGAACGGCTTGGCATGATCGACACAGAGCTGGTGGATCGTCAGCGTAGGGTGCTCCAGAGCTACGACCTTCCTGTGAGGATTTCTGAACTCGACGTCGATGAATTGATCAATGCTACCAAGAGCGATAAGAAATCACGCGGTGGAACTATTCGATGGGTGCTGCTCGAAGGCCCGGGAAAGGCGACTACTCGCCGCGATGTACCTGACGATGTCGTTCGAGAAGCAATTCTCAGCGTGCTCGATTAACGAATTCACCCTGCCAAGATGAAACTAGCAGGGTGAATTGAGTTTCTATTTGTGCCGGGCGTTTAATGCCCTAACCGTCGAACTAGTTGAGTCCGCCAGCTACTGCAGGAACAATGCTCAGTTCAGCATTATCACTAACAACGCTGTTTAAACCATCGAGGTATCGAACATCTTCACCATCGAGGTAGATATTTACGAAGTGGCGTAGAGCACCCTCATCATCGATCAGGCGTTCCTGTATTCCGGGGTAAGCTGCCTGGAGTGAATCGACGATTGCACCAACGGTTGTGCCTTCGACTGTCACACTTGTCTCACCGTTGGTCAGTTTCCTGAGCGGCGTTGGAATTTTTACTGTTACGGACATCAGATTTCCTGTTTTCTCGTGAACCATGTGATTTCGAATCTACGGCTCAATTTATATCTACAAACATGTTAGACGCTAATTAGCTAATTTCGTTGCAAATTAGTGTCAGATTGATTAGTTCAGTACAAGCACGCTAACCGGCGAGGATGTCACCGTCCAATGAGTTTACGTCTGATCCCTGTTCTCGTACCCACTCCAGACCACGTTCAATTTCATCTACAGCACCTTCGATTTCTAGAACGACCCAGCCATTCTCGGAATCGATGTCGGCACGCCGAATATTTGTTACAACATCGAACTTGTGCCCGAGTTCGTAGATCACCGGGCTCTGAATTCTTTCGGTTTTGAAAGTGAACTTGACTCTTCGGAAAGGCATTATGAAACTGGCGCTCCTGTTACAACTTCGTCAAACGAACGAATCGTCGGGTCGATAGTTACAGTTTCGACTGAATCAGCTATTGCTTCAAGGGTCTTGAGCCCTGTACCCGTGATAAGTACAACAGTTTCTTCGTCGGGAGCAATCACACCTTCACGAGCAAGGCGGCGAAGCGTTGAAATGACAACACCACCTGCCGTTTCAGTGAAAATACCCTCGGTTTCGGCTAGTAGTTTCATACCTTCAGCAATTTCGCTTTCCGGAACAATTGTTCCGGAACCGCCTGTTTTGTTAGCAATACCAACGCTGTACATACCATCGGCAGGTGATCCGATAGCGAGAGACTTCGCGATAGTGTCGGGAACTACGGGTTTAGGGTGAGCCTTACCTTCAATAAATGCTTTTGCAACTGGTGAACAACCGAACGGTTGTGCAATATGCATTTTCGTTTCGGGGCTGTCGATAAGTCCAAGCTGAGCGAATTCTTGTAGCCCCTTGTAGACCTTGGTGAAGAGTGATCCAGATGCGACAGGTACGACGACATGCTTAGGTGCGTGCCAACCGAGTTGCTCGGCAAGTTCGTAGCCAATCGACTTACTGCCTTCTGAGTAGTACGGGCGCATGTTGATATTCACAAACGCCCATCGTCGATCGTCACCGAGCTCTGAGCAGAGGCGGTTAACGTCGTCGTAGTTACCGTTCACGAGAACAACTGAGCCGAATATGGCTGCACCGAGAATCTTTCCTCGTTCGAGATCAGACGGGATAAACACCATTGTATTCATTCCAGCCTTGGCTCCGTGAGCCGCAGTTGCTCCAGCGAGGTTTCCTGTAGAAGCGCAGGCAATTGTGTCGAAATCGAATTCAACGGCTTTAGTAGCAGCTACAGATACGACACGATCCTTGAAGGAATGAGTCGGGTTTGCTGCATCGTTCTTGATCCAAAGATTATTGAGTCCAAGTTCTTTACCGAGATTGTCGGCTTTGAGCAGTGGAGTCATCCCGGCACCGATGTTGACGGCATTATCTCTGCTGGCTGGTAGAAGCTCGTCGTATCGCCAGATGGTCAGCGGACCGTCTTGGATCGATTCTCGGCTTATGTTTTTAGCGATAGCGCCGTAGTCATAGCTGACTTCTAGCGGGCCAAAACAAAAGTCGCAAACATAGATCGGCTCTAGTGGGTAGTCACGACCACACTCTTTGCAGCGCAGGGACTGGACGTTTGTCAATTTTCTAAACTGGACCTTTCAACGGAAGGAGTTGCACACATCACTTCCGGCAGTCCGGCCGGGAGTGACAACAGCAGCTTCTGATCCGAAACTCGTTGATTCACCGACAACCTGAAGGATTCGAATTTAGAATCTAGAATTTTTCAGGGAGTAGAACTAATCGATAATACTATGGGTGAGAATCTTCAGTGTCAATTTGTTGAGCGTAGTTATTTCTGATTTCGCGACGTTCAGGGCACGGCAATTGATGTAAACGAGCGATGTGAAGGTTTCACAGGATTCGATAATCACCCAGCCTTTGAACTTGGCACTGTAAATCTATTCTGATACGTGCAGAATGATCGCAGCATCTCGGTTCAACGTCGACATCAAAAGAAGTTCGGCGAGAAATCAATGATTATTGAATGGAACGCGCACATGTTTAGATCGGATTCGAAACGGTATCCGTTTCACGAACGAGCGGCGTATCAACCTAAAGAAAAAATGCACTTTGAGGATCCGCTTGCCGATTACCTGAATCGAATGGAGCAGCAAGGGATTGATCGAGCGGTATTAGTTCACCCGGAACCTTACGGTGACGATCATCGATTGGCTCTTGATTGCGTGGCGGCCAGATCGGATTTGTTGAAGACGACCGCTTTGTTCTAGCCGAAAGATGGGAACGCCCCCGAGAAATTGAAGGCACTGGTCGCTGAATACAGCGAGTCTTTGGTAGCGTTCCGGTTCCATGCGCATGAAGGCAAACAGAACTATCTCGATTCGTTCTCTGATACCAACGTTCGCAAACTTTGGCGAACCGCAGGTGAATTGGGTCTAATAATCAAATTACACATCGGTCCAGACTCCGCCGGGCAGGTTGCTGGACTAGCGAGAGAGTTTCCGGAATTCACTGTGCTTGTCGATCATATGGCAGAAGCCCAATATGGCTCGGGTCCAGAGTTCTCGGACACGATTCGACTAAGCGAGCTCGACAATGTGTACATGAAGTTGTCAGGGCTAAATCACTACGCAACTGACGAACTGTTGTTTGAGAGTGTGATTCCGTTCAGTAGGTGCGTCGTCGATTCTTTTGGCCCTGACCGCATGGTTTTGGGTAGCGGTAGTCCCGAGATAGTCGATACGCACTTGACGCACTGGTCTGAGTCAGACAGGGGAAAGTCAAAGGCGACAATCTGCAGCGCCTGCTCGGCTTCTAGGGCGCTAGGGCGACGACAAGTGCACCAATTCCTATGGCGCTGGCACCAATGATCCGGTTCCTGCCGACTGATTCTTTGAGGATCAGAGCGCCGAAAAGAACTCCGAACACGATTGCCAGTTCTCGGAATGGTCCTACGTAGCTAACCGGCGCCAGTTTGAACGCAGTCAGCACTAGTCCGTAAGATGTGAACTGAAGTACTCCCCCGAAAACTCCGATTTTCCAGCCTGACTTTATTTCTCTAGAGAAGTCAGAATTCGAGTATGTCCTACGAAGAATCGGCAGAATACCAAGCGATCCGCCGAGTTGAACCATGAACATGTAGAGAAGCGGTTCCACGTACTCAACGCCTCGTTTATCCCAGTTAGAGTAACTGGCGATTAGTAGCCCTGTAGCTACTGCAAACGCCACTCCGCGATCAGCCAACAGTGATCGAGGACTTAGCCATATTCGAAGACCAGCTCCCGAAGATGAGCCCACCACCAAAACACCCAGAAATATCCCAAATATTCCCGCCATAGCCTGAAGTGATACAGATTCATTGAGAATCAAGACGCCGAAAACAGGAATCAAAGCGAGTCCTAGTCCGCGAGCGACCGGGTAAACAACAGAGAGGTCGCCGTGCTTGTACGCTTTTCCGAGAGTGAAAAAGTACCCGATGTGGAGAATGATTGTGCCGAATATAAACACCCAGCCTATTGCAGGTGGCGCCTCGGTCAGAAGGTAGAAGATGGCAAACGGGAGTGAGATTATCCCACCTAGAAACGCCATGAACCAATTCGTGATTTCAGGAACGCCGGATTTACGAACCAGTAGATTCCACGAAGCGTGGCAGACGGCAGCGATTAGAACGAGTACAACCGCGGTTCCGGTCATAAAAGAGTCGATTCAGTCGAAATACTAGCGGCTCTTCTGTTCGTGGTCAGCAGCCAGCGCCCAGTCAACTCGGAGCTCGACGTCGCCGTCGGCCCAGGGCTTAGCGATGTACTCAACAGCACCGAGCGAGAGAGCCATCGTATGTCTTCTAGCCGACCTTTAGCGGTGACCATAATTACAGGGATTGGGCTGGTTCGTTTATGATCCTTGAAAGTCGCAAGGGCATCGAATCCGTTCACCTGAGGCATCATTACGTCTAGTAAGACGAGATTTGGAGATTCAGATACAGCAAG
>JABHBJ010000051.1 GCA_018673955.1 Chloroflexota bacterium | reverse complement strand
GCCGTAACCCAACCGCCAAGTGAGTGACCGACCAAGTAAACCGGACCATTGCTGAGCCTCGGGATCAAGTCGGCGATATCATCTGCCCAAGTCTGGCGACTTGAACCCTTGCCGTAACGTCCGCTTCGACCCATACCTCGAAGATCGACAGCGAAGAGCTTGAACTCCGCCGCCAACTTGTCGACCACACGGCCCCATGTGTTCCAGTTCGATCCGTAGCCGTGAACTAAAACAAGCACCGGCGCCGTTGTTGCTGCTGCTGGCGCGTCCCATTCCGCCACGTTCAGTGCGATTTTTTCGGTATGAACGTAGCGTTCGGTAAACGGCATATGGGAGGAATGGCCCGGCTTAGCCGAGCACTTCCTTCATTTTCGCACCGATCAATGCTGGCGATTCGACAACGTGAACTCCGGCAGATTCAAGCGCCTTGTTCTTCTCAGAAGCGAGTGCTGCCTTGCCAGTGATGATCGCTCCGGCGTGCCCCATGCGCTTGCCAGCAGGAGCAGAACTACCTGCGATTGCAGCAACAACGGGCTTGTTTACGTGTTCCTTGATGTAGTCGGCGGCGAGTTGTTCTCGAATTCCACCAATTTCACCGATAAGCACAATTGCTTCTGTTTCGTCGTCGGCTTGGAATAGCTCAAGAACGTCCGTGAATGTGGTGCCGTGAACCGGGTCGCCACCGATGCCAACACAGGTCGATTGACCCATGCCGTGCTGCACAAGCTGCGCGATTGCTTCGTAAGTGAGTGTGCCTGATCGAGATACAACGCCGACGTTTCCTGGCTGAACGATGTTTGCAGGTACTATTCCGACTTTGGCTTTCGATGCTGGGCTTAACACGCCGGGGCAGTTTGATCCGATAAGTCGAATGGGCTTGTCCTTTATGTACGCCATGACCTTGACCATGTCGAGCACAGGAACGCCTTCGGTGATGCAGACAACGAGTTCTATGCCAGCATCGACCTGTTCGATGATTGCGTCCATTGCGAACGGGGCAGGAACGAAGATCACTCCGGTGTTGGCACCGGTTTCTTCAACAGCTTTTGCAACTGTTGAGAAGTATGGAACTTCGTCTTCAAATTTCTGACCGTCTCGACCCGGGTGAACAGCGGCGACCATGTTTGTGCCGTATTCACGTGTGCGGTTTGCTTGGAAGCTACCGTCGCGTCCGAGTCCCTGAACGAGGAGTCGTGTGTTCTCTCCAACAAGAATAGCCATTAGTTGGATTCTCCAAGTTCTAGTAATTTCGCTTTCAACACTTCGGCGGCTCCTGCAAGATCGGGAGCACCAGTGATGTTGAGCCCTGAGTCGGCGAGGATTTTAATTCCCTCTTCAGCGTTCGTGCCTCGCATTGCAACCACCATGGGTACTGATGCGTTGGTTTCTTTGGCTGCTGCAACAATTCCCTGAGCGACAATGTCGGAACGTGCGATACCTGCGAATAGGTTCACGAGGATCATTTCGACATCGTCATCAGCAATGATGATCTTGAACGCTTCTTCGATTCGGTCCTGATCGGCAGATCCGCCGATGTCAAGGAAGTTGGCAGGGTCGGCTCCGGCTGCTTTGGTGATATCCATTGTTGCCATAGCGAGACCTGCACCGTTGACCATACAACCGACTCGTCCGCCTTCAAGCTTTACGTAAGCGAGTTCGGCTTTGTCGGCGCGTTGTTCGAGCGGGTCTTGTTGGTTCGGGTCACGTAGAACCGCAAGATCGGGGTGGCGGAATAATGCATCATCTTCGATATTGATCTTGGCATCTAGTGCGAAGACTTGGTCGTCTTCGGTGATTACGAGTGGGTTGATCTCGACGAGCGAGCAGTCGTTTTCGACGAACACGTTATACAGATCGGTGATGAGTTTTGTGGTTGCTCGAACCGACTTCGTAGGAACGCCAAGTGCAAGTGCGATGTCACGGGCGTGGTAGGTGGTGAGCCCGATTAGCGGGTCGCCTGCTACACGGAAGATTTTTTCGGGAGTTGATTCTGCAACTTCCTCGATGTCCATTCCGCCTTCAGTGCTTGCCATTACCAGTGGAGCACCAATGTCGCCGTCTATCACGATCGAGATATATAGCTCGTCTTTGATGTCGAGAGTTTCCGCGATCATCACTTTTTCGACTGGCACACCAGTAGCGCCGGTCTGGTTCGTAACTAGCCGAGTGCCGAGCAGCGACGCTGCCACTTCTTCAGCTTGTTCTGGGGTGTCGACTAGCTTGACGCCACCAACTTTGCCTCGACCGCCTGCGTGTACTTGGGCTTTTACTACTACGCGCCCACCGATTCTCAAAGCGATTTCTTTCGCTTCTGCTGCTGTCGATGCCACCTCTGCGTTCGGAGTGGGAACTCCGAATTTATCGAGGATTGCTTTCGCTTGATACTCGTGGCTATTCACGAACTATTACTCGGTTCTGATTGCTAGCGACCCCGCATGTGCTCCTTGAAATGGCTTGTGCGGGCGGTCCTTATTTTCCTAGACCGTAAATCATCGTACCGAGGGTGATGGTCAGTGTCTACGAGATACGCAGCTACCGAGGGTTCGCATAGACAATTGAAACAAAGATTAAATAAAGGGAACTCGCAAAATTACGAGATCGTTTAAAATTTTTCAAGTTAGAGTGAGGTTCCGCTGGCAACGAGTGCTATGCCGCATTTTCCTTTCTCACCGGAATCGGAGGAATTAGAGGAGGAGATTGCGATGCGAAGCCGAGTCATCCAATGACGACCGCAACTAATGCACTAACGCAAAAAAATGGCGGAGGGGACAGGATTCGAACCTGCGATGACGTTACCGCCATACTTGTTTTCAAGACAAGCGCATTCAACCGCTCTGCCACCCCTCCGCAGGGGACCGTCTGGGGTTTCGGAGTGAAACCGCATAACGTAAGTAATTCTAATAGCAACTTCCAGTAATCTGAAACTGTGAAACGCTACATATTCCTCAGTGATCTGAACTAGATAGCCCTTTTCAAGCGGTAGATACTGAAATAAGAGAGTGCAAACCCTGGCAGCCTGCCGCCAAAATTTGGCTAAGATCGGCAAAATGATGCGCTCATCTGTACCAGTAAATGAGGAGTAACCATGAAACAGCTTCTTGAAAAGTCTGGAATGTTGATGGTGCTTATAGGCATCATCGTCGCCCTCATTGGCATTTTCGTATTGATAGTCGCTGAAGATTCTTGGCAGTTATACGCCATCGGCTACGTCTTAGGACTACTCGGTGTTGCGATGCTTGGCTGGGTGGCGCTGCGGGACAGACTGCATGCGAGAAAAACCGACGATCTCGACGATGTTGGGTTTCATTAGGCCGAACCGTTTTCGAGCAATTACGTTTGGCAATTCTCATTCACTGATTAATTTTACAGTGTCATCCTGAGTTCATCGAAGGACGACAGTAGATGATAGATAGATCGACTAAGCCGATTGCATGTCTCCTTGTGGACGCCTAATCCATCGAATCCATGTCGCCCCAAGTTGGGCCGGTTTTGGCTTCTACTAGGAGTGGGACGGCAAGATCCATGGCGGCGGGCATCATGGTTGTGACCATCATCTGCATTTCCATCAGTTCTCCGGGAGCTATCTCGAAAATCAGTTCATCGTGAACCTGAATCGACATTTTCGACTGCATTTTCTGACTCTTCATTTCGTTTGAAATGTTAATCATCGCCAGCTTAATAACGTCCGCAGCCGTTCCCTGAATCGGCATGTTTACCGATACACGTTCGGCGGCGGCGCGATGGCCTGGGTGGCCAGCGTTGATGTCGGGAAGATAGCGGCGTCGCCCCGTGATCGTTTGGGCGAATCCAGTGTCCCGAGCTGACTGCTTCACCTGCTCGATGTAATCACGAATTCCCGGGTACTTGCCGAAGTACAGGTCGATAAATTCTTGACCTTGAGCGCGAGTGAGATCAGTTTGGCGCGCTACACCGACGGGTCCTAGTCCGTAGATCACTCCAAAGTTTAAAATCTTTGCGATTCGGCGTTGGTCAGGGTTTACTTCTTCAATGCCGTACATCGCTCTCGCAGTCGCAGCATGAATGTCTTCGCCCTTATGGAACGCTTCGAGAAGTCCGGGCTCCTGAGAAAGATGCGCAAGAATCCGAAGTTCAATCTGTGAGTAGTCGGCGGCGAGGTATTGCCACCCATGCGCTGAATCGGCCACAAACGCCTTGCGTACTCGTCGCCCCAACTCAGTGCGAACCGGAATGTTCTGAACGTTGGGATCGGTGCTTGATAGTCGACCAGTAGCAGAACCAACCTGATTAAAGCTGGTGTGAACACGTCCTGTTTGCGGATTCACAAGTTCAGGCAGTGCATCGACATATGTCGACTTTAGCTTGGTGAGTTCGCGGTACTTCAGAACCGAGTCGGCAATTTGGTAGACCCGATCGTCAAGTCCGGTGGTTTCAGAAATCTTTTCGAGGGCATTAGCGTCCATCGAATAACCGGTTTTGGTTTTTCTAGTCTTTGGCGCACCTAATTCATCGATCAATAAGGCTGCCACTTGCTGATTCGACGCAAGGTTTAGTTCGCGTCCGCCAATAACGGCCGTTGCAGCCTGCTTGATAAGTTCGACATCGGCTCCGAGTTGCTCAGACATCTCGGCAAGGGCTGCTGTGTCGATCATCATGCCGTTGCGCTGCATTTCGATAATCACAGGAAGTAATGGAAGTTCAATTTCTTCGTTCACATAGCGCGCTTCATGCTCTTCGATTTCAAGCTCGAAATGCTCGTACAACCTCCACGTGAAATCAGCATCAGCAGCGGCGTATGGTCCTGCCATTTCGATCGGTACAGCTGCCATCGTTATCTGTTTCTTGCCGACTCCGATGAGGGTTTTGATCTCGGTCATTTCTGATTGAAACAGCTCAAGTGCGAGTGGTTTCAATCCAATAGCACGCCGACCGCACAAAGCTGCTGCGATCATCGTGTCGAACGATAGGTTATTGACAGTGATTCCAGCGGTGGCGAGAACCATGATGTCGTAGTTGGCATTGTGGGCGATCTTTTTTATCGAATCGTTTTCGAAAAGAGGTCGCAGTGCTGCGAGTCCTTCGGCAAACGGCACTTGGTCGCCTTCGTTGTGACCAACAGCTACGTACCAGGCATGTTCGGATTTGATTGAGAACGATAGTCCGACGAGGTCGGACGTCATTGAGTTGAGGCCGGTCGTTTCGGTGTCGAACGCGAACTCGCCTTTTGCTCGTAGGATGTCGATCATCGTGTTGAGACCAACCATGTCGGTGACGATTTCGTATTCGCCGAGTGGTTTTGCCGGTTCTGGATTTACCAATGCTTCGACCGGCGGAGCCTCACCCATCATGTCGATCTGCCCGTTCGCCACGACCGTTGGGACCTCGTTTGGCTCCCATCCCGGCGCTGTTTCAGCTTCCGACGCTGAAGTCGACGAACCGGGAGTGTCAGCTCCTACCTTTGGGAGTCGATTGGCTATGAGACGCATCTCGTAGTTCATTAGCGTCTTGATAACGGTTTCACGGTCGAAGTCACCGAACTTTGTTATCGCTTCATCGAATTCGACTGGAACGTCCCTGACGATCGTAGTGAGCACCAGAGCAGTAGCAGCTGTTTCGCGGTGCTCCTCAAGAAGATTCATCGTGCGCTTGGCACCGCGTAATCCTTCGATTTTTTCGACCTCTTCGAGCTGGTTGAATAGAGAAGGAAAGTGGCCGAGTTTAGTGAGCACTGCGCGGGCTGATTTTTTTCCGACTCCCGGTACGCCCGGGATGTTGTCGGATGAATCGCCTTCAAGCGCTTTAATCTCGGCTACGTACTCAGGGCCAAGTCCGTCATATTTATCGGCGACCCCGGCTGGGTCGTACGTCCGCATGTCGCCGAATCCGGTGTACATGAGAAGTGATGTGTGCTCATCGACCAGCTGCAGTTGGTCGGCATCACCGGTGAGAATAAGCGTTTTGATGCCCTGATCGCTCGATTGTTTCGAAAGCGTTCCAATTAGATCGTCGGCTTCAAAACCTTCGTACTCGAACACTGGAACGCCCATCGGTTCGAGAATTTCTTTGAGGATAGGGATTTGCTCGTGAAGGGCGGGGTCGACTTCTTTTCGCTGCGCTTTGTAGGCAGGGAACAGTTTCTTGCGGAAGGTCGGAGCTTTTGTATCGAACGTCACAGCAATATGGGTCGGGTTTTGTTCTCGAATCGTTTTCAAAAACATCGACATGAACCCGCTAGCGCCGGTTGTGTTCTGACCTGACGCAGTAATCAAATGATCCCGCATGGCGAACCACGCCCGGAACACGATCGCGTGTCCGTCGATTAGAAGGAACAGTTTGTCATCAGATATAGCTTTGGAAGTGGTCATGTGAAGCTGGTATGAGCCCGGCGAGATCGGTGGAATTGGTAGGTGATCGGATTATAGCTTCCAGCGCAACTACGAAACGGTGTGAGCTGAACTTCGTTGGTTCTTGTTTCATCATCTACATCGCATTCGCTATGCAGCGAGGTCTTGTAAGCAGCATATTGACATGCCTAGGTAGCCGATATATCGTTTAGCTAGATATTGACCGTAAAACGAATTATTCGCTGTTCTTGCGGAGCAAAATGACCATATCAACGAAGCCGACAAATGATCTAGCTAGCATCGACTATTGGCAGTCGCTCAATCGAAAAAGCCTACTGAGATTTTTCATGTTGCAGCAGCTGAGTACTGGCCCGATGCACGGTTATGAGATCGCCACTCGGATCGCACTTTCCTGTGATGCCCGACCAACTGATGCCATGATCTACCCAATGTTGAAGGAGTTAGAGACTGGCGGTTACGTTGAGTTGGAAACGGTTGTGGTGAACGGTAGAAAGCGGAAGAACTATTCGCTTTCGGTGTTGGGCAACGAGGCTTACCGAGCCTCGGCTCAGGCATGGGCGAATGTACTACCGCAGCTTGAAACAGCGGTGAAAGAGGCGGGCGTGGAGACGGCCTGCTGCACAACAACGGTTATTGATTCCAGCATTTTTGGAGAGCAAGTAGATGACGACTAACAAGCCCTTTGGAACATTGACCCCGATCAGTCAAGAATCAGCCTGCTGTGGCGACGATTGCTGCGGTGATGCTGGATCGTCGGAAATAACCCACGAGCAGCTCGAAACTATTACCGCTGCAGTTCAGCACCAGTACGGATCGCTCGCGTCAAAGGCCGCAGAACGAGCAGCCGACAGCACAAGCGTTAAGGCTACCGATAAGTTTTACTCAGAGGATCAGCGAGGTGCGCTTCCAGACGAAGCCGTAGGTGCGTCGGCTGGTTGTGGAAACCCGATGGGAATTGCGGATGCTCAGCATGGTGAGACTGTTCTTGATCTCGGATCAGGGGGTGGTATAGATTGCTTCCTTGCTGCCCAAGAAGTTGGACCAGATGGCTATGTGATAGGTATTGATATGACACCTCGCATGCTGGAGCTTGCTCAGAAGAATGCTGAGAGTCTTGGTACGGATAATGTTGTTTTCAAGCTTGGACATATCGAATCGATACCGCAGGCCGACAACACAGTTGATCTCGTTATTTCGAACTGTGTTATCGCTCTATCTGAACAAAAAGCCCGTGTGTTCTCGGAAATTTTCCGAATTCTGAAACCGCGTGGTCGCTTTGTTATTTCCGACATGGTTACTGCTGAAGCGCTGCCTGCCGACGTGCAGAAATCGGCAGCAGAGTGGGTCGCTTGTGTTGGCGGTGCTGCAGTTATGAGTGAGTATTTGGAACTTGTGGAATCGGTAGGATTTTCTGAGATCGAAGTTGTGAAAGAAGAGAAAAGTCGACCTGACGCCATCGGTTGGGAAGAAACTCTGATCAATTTGACATTGCGAGCGTCCAAGCCGAATTCTTAGTTAGGGAATAGCGTTCAAGTAGGATTGTCGCGAAATGTTTTCGCGAAGCTGGATATTCGTAATACGCTGAAGCCCGTAAGTTCGTTTTTGTATCGTTCGATTACGGTAGTTCGGTTGCCGATACCGGATGCTGCGGATCTGGCTCCTGTGATTTCGAAGCTGTGGTGTTTTCTGGCAATGCGAAGGACATCGCGAACGCTGTGAAACAACGCTACGGCGCACTAGCCGAGCGTGGTGGTAAACACGCGCTCGAAGCTTCGGAAAATAAGCCTTCGGATGAGTTCTACACAGATTCACAACGCTCAACGATTTCAGACAAATCCGCCGGTACTTCAAATGGCACTGGTAACCCACTGGCTCACGTAGATGTTGTCGCTGGCAAAACTGTTTTCGATCTTGGCTCAGTTGGCGGTATCGACCGATTGTTCATGTCGAGTTCGGTTTGCGACTCAGGGCGAGTGATCGGTGCCATGCTGCCATGTATGGTCAGCCTTGCTCGCGACAATGCCAAGAAGCTCGGATTAACCAACGTCGTTTTCAAGCGAGGACACATCGAACAGATTCCTCAGGACGAAACTTCGGTCGATCTCGTTATTTCGAACGGATTTTTTTCGCTTTCTGAATGGAAATACATGGTGCTCTCGGAAATGTTCCGAGTACTGAAACCCGGCGGACGCTTCGTAATATCCGATCTTGTAACCGACGAATTGCTTCCTGAAAGCATCCGAGATTCGACAGGTCAGTGGGTAGAGGGCGTCGATGATGCGGCTGTTCGAAGCGCGTATCTAGGCATGATTAAATCTGCAGGATTTGTCGATATCGAGATTGTCGACGAACGAACGGGTCCGAACGGCGCTGAAGAGTGGCGGCATTTAGTGAAATCCTGACGATTAAGGCAAGCAGGCCTCTAGGGTAATGGGTGAGCGGACACCCTCGAACTTATTTCGCACGCTCGTCGATGCATGGCTACACTAGTCACTATCCATGCTTATTAATCCCTGGGTTCGAAATTACGAGAAAGACGACCACGCTGCGCTGAGTCGCGTTCGTGCATGGGCAGAGAACAAACTTGGAAGCAACGTTGATTACGGATTCGGCTATGGAACGTGGGTTTTCATAGGTAACGAAACGGTTATAAAGATCGACCCTGAAGTGGGACGTTCCGAACGATTCAGTCACGAACTCGCTGTGAGTCAGATGGAAATACCGGGAGTTGCCACTCCGAATGTGCTTGAAACGGGTGCGTTAGAGGGCAGAGCGTGGGTAATTCTGAATCGACTCGAAGGTTCCAGCGGATATAATGTTTGGCCGGGATTGGATCAGGTGGGTCGAAGCAAGTTGACCAGTCAGCTTGCGACTGCTTTGGGTCATATGCAGCAGTTTAAGCCCGACGAAGGCATGCTGTACGCCGAGACTCAAGATTGGGCAGCACACATACGTAAGTCGTTCAATCAGGTGCTTCGTACCGTCGATGCCGTAGTGCCGGGTCGAGTGCTTACGACCTCGCAGGCAGCGTTTGCGCAGTGGGCCGAAGCACTCTCCGATCGACCTAGGGTGCTGTGTCATGGCGATCTCTGGTTCGGAAATATATTAGTCGGTAACGACGGTAGCCTGTCGGGGATTCTCGATTTTGATCGAATGGCATTGGCACCTGCCGACTACGAACTCGACATGCTGCTTAGGTTCTGGCGGTACCCTTGGAATTTTGTTCCGGAACAGTTGGAAGATACCTACGACGATTCGCTGGATATCGGGCTAATGAAGCCGTTAGTCGAACTGTGCCAGGGAGATTTGAGCGATGACGCCTTGTCGGCTCGACTGAGTGCGTTGGAGCTGATCTACCGCCTGAATCTCGTAAATCGCTTCGGATGGAACGATGAATCTGCCGCGATGTTCGAAACAGTGCTAGGCGGCGACTGGGCTGCGGGTTTGGTTTAGGGTGTTCTCGCTATTTTTGATTGTTCCATTGGCCAATCATATGTCTGGTCGACTTGGTTACATCGTTACGATGTTGACATGCATAAAGATGGCGATGAGATTCCACTCAGTGAACCGATGCACAGAGCATGGCTCGATCCGACAGAGCGATCGGTTGTGTAGTGAAAAGGTAATGTTTTACTTCGCTAAACGGGCGAATGGGCCAGCTCTGTACACTCATTTTTGAGATACTTGGACTCGGTTGGTTTCGACGATGCTCCGAAAATCATTGGTGCCGGATTTAGTGAGGACGGCCGTGAACAACTAGAGTTCATCAAAGGGGAAGTCATTAATCTCCGACCGTGGAGTCTTGATGGTGTCCATGGGCTAAGTCGAATGATTAACGAACTACATGAGGCATCGTCTACATTTCTTCCAGAGCCTGACGCAATTTTGCAAGCATATTTTGGTCCGACCTTAGGTGGGAGTGATCGAATCGTGAGTCATTGCGATTTGGCTCCTTGGAACGTTGTTTGGAGAGACAGGCTATCTGTTGGTCTAATCGGCTGGGAGTACGCTGTATCTATCGATCCGATCATTGAATTAGCACAGGCAGCTTGGCAGAATATTCGGCTGTTCAGTGGTGATGCCGCAAAACTGGAAAATCTACCTCTGATCGAGATTCAGGCAGCCCAGCTTCATGAATTTTTGAATGCGTATCAACTCCTTAAATCTGATCCGGCAAGTTTTTTAGATTTGTTAGTTGAGTATGTCGTGCGTGATGTAGCGTTTCAGGCAGATGAAGTTTGCGTGACGAAAGACACAGTCGGATCTGACGCTGTTTTGGGGATGGCTTGGCGTGCACGTTCAGCAGTTGGCTGATGAACCATCGTGAAATATCGAGTAAGCCATCCTCGGCTAGCTCGTGTGCGTCGCATACAACATTTGAGATCTTGCAAAACGTGGCAATGTCACCTTCTTCTCTGGACAAACTGCAAAAGACGAACGATAGTGTGCCGAACAAGCAAGTCAGTTCCGAGAAATACTAGGAGATGTCGCTATGAAAGCCGTTGTATACAAAGAGCCATTCAAGGTTGCTGTCGAGGTGGTTCCAGATCCGCAAATTCTTCATCCGAACGATGCGATCGTACAAATCACTTCATCGTGCATTTGCGGATCGGATCTGCACATGTACGAAGGTCGTACGGCGGCACAGCCCGGCATCGTTTTTGGTCACGAGAACATGGGTGTGATCGTTGAAGTTGGGCCAGCCGTTAAGACTCGTAAGGTCGGCGATCGAGTGGTCATGCCATTCAACGTCGCTTGCGGATTCTGTAAAAACTGCCTCGGCGGTTACACCGGATACTGCACAACGGTGAATCCCGGATTCGCTGGGGGTGCGTACGGATACGTTTCGATGGGGCCATGGGTCGGTGGGCAATCGGAGCTAATGCAGGTTCCGTTTGCCGATTTTAATTGTCTTGTCCTGCCTGAGGGCACCGACAATGAAGCCGACTTTGCTTTGCTCGCCGACATCTTCCCGACCGGCTATCACGGCACGGAACTCGCAGGTGTGACCCCGGGCGAGAGTGTTGCGGTGTTCGGGTGTGGTCCCGTCGGGTTGATGGCTGCGTATAGTGCAATTTTGCGAGGGGCATCACAGGTATTCGCGGTAGATCATGTTCAAGAACGACTCGACAAGGCTGCAGAAATCGGTGCCATTCCGATCAATTACGACGTGGCTAATCCGGTCGAGCAGATCAAAGCACATTTAGGTGGCGAAGGTGTCGATAAGGGAATTGACGCCGTCGGCTATCAGGCGACTGCTGCTGGTTCGTCAGCTGTTGGTGGTGAGCAGGACGAGGTGCCGAACATCGTTCTGAATCAGCTAATCGATGTGGTCGCTCCGACTGGTGCGCTAGGTATTCCCGGTCTTTACGTTCCTTCCGACCCCGGAGGAGTAGATGAGCGCGCTAAGAAGGGTGCGCTGTCGATCAACTTTGGGCAGCTTTTCGAGAAGGGCATCCGTCTCGGAACCGGCCAGTGCAATGTGAAGCAGTACAACGCTAACTTGCGGGATCTAATCATCTCAGGGCGAGCGCTTCCGAGCTTCGTCGTGTCGCATCAGGTGTCGCTGGACGAAGCGCCTGATGCCTATCAGAAGTTCGATCAGCGAATAGACGGCTATACCAAAGTGATTTTGCATCCGTAAGATTCGTTAAACAACGCAGCCCTGCGTCGCTTGGTTCGTTTGATTGAACGTGGGCGAACACAGGGCTGTGGGTTGATTCTTTTTTAGTGCAGAGCGTGCGTCAATATATCTAGCGCACTTGGGCACCTCGTGAGCTCCCTGGGGAGTTCCAGAGCCAGTTGTCGACTTCGCTTGAGAGACGCCTCGTCTGTCGTCCTTCGAGAACCTCAGGATGACATTTTGGCGATTCATGCCGTTTGACGAACAACTAGTCGGCGACGTTTGCTGTTGGGCGGGCGTCGAGGAGGTCGATACCACCTCGGACCTGACCAAGCGTGTCGGCGATTCGTTCTTCGAGCGTGAACAACACCTCTCGAGCGTAGTTGTCTGCGCCTTTGCGACGTGAGTCGGCTGAAGTTTCAGCCTCGTTCAAAATTCCGTTTACGCTGCTTTCAGCATCATCGATCAACTTGCCAGCGCGCTTCTGTGCGTCGGCTTCGATCTCGACTGCCTGTTCATTGGCCATTCGGGTGATCTCAGTGTCCTGAATCATCTTTCGGGCTTCTTCTTGCGAAGTTGTAAGCAGGGTGTTCGATTGCTCTTCGGCGAGCTGACGAATCGTTGTTGCTTCTTCATCGGCGTAAGCGCGAATTCGTCGGGCTTCGAGTTCAGCCTGCTTGATAATTGCGTCTTTCTGGCGAACAACGCCCTCGGCTTCGTTCAACTGTTCTGGCATTTCGCGCTTCATCTCATCGATGACTGCTGTGATTTTGTCAAGATTTACGAGCGTTCGAGCTGTTCCGGGTACTCGACCTTTGAGGATTATCGCCTCTAGGTCTTCGAGTTGTGACATATATGTCATTTCTGCCTCCATGCGTGTCGACTGACGCGTGCTACTAACTATTGTTTGCTGTTTGTTTTCGTTGTTCGAGCCTCTCAACCAGAGGCCCCCAAACGTTTTTAGGAACTAGGCCCGACACATCGGCGCCGAGTGCCGCTACTTCCTTCACTCTCGATGAACTCAGGATCTGATATTGCAATGCGCTGAAAAGACAAACGGTTTCGACGTCCTCAGCCATCCTGCGGTTCATTAGTGCCATTTCACTTTCGTACTCAAAATCACTTGTGATTCGCAAACCACGAACGATTACGGTTGCTCCGATTTCTCGGGCAGCGTTGACTGTTAGACCTGAGTACGCCTTCACCGATACGTTGGGCAGGTATGCCACTGCATCGGAGAACATTTTTATACGCTCATCGACATTGAACATGGTTCGTTTAGATGAGACTTCGACAACACCGACCGTCAAATGTTCGACGGTATGTGATGCCCTTTCGACAATATCCACGTGTCCGTTGGTTACGGGATCAAACGTGCCGGGATAGATCGCTCGTGCCATCTATTCGCCCTCCGGGTTCGTTATTTGGGTTGGGGTGGTTTGAGATTTATAAACCGAAACTGCGGTATCACCGTAGAGTCGGTGAGTAGACAACGTGAGTCCGGGAAGTGAATCGGGGAGCTCGGTCATCTTGGAATGTTCGAGAAATGCGATGGCTTGGGGTGCAATTAGATGGGACTTGTGGACAAGTTCGAATAGAGATTCGAACTCGGCGAGATCGTAGGGAGGGTCGGCAAAAATCAGATCGAACTCGCCCTTCAGTCTTCCGACTGCATTGAGTGCGCTCCCTTTTTGTACTGAGCCTTGTATTGCCAATTTGTGCTTTTCCAGAGCCTTTTTTATATCTGCGCACTGGCGACCGTTTTGCTCGATGAACGTTGCGCTTGTTGCACCGCGTTGTAGAGCTTCGATCCCTAGTGCTCCCGTTCCTGCATAAATATCAAGTACTCGCATACCCTGAGGTCCGGCAGGTCCGAGCATCGAAAAAATCGCGGATTTAACCTTGGAGGTTGTAGGCCTAAGCCCAGAACCGGTATTTCGACGGAACTGTGACGATCCTCTTAGATTGTTCCTCATCGCACTTTCGATCCGCACTTGAAACCCCTGAATTTCTCCAAGTGTCCGTGAAGGTATTACGCAAAATAGGACAAACTCGATTATTCGTGGGAATCGCTATTATTAACCATCGTGAGTTGTTACCAGTTTTGGCGTTTTTACACAGAAGCGGTGTTATGAGTCGGGCGAATAGATGGTCAATCCGAGTTGGGTGAATCACAGCCGGTTAGATAGCTGGCTTAGAATGAACTGCTTCAAAGGTGTCGTGCGGATATTCGCTTCGCATATAAGCGCCAAATGAGAGAAGTGCTGCACGTAGATACCTGCGGCATGTTACGAGTGATCGCAGGCAGTATCTGCGCCGGAAAATATGACCAACCAAGATCAACAAGAACAGCCAGATCCCTTGAACGACGGCGATGTGGCGCCGGGCGAACAGAAACTCATTGAAGATCGTCTCGCCAAAACGGCTCAGATACGGGCGAAGGGCGTCGACCCTTACCCGCCGCGTTTTGATCGAACGCACACATCTGATGAAGCGACAAAGTTGTTCGAATACGCTGAAGTCATGGCTGGCAACGGTGTCGGTGATGATCCCGAACATCCACGAACCGAAACTATTCGAATTGCAGGGCGGGTAATGGCTCGTCGCGGCATGGGTAAGGCTGCTTTCATCGATCTGAAGGACGGTT